>JABDLS010000080.1 GCA_013002885.1 Gemmatimonadota bacterium | reverse complement strand
ATGATGACGGCGTAGCGACGGTCTGGGGCACGGCTCCGAGCCAGAAGGTCAAGGAAAACGCGATCCTGGCCATCGGGAACTGCGCGGGCGTCGAGGCTGTCGATGACCGGATGGAAGTCGTGGAGCCGGCACCCGAAGCCGTGTTCTACACGGTGCAAAAGGGCGACACGCTCGGCGCGATCGCTCGGGACCAGCTAGGCGCCGCGAAGCGCTACACGGAGATTTTCGAGGCGAATCAGCCCATGCTGAAGGACCCGAATCTCATCTACCCGGGGCAGACGCTCCGCATTCCCGCCGAGTAACAACAGCAGACACCACTCTGCGCATCCCAAAGGAGTCACCATGAAGCATCAGGTAGCGAAGGTCATCGAGGTCGTCGGCACGTCCGAAGAAGGCTGGACCCAGGCCGCGGACGAAGCCGTGCGGGTCGCCAGCAAGAGCGTCAAGCACATCACCGGCATTCAGGTCGGGTCGATGACGGCACAGGTCCGGGACGGTAAGATCTCGGCCTACAAGACGACGGTGAAGATCGCTTTCGGCGTCAACGACTAACGTCTCACGAAGTCGCAACGCGGAGTTGCTGATGACCCGGAAGCCAGGATCGCTCTACCTCGGCCAAGTCCTCGACCCCGAGTCGGGGGAACGAAAGGACGAACGCCTCGAACTCGACAGTGACCGACTCACGACCCACGGCGTGATCGTCGGGATGACCGGGTCTGGCAAGACCGGCCTTGGTATCGTCCTGGTCGAAGAGATCCTGGCTTCCGGGGTCCCCGTTCTGATTCTCGATCCGAAAGGGGACATGGGAAATCTCCTGCTCAATTTCCCCTCCTTCGATCCCGAGGACTTCGAGCCGTGGGTGGACGAAGGGGAGGCCAAGAGGAAGGGTATCTCCGCCGGGGAGTTGGCCGCGAAGGAGGCAACGAAGTGGGAGAAGGGCCTCGACGGTTCGGGGCTCGGCTCCGACGACCTGCGGGCTCTCCGGGACGGTGTGGACGTGCGGGTCATCACGCCCGGTTCCACCGCCGGTATCCCCCTCAACATGGTGGGGGACCTGAGCCCACCGGATGTCTCGTTCGACGAACATGGCGAGACGATCCGCGACGAGATCGAGGGCCTCGTATCGGGCCTCCTGGTGATGGCCGGGATCGACTCGGATCCTCTCACCAGCCGTGAACACATATTGATCTCGAACCTGGTCGAGCACGCGTGGCAGGACGGTCGTTCGTTGGACCTGCCCACGCTGCTGCTCCAGATCCAGAGCCCGCCCATGCGAAAGCTCGGGGTCTTCGAACTCGACACCTTCTATCCCGAGAAGGACCGGATGAAGCTGGCCATGCGGCTCAACGGGCTCATGGCATCGCCTTCATTCGCGGAGTGGATGACGGGAGAGCCGCTGGACATCGGCGGCCTTCTCCACGCACCGGACGGGCGCCCGCGGGCGAGCATCATCCACCTGGCCCACCTCTCCGATTCAGAGCGGATGTTCGTCGTCACGCTTCTGCTCACGAAGTTCGTGACCTGGATGCGCAAGCTGCCGGGCACGTCCGAGTTGAAGGCGCTCATCTACGCCGACGAGGTCATGGGGTTCGCGCCTCCGACGGCCGAGCCTCCCACGAAGCGCCCGATCCTGACGCTGTACAAGCAGGCCCGGGCCCACGGAGTGGGCATGGTCATGGCCACGCAGAACCCCGTCGACCTGGACTACAAGCTCATGTCCAACGCCGGCACCTGGATGGTGGGGCGCCTCCAGACCGAGCGCGACAAGGCCCGCATCATCGAAGGCCTGCGGTCGGCCTCTGGAGACGTGGACGTCTCGGCATGGGATGCCCGCATCGGCGAGCTCGGGAAGCGGGAGTTTCTTCTCAAGAGCGCCAAGTCGGCGACCCCCACCCTCTTCACCACACGGTGGGCCATGTCGTATCTGCGGGGTCCCCTCACCCGGGCCGAGCTCCTGCGCCTCAAACCGGCCGACGCCGTCTTCGATCCCCCACAACCGAGCGACGCGGCGGCCACCCCGGAGCTGGACGAGGATGAGAGCACGGTGCCGCCGAAGGTCGCCACGGGCGTGAAGGTCCGGTACCTGGACCCTGGCGCCCCCTGGGCGAGAGACGTCGGCGTCGATCCCGTGGGGAAGCGTCTGGAGCCCGGAGTCGCGACGCGAATCGGCATGCTCTTCGACGAACGCGTCGGCGACGTGCGGCACGAAGAGAAATGGGAGGCCGTCGTCTTCCCCCTCCGCGCCACGTTCGATGCCGACGCCGCCGTCGGGGTCGACTTCGACCAGCGGGACTTCAGTGCCAGGGCTCCCGAGGAGGCTCGGTACGCCCTCCCGAAGGCACAAGTCGACAAGAAGGCCTACTTCAAGGAGGCCGAAAAAGCCCTTGAGGAGCGCCTCTTTCGCAACGAGACGCTGGAGCTGTTCCGCAACAAGGCGCTGAAGCTCTACTCACGGCCCGGGGAGTCGAAGGAGGACTTCGAAAAGCGTTGTCTGGCTGCCGCCGAGGACGCCGCCGACGGGGACGCCGACAAGCTGAGGGACCGGTACGAGCGGAAAGTGGAGAGCGCCAAGAAGCGTGTCGCTCAGGCCGAGCGCCGGATCCGGGAACTCGGCGTGGACGTGGGCCAGCGGAGGCAGCAGGAGGTCATTGCCGGCGCCGGACAGGTGCTGTCCATGTTCCTAGGTGGGCGCCGCAGGGTGAGCGGGCTCTCGGGCATCGCCTCGCGGCGCTCCCAGACCCGCCGGACCCAGGAGCGACTCAAGAGCGCCCAGGAAAAGGCCGACGAACAGCAGGCCGTCATCGAGGATCTCGAGGACGAATTGACCAATGAACTCGACGAGATCTGGGATGAGTGGAAGGAGAAAGCCTCGGAGATCGAGCCGTTCGAGATCCCCCTCGAGCGGACCGATGTTCGCCTCGACGAGATGACGTTGTTCTGGGCGCCGGTGCGCTGAGGTCGGGGGCCCGCCCCGCCGGACCCCGAGCAGGGCTGACCAACGAGGCCTACTGCTTCACCACGTCGTCCAGGAAGACCGAGTTGGCCACGGCGACGACCTGGTCGCCCTGCTGCAGGAGCGTCTGGGTCGGGGTGATGGTCTTGAGCTCTCCGCGCTCTCCACGGATTTCCATCATCTCTCCGATTCTGAAAGTCTTCCGCGCGTAGAAGCCGGCGAGGATATTTCGCGTAAGGTCGCGGCTTCCCAGTCCGAACGTGAGGCCGAAGGCCAACGCCATCCCGGCCAGGACCGCCGAAGTAACGACGCGGATGATCTCCGTGTCGATCTTCAGTTGGCTCACCGCCATGATGCCTAGCACGAACATGAGAACGCCGGAGACCACGGAGCCCAACGAGCCGGCGAACTCGATGCCGCTGTTGGCCGCCGATTCGGATACCGCCCGACCGGCGAACTGGGCCGCAGTGCTCCCCAGCACCAGAATCAGCACGGCAGCCACGACGTTGGGCAGGTACGCCATGAAGGCGCCGATGGCGTCGGAGATCGCAGCCAGTCCCAGGGAATCGGCCGCAGTCTTCGCGAAGAGGATGAGGAGCAGGTAGTAGATGATGCGCGGCACCACCTGATTCAACGACTCTCGGACGCCGATCTTCTGCATCGCCTGATCGAGGCCCATCCGCTCGGTAAGCGTGTCGAAGCGGAGACGGGTCATCACGGCTCGCACCACCCTTTCCACGATCTTCGCGACGGCCAGGGCGACGACGACGAGGACGAAGGCCAGGAGCACCCGTGGCGTCCACGCGATAAGGGAGTCGATGACTCCCTGGTAGGTGGCGATCAACTGATCTTGGACTTGCTGCATTACTCGGGTCCTCCCTCGTCGCGTGGGCTCGGTTCGAATGCGGAAAAAACCAACTTCAGGAACTCGACGAAGACGGCTCCGAAGCCCGTCCAGCCGAGGGTGGTAAGCTGACGACTCAGGTCCCGACGGCGCAGTCGGTCGAGGAGCCGAGCCACGAAGCCCGGCGGAGGCTCGTGGCTCAACTCCCGGAGCTCGGCGATGGGTTCGCCGAGGTCCTCGAGGTCAGGGGCGGGCTCGTCAGCCACGGCTCACCCCACCGCTCGGTCTGCGTGGATTTCGGCGAAGAGGCGCCGAAACTCCTCCCGACCTCGTTTGATCCGCATCTTCACGGCGGACAGGCCGATGTCCAGCTCCTCTGCGATCTCGTCGTACGACAGCCCGTCCATGTCTCGCAAGATGAGTGGGACGCGGAGGGTCTCGGTCATCTCGAGGAGCACGGCGCCCACTCGAGCTTTGGTTGCCTGGCGCTCCATCCGGCGCTCCACTTCCGGCCCCCTTGCCGCCGAATTGGCCGCGGCAGCCGGCTCCACGTCGACGGTATCGATGCGCTTCTTCTTCACGAAGTTGATGCAATGGTTGGTCTTGATGCGGATGATCCAGGTCTCGAACGAGGCTCGCCCCTCGAATCCGGCCAGACCGAAGTACGCCTTCACGAACACCTCTTGAGCCAGGTCCTCGGCGTCGGTCGGTGATCCGGTGAGATATCGGCAATTGGTGAAGACCCGTTGCTGGTGCCTGCGCACGAGCTCGGCAAAGGGGCGACTGTCTCCCTCGGGGGCCTCCCGTGCGATCTCCAGCAGTTCCTCGTCGGTCAGGTCGAATTCCAACGTCATCGTTGTGGAGCGTTCTCCTTGAGGCCATTGACCGTCCGTCGGCCAGCAAAGTCACATCCCGACGCCGGAGCGCAAGCGAGGCGCCCCCTGGGGCCGTGAGGATGTGACTTTCTCGCCACGCTCCGGTCTACGACTTCGACGGCGCACGATCGATGGCGGGTTGAACCGTTCAGCCGCTCGATGATCGCGCCAAGAACGGAGACGACAGACATGCTGAAGGAGTTCAAGGAATTCGCGGTCAAGGGCAACATGCTCGACATGGCCGTGGGTATCATCATCGGAGCCGCCTTCGGGACGGTGGTAACCTCACTCGTCAACGACGTACTCATGCCGCCTGTCGGCATGCTCATGGGAGGCGTGGACTTCACCGACCTCTTCATCACGCTGCAGCAAGGCGTAGCGCCCGGACCGTACTCGACCCTCGAGGCGGCCCAGGAAGCGGGGGCGGTGACGATCAACTACGGCATGTTCGTCAACTCGATCGTGTCCTTCCTGATCGTCGCCTTCGCTGTGTTCATGGTGGTCCGCAACTTCAACAAGATGAAGCGTCAGGAGGAGGAAGCACCGAAGGCTCCGCCGGCACCCTCCGCCGAAGAAGTGCTCCTGACCGAGATTCGCGACGCCCTCCGGGCGCAGAGCTGAGGAGCCGACCATGAATCATTCAGACCTTTCCACCATCGTTCGCGTCGAGGATCTACCAATCCTCGAGGCCGTGGGAGTTCGGACCCTAGCCGACCTGGCCAGCCAGTCCCCGACCCGACTGTCGGCAGGGGTAGGCTTCGAGACCCGCCTCAAGCCCCACCCCGTGGGTCCCACCTCCCTGTGCGTCGCGACCTGGATCCGTCGAGCCCGAAAAGAGCTCCAACGTAGGCGTATCATCTCAGGGCAGGCGCGGCCCCGAACTTCGGGGGCCGAGGGCATCAGCCCCCACCATCCCTGGTCCTGGACCCGAACCCAAGACGGGGACCGCTGGGGGCGGAAGATGGCGGTCGCGCTGCTGGCCGCTGTCGCAATCGGCCTGTCGAGTGGCGATGACGCCATCGCCCAGGAGGGCGGTTGGGCTTGGGAGAACAGCACCGATCTCAGCTTCGTATCCACCTCCGGAAACGCTTCGTCCAGCACCCTGGGCCTTAAGTCAGCCCTCACCGGCACCCAAGGGGTCAACGCGTTCAAGATCGAGCTTGGGGGAATCCGCGGAGAGACGTCGTTCCGCACTCTGACGGCGACCGGCACGCCCTCGAACTTCACCGTCGTAGAGGAGACCGACTCCGAACTCACGGCGGAAAGCTACTTCCTGCGCAGCCGGTACGACCGCTCGTTCGGAACCGCCTATGGGTTCAGCGGCGTCGGGTGGGACCGGAACACCTTCGCCGGGATCCAGAATCGATACGCGCTGGTCGCCGGCGTCGGGAACGCATGGGTCGATGGCGAGACCTCGCGATTCAAGACGGACATCGGTGCCACGTATACGATCCAAAAGGACGTCAGCCCGGTGGCCGGGGCCGACGACGGCTTCGGAGGTATCCGCTTCTCGGTGGAGGTGATGCGTCAACTGTCACCCACCACGGAGTTCAATTCGGTGTTGGTCGCCGACGAGAACGTGGAGGACACGGACGACTTTAGAGCGGATTGGCTCAACTCCCTCTCGGTGGCCATGTCCGATCGCCTCGCGCTGAAGACCTCTCTTCAGCTGCTTTTCGACAACAAGCCGTCGCTTCTGGGCGTGCCACTCTTCGATGGCGGAGGCGCGCCGACAGGCACGACGGTGCTGACCCCCAGCGACGAAATCGATAGCGTCGTGACGCTCACGCTGGTCATCAAGCTGTAGGGCTTTCCGCGGTCACTGGCCGGTCGCACCGGCGGCATCAGTACACGTGCCGCACCACGGTGCGGCCGGCTTGGTCGTATAGCGTGGCCTCGTCGCCGTTCTCGTTCCATACCCGCCGATCGTTGTTCATGAAGAACGAGACCCCGTCCGGCAGGCCGTACCCGGTGTAGACCACCACGTCGCGGCCCGGGCGCAGGGCCGTCCCCGCCGGAAAGCGAAAGCACCGGGTGGTGAGGTCGCAGAGACTCCACCGCGAGAGATCCAGGGTCTCGTCGCCGCGGTTGGTTATGGTGGCATAGTCGCCGTTCAGATCGCCGGGCCGGGTGCCGGGGGCCGCGATGACCACTTCGATGGAGATGGGCCCGGCGGTGTCCGGGGCTGCCTCGTCGGGGCCCGGAGGGTCAAGGGCCGACGGGGCGGAGTCGTGCTGCGGCTCGGCTCGAGGCTGTCGGTCGTCCAGCGTCTCCCCGGTGAGCACGTCATACCGGCCGTCAGGAAATCCGCGCACGGTAATGTGACCGTCCAGGTCGGTCCGAAGCACGTGGCCGGCGTGCTGCCGATACGCCGACAGCGCTTCGGGTCGGGGGAGTCCCCTGATGTTCTCGCCGCCCACGGAGATCACGACCACTTCGGGTGAAGCCGCGTCGACGAAGGCATGGGTGAAGCCGCCCCGACTACCGTGGTCCGACGCTTTCAGGACGGTCACGTCGGGCACCAACCCTCGGCGGAGCCACGTCGCCAGCTCCTCCCGCTCCGCGTCGCCGGGGAGGAGCACCGAGAACGCTCCGTGCCGCACGACGAGGCCCACCGATCCCGCGTGGGGGTCGCCTGGCGCCAGGACCTCGATGGTGAGTGCGCCGACGCGAAACGCGGTGTCGGCGGGGGAGAGCCGCTCGACGGCCGGGAGGCGCTCGAGCGTGGCATGGAGTCGCTCGTGGACAGGCGACTCCGTAGGTGCACCCGAATCGAGGTACCGGGCGACGGGGCGGGCCGTGAGCACCGCATCCATACCACCGATATGATCGCGGTGGGGGCGGCTGGCGACGAGGAGGCCCAGGGAGTCGACGCCCAGCCGGGACAGGGCCTGGAGGGGGCTCGCGGATCCGGCATCGACCATGATCGCCTCCCCGGTAGGGCCCTGGATGACGACGGCGTCACCCTGCCCGGCGTCGACGAATGTGATCTCCACCGGCCTGCTTGACGACCCGCCGACCTGTGGCGGGGGCTGCGCCTCGATCTGGGCCTGAACGGGCAGCAGCCCGGCCAGCAGAAGGAGGGACCTCAGCGTGAGGGGATGGTCACGCTCAATCCCCACGGGTCTTCCTCACCAGCAGAGAGAATAGGCTGAATCCGCACCCAGCCGACCGAAAGCTTGTTGACGAGGATGCCGGTGGCGGTGCCCCCGATGACGCCGAAGAAGATGGCGCCCCACTTGTGGTCGGAAGCCTCTTGCCGGCGATCGATTTCCTCCTGCGTGTACCGCTGTTCGCCCGTCTTGCACGTGATGTTGGAGTCGTTGAGGAGGCAGCCTTCCACCCGACCAAATCCTACGCTGGGCCCGATGAAATAGCCCGCCGCTCCAAAAGCACCTGCACCGAGGACACCCCCTGCAAGAGTCCGGAGCATGAGGTGAGACTTCTCCGCGCGACGCTCGATGACGACGTCGCCGAGATCCATGGAGTGCCGAATGAGAGGCGCCGGATCACAGATGGGACGGTCGCCGTGCATCTCGCCGGCCCGACACCGTGGAGCTTCCCGACTCACCAGGGTCATGTTGGGCCCGGTGATGGACAGGATGCGGCCCACGATCTCGCCGTCGACCCGTATCGAGTCACCTGCGGAGAGGCGCACCGATTCCTGGCCGGACAGGGCGCCGGCGTGCAGGAGTGGCCAGGTGGCCGCCAGTGCCAGGAGCACGCGGGCCGCAGGCGAGAGTCGCCGAGGAGAAGTATCCAAGATCGGAGCCGGGGGGACGGAAAGAAGCCTCCACATCGGGAGGCTGGACGAGTCGGGCTGACCCGACAACTACACGGACAACCGCGAACCCTTAAACGTTGTGCATTCAGCTGGGCAGGAGAAGGCCCAGGGAGCGGTCAGGCGTCGACGCCGGCTCTCTGCGTGCGCCGGTAGACGTAGACCCCCAATCCCACCGCGCCAACAGCCGCTGCGACCACAAGCCCGACGAGGAGAACCTTCAGCGCCATGGCGAGAAGTCCCATGACCCAGGCCGTGATGGGCACCATGAGGATCTTGAGGGCTTCGAGCAGGAGAAAGCCGATGATTCCGGTAGCTGTGAGCCCCGCCGCAAACCTCATCATTGTCGTCTCCCTGTCTCCGCCAGATACCCGGATGTCTCTCGCACCGTCTGGCGCGTCGTCCGATGGGTCCTACGCGAAGATACGCCCCGCTGTTTCATGGCACTACTCTTCTCTCAACGTCTGAGCGGGGTCCACACGGACGGAGACGCGGGCGGGCAGGGCCGTCGCAAGGGCACAGGTCGCCGCGACCGCTACCGCGACGAGCAGGGGAATCCACCCGCTCTGGGGCTGACCATCACCCAGCCATTCTCGGGTGAGCGGGCTAGTGGCGTACCAGATGGCGAGCCCGACCGCCAGGCCCGCCAAGGCGACGGAGAGACCGTGGCGGACGACGCCGACGAAGACCCGTGAGGCCGTCGCTCCCAGGGCCAGCCGAACGCCGATCTCCCGCCGCCGGGCGCTCACCCGATACGCCACGAGGGCGTACAGTCCGAGGGTCGCCAGCAGGGTGCCCACGGTCGAGAGGATGCCTACGATGACGAGTTGGAGGTGGAGTCCGGCGAACCACTCGGTCACGAAACGGTCGTAGGCGGCGAGGGGTGGCAGTCCAAGATTCGGATCGACGGCATCGGCGATGGACGCCACGGCTCCGGCGAAGTCGGAAGGATCGCCGGGAACGATGATCTGGGCGTGGGGCCAGGGATCTTGGGCGTACGGCGCGTAGATCTCCGGCGGCACATCCCGGTCCGGCCCGAAATGACGGACTCCCTCCACCACGCCGACGATGATCTTCTCGACAGCCACAACCTCGATGCGTCGGCCCAGGGCATCGCCGTCGGGAAAGTGCTCACGGGCCAGCTCCTCGTTCACCACCACGACGCCGGGTGAGTTCTCATCGTCGGCCGGGGTGAAGGTCCGTCCCTCCAGGGTCTCGATCCCCAGGACGGAGAAGTAGCCGGGACTGACGATGTGGTACTGGGCGAACGACTGATCGTCGGTGGGATCGGCCCGATACCCCCACGGCATGTTCACGCCTGCCATGGGAGGACTGGTTCCGAACGCGGCCGTCAGGCCCCGTCCATCGACTTCGTCCAGGAGATTCCTCCAGAAGAGTCGCCGGGCGTCCCTGTCGGGATATCGGTCGGAGGTCAGCATGACCTGAGTCGACGACACGCCGGTGGGCTCGAAGCCGATGTCGACGTTTTGCAGGCGAACGGATGTGGCCAGCACGCCCGCCCCGGCGCTGGCGAGAAGAACGGTGAGCGCCACCTGCCCTGCGACGACCGCGTTGCGCCCCCCGGCGCGCGCCGTCCCGCCCCTGCTCCGCCGAGCGCTCACCGGTGTCCGTCGCGCGACAGCGTGGGATACGCCGCCAATGACGACGCCTGCGACAAGGGCGACCGCCAGGACGCCGAGGGCATCGGGCCATGACAGCTCGACCAGCTCGACGCGCGGGACGTCGGCGGGGACCAGTCGTCTCACCACCGGGAGCAGCCAGAAGGCGAGGGCGACGGCGGCGAGCCCGGCGGAGACGCTCAGCAGAGTGCTCTCGATGATACTCTCACGCATGAGCCTGCCGTGGGATGCCCCGACGGCGAGTCGCACACCGCGATCCACGTCGGCGTCCACGCTCCGTGCCGTGACCAGCCCTGCCACGTTCACCACGGCAAGGAGGAGGAAGGTGACACCGGCGGCGAGGAGCATGGCCAGGACGCCTCGATACGGCTCCATGAGTTCGCTACTCAGGATCGCCGCGTCGCCGCTCCACCCGGCGTGATTCGGGTGCATCCGTCCCGCCTCCGCGACGGCCAAGGCCATCTCGTCCGCCGCGTCGGCTACTGCGAAGGTCGGCCTCACCCGAGCAATGACATCCAGA
The DNA here is from genome assembly GCA_013002885.1 of Gemmatimonadota bacterium. GTDB lineage: Bacteria > Gemmatimonadota > Gemmatimonadetes > Longimicrobiales > Gaopeijiaceae > UBA2589. The sequence continues at coordinate 60,384 of JABDLS010000080.1, read as the reverse complement.
TAGCGCGCGCCTCGCATGCCCGTACTCATCTGTTCTTCCGACCAAGACAGGGGAAGTAGCACGTCGCCCGAGCCGGGGTAGGGTGACGGCAGAACCACCACGCCGACAACCGAGTACGACTCGCCGTTGAGTACCATCGTCTCTCGGCCCACTACCGACGGATCGGCACCGTACGCCCGGGTCCAGAGCGCATCGGTGAGCACGACCTCGAGGGCGTCGGGATCGTCGCTGATCGTGCGACCGTGGAGGGGCCGCACTCCCGTGATCTCGAAGAACTCCGGTGAGACCGCGATCCCGGTGAGCCGGCTCAACTCCCCCTCTCGCTGCCAGTCGAAGACGTTGCGCGCGACGCCCGCCACCGCCGCGACGGTGGTCCACTCCCGGTCACGCAGATCCTCGAGGAGGGGCGGTGCGAGCCGCCACCGCGTCGCTTCCGCGTCGGGTCCGGCCTCGGGATCGAGAGGCTCGACCTCGAGAAGGCGTACCACTCTGTCGGGGTCCGGAAAGGGGAGCGGCGACAGCCACACCGTCCACGCCAGTGCTCCCACCAGGGTCGCCGATGCCAATCCGAGGGCCAGCGTACCCATCACGCCGATGGAGTACACCGGTCGACGCACGAGCACGCGTCCACGTAGGCGGATGTCGCCCAGGATGCCTGCCCAACTCCTCTGGCTCAGGACGTCGAGGTCGGGCCGCATTCGATGAGCGATGCCTCGAAGTGCCTGCCACCAGTACCAGCGACGGGCCGCTCCCTGCCCCTCTTCCGACGCGACCAAGCGGAAGCGCTCCTCCAGATCGGCGAGGGCGGCGGGCCGGTCGTCGCGATGGACACCAATGCCGGCCACGAATCGGGCGAGAGCGGATGGGAGGGCGTCGCTCGGAGGACGGCGCGTCACGATCCGGCCCCTTCGGTCAGGGAGACACCGTCCCAGAGGCGCTCGAAGAGCGCACGGGAACGCTCGACAGCGTCCCGTCCTTCATCGGTGAGATGGTAGTTCCGGGTGGGGCGAGCGACGTCGGCGTCCGAGTGACCCATCGACGAAACCACGAGTCCCTTCTTCTCCATGCGCTTCAGCGTCACGTAAACCGAGGGAATGGAGACGTCGCGCCCCGTCCGGTCGAGGATTTCGGCATGGATCGATGCGCCGTACGCCCCCGGCCCCAGGCGGGCCAGCGCCAGCAGGACCACCAACTCGAACTCACCCAGATAGTCACGTCCGCCCATCACTCCTCCTCACGTCACGGATCCATGGGCCACCGAAACGGACAACCATCCACCCCGTCCCGACTGAAACAGTGTTTTGAAACATTGTTTAACTGAGCAGACCTCGGCAAGAGGTGGTGATCAAAGCTCGACCCATACCCCCCGGGGGCCGGCGTTCACGATCCGGGTCGGACCGACCGCCGACTCCTCCTCCCAGCATGCGTGGATGTGGCCGCACACGACGAGGCGAGGCTCCATCGACTCGATGGTCTCCAGCACGGCTCGACTACCCAGATGCTCGCCCCCACCCGCGGTGTCGACGTGACCGAGGGGCGGCGAATGCGTGACGAGGACGGCCCTCTCCGGGCAGTCGGCGAGAAGGGAGCGGGCCTCCTCCTCGGTGAAGTCGTAGCTCCACGAACCGAAGGGCGTCACCGGCACAGCCCCGCCGAGACCCCAGAACGGGGTGCCTTCGATTTCACACCCGGTGCCGTGGAGCACGTAGGCATCGTCCCACGCCTCACACGCGGCGGCCAGTTCCTCGTACGACTCCCCGTTGCCGGGCACGAGAACGACCGGACAGCGAGCCGCAGACAGAAGGTCCACAACCGGCTGGAGCCCTTCGCGCATCACCGCCAGGTCGCCTGCGCAGACGATGACGTCGGCGTCGCCACTTCGTTCGACGAGGGAGCGGGCGGCGGCGTGATCTCGGTGGATGTCACTACACAGGAGGAGCTTCATGGCGTGGGGCGGGGCTCGGGGATGAGGTGCCGAAGCGGAAATCGGCAATGAGGGGGCGGTGGTCGGAGGCGACGGCTTCAGGCGCGACGACGTGGCGCATCGGCTGAAGGAGGGCGTCTCGTTGAATCATCACGAAGTCGATCTCCCGATCGGGCTCGTCGGCAGGATAGGTGAGGCGCGCGCCCGACTTCTCGAGGACCATCCAGCGGCTACGAAGGGCTTCGACCACGGCGTCGTCGGGCCGGCCGTTGAAGTCTCCGGCCAGGACCACCGGCTTCGACCGCCCGGCGAAGAGCTCCGTGATGACGTCGGCCTGGGCCATGCGTTCATCGGGGGAGCCGGCCAGGTGGACAGACACCACCGACACCGGCCCTCGCTCCGTCACGACCTCCACCTCGAGGACGGCGAGGGCGCTTCCCGAAGCAGAGGGGATGGCATGCGTGATGGTCGTGCCGATGGGCAGCCGGGTGAGGACGGCGTTCCCGTAGTGCCCGCCCTGATAGGGTCGGTGCGGTCCGTGGACGCCGCGGTAGCCGAGGAGCTCGCCGAGGACGCCAACCTGATCCACCCCGCCGGTGCGGTCCGTGCGGTCGTCGACCTCCTGGAGGGCGATGACGTCGGCGTTCAACGAGCGGAGGACGTCGGCGATCCTAACGAGGTCCACGACGTCGTCCATACCCCGGCCGTGTTTGATGTTGTAGGCGACGACGCGAAGAGCGACCGCATCCGCGCCGGTCTCGCTCCCGCTCCCCCGAGGCCCCGCAGTGCAGGCCAGCGCACCGAGAAGGAGCGCCGCGAAAGCACCCCGGATCGACGGGACAGAGCTCAGAGGTTTGCCCGACGTGGCACCAGGCCGCATCCTCATCGGCCTGCCCTCCTACCGATCCACCTGCCTGGTCGCGCCACTCCATGACTCCTGATCTCGCTCGTCGCGTCGCACCGGTCCTCGCCCTCGTCACCATCGCCGCCTGCTCCACCCCACAAGGCGATGTCGACCTCGATGCCCCGGAGGTCGCCGCCGCCCTCGCCAGCATCGAGGCCCAGACCGTCGAGCACCATATCGGCGTCCTGGCTCACGACTCTCTGAAGGGTCGGGCCCCGGGGACGGCCGGCTTCGCCGGCGCGGCTCGGTACGTCGAAGAGAGAGTGCGGGCCATGGGGCTGCAACCCGCCGGCGTCGACGGCACGTACCGCCAACCGGTCCCGCTTCGGAGGGCCACCGTCGTGGAGTCGGCGAGCGCGATGACGGTGGAGACGCCCGTAGCGACCACACCCCTCACCTACGACGCCGACTTCTACCTCGGCGCCGATCCCATGCGGGAGACCGTGGACGTCTCCAGCGCGGGGGTAGTCTTCGTCGGCTTCGGTGTAAGCGCACCCGACCTGGGCTACGACGACTACGCAGACATCGACGTCGACGGCAGAGTCGTCCTCTTCCTCAGCGGTGCCCCCTCGGCCTTCCCCAGCAATGAGCGCGCGTACTACTCGTCGGGCGCCACCAAGGGAGCCGAAGCCCTCGCTCGAGGAGCGGTCGGCACCATGACCTTCTGGGCGCCCGACGATCCCCGGCTCCGGTGGGACGTGAACGCGGCCCGGGCCAAGCGGGGCAGCTTCGCGTGGCTCGATGGGAACGGAACGCCCAATCGAGGCGAGGAGCAGATGCGCGTATCCGCATCCTTGAACCACTCGGCGGTGGCGGCCCTGTTCGCGGCGTCACCGACGCCCGTGGACAGCGCCGTGGCTCGGGCAGCTCGAAGCGAGGCCCAGGCCTTCAACCTGCCGGCTGCGGTAACCGTGACCACCACCACCGTCCACGAAGGCGTCGACTCGTGGAACGTCCTCGCGAAGCTGGAGGGCAGCGACCCGACGCTCTCCGCCGAGCACGTGACCTACGTCGCCCATATCGACCACTTCGGCGTCGGCGTCACCGTGGATGGCGACTCCATCTACAATGGGGCCCACGACAACGCGTCCGGGGCCGCCATCGTCCTCGAGATCGCCGAGGCGTATGCGTCCATGCCCGCGGCGCCCGACCGCTCCATCCTCTTCCTATTCGTCACCGCAGAGGAGTGGGGGCTGCTGGGCACCGACTACTTCGTCCACAACCCCACCGTTCCTCAGTCGAGCATCGTCGCCAACTTCTCCCTCGACATGCCGTTCCTTTTCCATCCCCTCCTCGACATCGTGCCGTACGGAGCGGATCACTCCAGCATGGGACAGTCCGTGGCGGTGGCGGCGGCCCACATGGGCTTGGGTATCGGCCCCGATCCCATCCCCGAGCAGGTCCTCTTCATTCGCAGCGACCACTTCGCCTTCATCCGCCAGGGCATCCCCGCCCTCTTCATCAAGAGCGGCTTCGAGACCGGTGACCCGGCCCTCGACGGTGGCGCCATCAACACGGGCTTCCGCCAGGAGAGGTACCACACGCCCTTCGACGAGGTCGAGCAGGGCTTCGACTACGAGGCCGGAGCGGACCACGCGCGAATCAACTTCCTCACGGGGTACCTCATTGCCGAGACGGAAGCGCGGCCGGCGTGGAATGAGGGCGACTTCTTCGGGGGGCTGTTCGGGGGAGGCTGAGGGAGGCAACGGGGATGGGCCGGGGATACGTCAAACGGGGCATGACGGAACACCCAGAGGCCTCTGTCGCCCGCCGCGCAGGCCTGGCGCCCCGCCTCGCGGGGGTCGCCACGCTCGTTGCGGTCGCGTTGGGCGTCAACACCGGTCCCCTGTCCGCACAGCAGGCGCCGGCCCTCACTCCCGACGGGGTGGAGGAGGCCCCACAGCCGGTCATCGAGGCCTTCACCATCGAGTCGGCCGCGCTCGGCGAGGACCGACGCATACGGGTCACGCTTCCCGAGTCGCACGAGCGCACGAACCGGGGCTATCCACTCGTCGTGGTGCTCGACGGTGAGTCCCTCCACGATCCTGTGGTGCGTGCCGCACGCGCCCTCGTGACAGCCGGGCACATGCCCGAGGCCGTGATGGTCGGCATCGAGAACACCGACCGTGTGCGGGACTTCTCGCCTCCCGGTCTCGCCGTCAGCGGCAACGACGGCACAGGCAGGGCCGATCTATTTTCGGACTTCCTCGAGCTCGAGCTGCGCCCCGCCCTCGAGGCGACCTTCCGCGCCTCCGGGCCGGTGGTCATCGTCGGCCACTCGGCGGGAGCCTTGTTCGCCCACTATGCCGCAGCGCGCAGACCGGCCCTCTTCGGCAACGTCGTCTCCCTCGACGCGCCCATGCACCTCGGGGGCGGAGCCCTCGCGGCCGAGCTGCTCGAGGGCGGAAGGGAAGGGCGGCTCCGCATCGTGAGCCTCGAGGCTCGTTTCGGCTGGCCCTCGGAACTGTGGACCCGGTTCACCGCGTCCGCCCCGGCACGATGGCAGCTCTATCGTGCCTCGATGGATGGTGAGACGCACCAGTCCATCGTCTGGCCCGGTGCGTACGACGGGCTCCGTCAACTCTTCGCCGAATACTCCCCCACGACCTCGACGGCCGAGTCCGCCGCGACTCGACTAGCCCATTTCGACGCGTCGCAGCCGTTCGGGCCGACGGCTCCACCGCCGGAGTTTCTGTTGAGGCAGGCGGTGCAGGACCTGGTCGAAGCGCGCGAACTCGAGGGGGCACAGGAAGCACTGGGGCGGCTAAGAAACGCATACGGGGACTCGGCGGAGGCGACGAGGCTCCAGGCCGCCATCGAACGCGCCGACCCCGACGATTTGGAGGGCCCACCCATCGAGGTGCTTCGCGAGACGCCCATGGCATCGGCAGATGAAGCCAGGGAGGCGTTCGGCCGCTGGGAGGGATACACGCAGCAGGAAGGCTCGAGCAGTCGGACGCCCCTCGTGATCACCATCCGTGAAGAGGGTGATGGGGCCGGCGGCGAGATCGCAGCCGGCGGAGCGCCGGCCCGCGCTATCGAGTACCTCGCCGTCGACGGCAGCCAGGTCCACGTCGGCAACATGAACGGGATGCGCCCCCGCGGCATGCTCATGTACGAAGGAAAGATCTCGGGTGACGTCTTCGAGGGAAGCTTCTTGCTTCGTGGCGTCGTTTTCCGCCTGCCTGACGGCAGCCCCCTACCGACGGTGCACTTTCGCCTGGAACGATTCGAACGCTGATCGGCGCGGGCGCGCCGTCCGCTACGCCTCCTCGACGACCTCCTCGGCCCAGTCTGGCGCCGAAGGCAGCATCCCTTGGAACGCGGTCCCGTAAAGCTTCCAGGCCGTGAGAAACAGGGCGCCGACAACGGGCCCGATCATGAAGCCCACCACGCCGAACATGGCCAGGCCGCCGAAGGTCGAAAGGAGCACGAGAAGATCGTGCATCTTGGTGTCCCGTCCCACGAACCGCGGTCGGAGCACGTTGTCGACCAGGCCCACGACGACGAGTCCCCAGATGGCAAGGAACAAGCCGGCGCCGGCGCGGCCCGTCAGGACCAGAATCACGGAGGCCGGAGCCCACACGATGCCGGAGCCGAGGACCGGGATGATGGAGAGGACCGCCATGACGGTGGACCAGAAGGCGGCGCCCGGCAGCCCGAGGAGGAAGAAGGCCGACCCCGCCAGCCCACCCTGGATCAGGCCCACGAGAATGGAGCCTTTGATGGTGGCCCGCGTCACCGATACGAACTGCTCGACGAGCTTTTCCTCGTCCTCTTCCTTGAGGGGCGTGTAGTAGAGAATCCGGCCGAGGATCGCCTTGCCATCGATGAGGAAGTAGTAGATCGCGTACAACATCACGAAGAGCTGCAGGAACACCGCGACGGTTCCGGTGGTGGCGGCTCCGAGGTTGTTGATGACGAAGGAGCCGGCCCGGGTCACGAGTTCACTCGCACGACCGACCAACTCGCTCTGCTCGGGCACCATCGGCCCCACCAGGGGCAGGGCCTGAAGCCACGCAAAGAGCTCCGGCGAACGGCTGAGTTGCTCACTGATCCACGGGCCGGCCTGGTCGCTGACGTCGACCGCCTGCGACAAGACGAGAGCGAGGAACCCAGCCAGAGGGATCAGGATGAGCAGAAGCAGGGCGAAGACGGTAAACATGGCGGCCATCCTCGGCTTCTGACCGAGCTTGTCCTCCAGCCACAGGTGGGTGGGCCGAGCCATACCGGCGAAAATGCCCGCAAGGATGAGAGTGAGGATGAAGTTTCCGATCATCGCCAGGAAGAGCAGGCTGATGCCGATGACGACCATGAGCAGGAAGCCCAACTGCACTTGAGGGCCCGAGGGCATCCGGGGGGGACGCCCTTTCCCGCGGGAGCCCCTGGAGGCGTCGGAGGGGGCTCCGCTCGGAGCCTCCCACGCGGCCGTACCCGGGACCTCCGAGGGCTTGTCGCTCAGCAATCCGTCAGTGCCTTCGTCCTGCTCATCGGTCATTCATGATCTCCTGGGCGAGTCGGTGTCCGCGCGGAGTGGAAGTCTCCGGAGGTTGCGGGCACGGGGCAAGGCTTCCGTTGGGGGTTCCAACATCTGGCTCACAGCGCGCTGGCCCGAGGTGCGGAGGTTCCGACTCCTACTTTCGTTCGCAGCCGACCGCGATGGCCAGCGCCCGACAGACCCGCTCCATGATCGATGGCGGCACCGTCCCCACGCGCCAACATGACATCGCACCCACCCGCGAGGGCCCTCGTGCGGACACTGCACACTCGCCTTATCCTCACGGGCCCGTCCTGACATCCACTTAACGAGCTGCTCGGCGTGGAGGAAGTGGGGGCACTGATCGGCGCGATACCGAGGAGTAGAGCGGCCACGACCTCCCGACTATGTGACCTGCCGACTGACCTCGCCCTGACCCAAGACGTCGAGCTTCATTCCAAAGTTCTCGCTCATGCCAGCCACGAGTTCACGCACCATTCCTCTCGCCGCATCCGCCGCGGCGCTGCTGGTGTAGTTGGAGATCAGGATCCATTGCTCGGCCCCCGTCTCGACCATCTGATGGCCAACGTGGTGCTCGCTCGTGCGCACCGCGGGCGTTATCGCCGCGCTTCCGTTTCTCCTCGTTCGAGGTTTGGATGCCGCCGAGATGTCGACCGTGCGGACAACATGCGGGCCGGGCGCCGAAGGAGCGAGCGCACCCTCGAAGGCAGCGGCATGTTGGAGGGCGCGTCGAACTACCGCAACCAGGCCCCAGGTCCTCGCCCCACCTACCTCTCCACCCTACCTTTCGCGCCTGGATTCTTGATGCATCGACGCAGCCTCACCTGCACCCGTGAAGGAACCCCGGACAGCCCCATGACCCACCTCACGCCCATCCTCGCCCTCCTCGCTCTGACCCTCCTGGGCACGCATGACCTCCAGGCCCAGTTCCCACCCGCCACACCCGAGCAGCGCGAAGCCGGCGCCCGCGTGACCGAGGTCCGCTTCGGCACCGAAGAGCTGACCATCCCGCGGGGTGAGACCGCCACCATCGGCGCCGAGCTCTTCGACGCGGACGGTAACCGCGTGGAAGGCGCGGTGGCCCTCGTCTTCGCCCAGGGCGGCGTGGGGCCGACGTTCTCGGCCATCGAAGGACCGACGGTCGAACTGCGCGGGATGAACCCGGGCAACGGGATGGCCATGGGCATCGTCATGGTCCCGGAAGACGAGACCGGTGTCTTCGGCGTGGCCGGCGCCCGCCCGGTGGGTCAGTTGAGCGTGACGGTGCTGGACTACCCTGTGGCGTCGATCGACATCGCGGCGCCGGGCTACACAGCGTACACGGGGACCTCGATCCAGATGGAAGGCGAAGTGCTCACGACGGAGGGAACGGAGCACGAGACGGCGACGATCCGATGGAGTTCGTCCAACCCGTCGACAGCGATGGTGACACGGGGCGGCATCGTGACAGGCATGCGGCCGGGCAGCGTGACGGTGATCGCGGAGACGCAGGACGGCGTGCGAGCCGAGCACTCCCTGTCGGTGGTCGCCAACCCGGTGACCTCCATCAGCATGTCGCCAGAGACGACGGAGACCCGCCGGGGCGACGTGGTGGCCTTCGACATCCAGGCCCGCGACGCAGGCGGCCGCGTCATCGACGACATCGCGCTGGACCTGGCGGTGTCGGGGATGGAGAGCACAGGCGGCTTCGTCTTCGAGGACGGCACGTTCGTCGCCGAGGAGACGGGGCCGTACCGGGTGATCGCGAGCTCGGGGACGGCGTCGGCGGCGGCCATCGTCGAGGTGACGGATCGGCCGGACCCGCAGCCCGTCGAGCTGCTGGACCACGGCGTCCGCTCCGAGGTCGCGACGAGTGACCTCTGGGTCTTCGAGGGCGTGGACGGCGAGGACTACGCCTACACCGGCACGCACGCCCAGGGCGGCGGCGAGCGCATGTTCGCCTGGAGGGTCACCGATCCCGAGAACATCCAGCTGATGGATTCGGTGGTGGTGGACGCCCGCGTGGTGAACGACGTGAAGGTGAGCGAGGACGCGACCTGGGCCATCATCACCCGCGAAGGCGCCAGCAGCCGGCGCAACGGGATCGTGGTGCTGGACCTGGCCGATCCGGCGCACCCGACGATCATGGCGGAGCTGACCGACTCGCTCACGGCGGGCATCCACAACGTCTGGATCATGGGCGACATCGTGTACGCGGTGAACGACGGCACGAGCGCCATGAACATCATCGACATGAGCGACCCGGCGAATCCGCAGCACGCCGGCCGCTTCGAGATCCGCCCGGGCGAGACGGACAAGTCGCTGCACGACGTCTGGGCGGAGGACGGATACGCCTACCTCTCGTACTGGGATGACGGCCTGGTCATCGTCGACGTCGGCGCAGGCACGCACGGCGGCACACCGACGAACCCGGCCTTCGTATCGAGCATCAGCTACCCGGCGGGCAACACGCACGTGGCGTGGCGCAACCGGGACTACGTCTTCCTGGGTGACGAGATCGGGACGGCCGACGGCATGCGCGGTTACATCCACGTCATCGACGTGAGCGACATCGACGAGCCGAAGGAAGTTGCGAAGTACGAGCTCCCCGAAGCGGGCGCACACAACGTCTGGATCGAGGACGACGTTCTCTACATCGCCTACTACCAGGGCGGTCTGCGCATCGTCGACGTGAGCGGCACGCTCCGCGGCGACCTGTACCGGCAGGGTCGCGAGATCGGCTTCTTCCGTACCGAGGCAGGCGAGGGCGAAGGGCTGGCGGCGAACTCGGCCAACGCCTGGGGCCCCCAGGTCTTCAAGGGCAACCTCTTCGTGAGCGACATGACGAGTGGGCTCTGGGTGCTGAAGCACGTGAAGCCGAGGCCCATCACCTGATGACCGCGCGACGCTCGGTGGCCGGGGTGGCGCTCGCCGCTGCCCTCGCCGCCACGCCCTCCACAGCCGAAGCCCAGGCTACCTACTGGGCCTATGTGGCCAACGAGTCGTCAGACATCGTCTCGCTGATCCGCTTCGACGGCGAGACGGTGGTGGAGGAGAAGGCCATCGACGTGGGCTTTCACCCGGCCGATCTGGACGGCGCCCACGGCATCCGCGTCTCGCCCACGGGGCAGCACTGGTACGTGTCCATCGCCCACGGTCAGCCGTACGGCCAGGTGTGGAAGATGCAGACCGGCAGCGATCAGCTGGTGGACACGGCGATGGTGGGGCTCTTCCCCGCCACCATGGCCACGACGCCCGACGGCGCGTCGCTCTTCGTGGTCAACTTCAACCTCCATGGCGATCCGATTCCGAGTTCGGTCTCGGCAGTCTTCACGCCGTTCATGTCGGAGGTGAGTCAGATCGAGACGTGCGTCATGCCCCATGGGAGTCGCGTGAGCGCCGACGGCACCCGTCACTACTCGACGTGCATGATGTCCGACCAGCTCGTGGAGGCCAGCGTGTCGGGCTTCCGGGTGGAGCGGCGCATGATGCTCACTGCCGGGCACGAAGGGCCTATGGCCATGGAGCACGCCGGCCATGCCATGGGGGCGGCCGGGGGCGCTGCTGACGCTAGGGGCTCCGACGGCGCCATGGACACTCCGGGCCGCACGAGCATGGACATGTCCAGCCCCGGCATCTGCAAGCCGACATGGGTCGTCCTCTCCCCCGACGACACCCGCATCTACGTGCCGTGCAACGGCCGCGGTGACGTCCTGGAGATCGACGCCGGGTCCATGGAAGTCCTCCGCCGATTCGACGTCGGCGGTGCGCCGTACAACGCCGACATCACTCCCGACGGGTCGACCCTCGTCGTCACCCGGAAGGGCGCAGCGTCGGTGGCCATCATCGACCTGACGACGGGTGACCACGACGTCGTGGAGACGACCCAGTCGGTGACCCACGGTGTGGCGGTGACGCCGGACGGGCGATACGCATTTGTGACCAACGAAGCCGTCGGAGCCACCCGGGGGACGGTCGATGTCATCGACCTCGCCACTGGGAAACTGGCCGCCAGTACCGCGCTTCACTACCAGCCGGGCGGACTCGACGTGTGGAAGATGGAGACACCCGGGGCCTAGACGAGGTGGCCGTCACGAACACGGGAGCGCGATCGTTGTAAGACACAGGTTCCGTCGCACAATTGTTCGTAACAGCCTTACACCCCGCCCATGCAGACGCGTGTCTCCCTGCCCGCCCCCATGGTGGTGCTCTTCCTCGCCGTGTTCCCCGCACTCTGCCCGGAAGAGGCATCCGCCCAGGCCTTCTTCGTCGACGCCTCGCTGAACCAGGGCTTCGCCGACGATCCGCTGCCTTCCCCGGTTGGCTTCTCCGTGACCATGGGTCGGACCAACATGGTGGGGCGCATTGGAATCCACGCTGGAGTGCGCCAACTCTACGAGGACGGCGCCGAACTCGCGCAGCACTGCAACTTCGCGACGTGCACGCCCGGGCCCTTCGATCAGTCGTTCTCCATGCGGCTGGCGTTCGTCGGCCTGTCCTACGACTTCCCCAACCCCACCGACGTCTACCTGAATCTGGCGGTGAACCTGGGACGCACCCAGCAGACCGAGCACCTGGAGAACATGACGTCCGGCGAGAAGTTCGACTCCGGAGGCGGCGAGGAGACGACCCTCGGCGGCGCCCTCGATCTGCGTCTGCGACCCTTCATCGGGCCTCTCAGACCCGCCTTCTCAGCACGATACGACCGGATCTTCCAAGGCGACTGCCTCGCGGATGGGGTCTGCTTCCCCGAGCGAGACGTGTGGACCCTCTCCGTCGGCCTGAGCTGGGTAGCGCCAGCCCGCTAGATCGAAGGCTCGGGATCGACTCGAGGCACCCCTCAGCGACCCCCGCCTGGCCTCCTGTACCGGACTGGAGGGGCCGGCTCGGGAAGAAGCTCCACTGCTCGAGTTTCCAGAAGCCTCAAAGCCTCGGCCACAGCGGCCTCGAGCTGCGGGTCCCTGCCATCCGCTACCGCCCTCGGCGTGTTCATGACTTCAATGTCGGGAGCCACGCCCTCGGCCTCCACCGCCCACTCGCCATTGACGTCGATGAAGCCCCCGCGCGGCGCGACGAAGCGGCCGCCGTCGAGGAGGGGAGGCGTGTCCCATGTCCCGACGAGGCCACCCCAGGTACGTGTGCCGACCAGGGGACCCACCTCATGAAAGCGGAAGAGGTAGGGCATGAGATCGCCACCCGACCCCGCTCGCTCGTTGATGATCATGACCTTCGGGCCCCAGAGCCCAGCCATGGGCTGCGTCCAGGGCTTCCGATCACCCGCTCGTGAATTGAAGTACCCCGTGAGCTCACGGTTCAGAACGTCGACGATATAGTCTGCAGCCGATCCGCCGCCGTTGTTGCGCTCATCGATGACGGCTCCCTGCCTGTCTTGCTGGGCGAAGTACATGCGGTTGAAGTAGGTGTAGCCACCCTGGCCGGTGTTGGGCACGTAGACGTAGGCCAGGCGGCCGCCGCTCATCTCATCGACCTTGCGCCGATTCTCCTCGATCCAGGCCCAGTTCCGGAGCTGCCCCTCACTGCCCGCCGGCTCGACGACGACGTCGCGTGCACCGTCCAGGCTCGGGCGGTCGTTGACGCTCACCGTGACGGCGCGGCCGGCCGCCCCCTCCAGGAGCTGGAAGACGTTGGTCGGCGCCCTCAACTCCTGTCCATCGATGGCCACCAGCCAATCCCCTTCGTCGACGTCCATGCCCGGATGGGACAGGGGACCTCGAAGTCCGGGATTCCAGCTCTCACCCGTGTAGATCCGGTCGATACGGTACCAGCCGTCCACCACCGACAGATCGGCACCGAGGAGACCCGTCCGGGGGTCGGTGAGGTCGGGGTAGTCCCCGCCTCGCACGTAGGAGTGCCCAACAGCGATCTCCCCGGACATCATGTCCAGCAGGTGGTTGAAGTCGGACCGATGCTCCACGTCGGGAAGCCAGGCCGAGTACCACGACCAGACGTCGCTCCAGGGCGCGCCATGCTGGTTGTCCACGTAGAGGAAGTCCCGCATGAACCGCCATCCGTCACGCAGCATCTGGGCCCATTCGGCGGTGGGCTCGACCCGCACCCGCATACTCCCGACGTTCAGGCGACCCTCGCCGTCTCCCGAGCCGCTACCACTAGCTGAAGCCTGGGACGTGGGCGTAACGGACCAACTGGAGCCTGAGCGATGCAGGAGTGAGCCACGGTCCTCGGACACGGTCACGTTGGTAACGCCGGACGCGTACTCCGACGCCTCCTGTTCATCGAAGTCGTATCGGTGGACGGTGGAGCCTGGAGAACCCGGAGCGTTCTCCAGGACGAAGACGTAGCCCTCGGGGCCGGCCACGAGACCGGTGTAGTCACGCAGAGGAAGGCCCGGGGCCGCCACGATACGTTGTGCCATGCCGGCGGCGTCGAGCGGGACGTCGGGCGGCGTGGCCTGGTCGGCCCCGGCACCCCCACCCTCGCCAGCACGGGAAGCCGCACCTCCGCCACCCTGAGGCCCTCTCTCCGCGACGCTGTCATCTCCCTCCTCCTCGTCACTGCGGGGCGCGAAGGGCGATGTTCCATCGGCGTCGAGAATCGCCACGTACAGAGCGCGGGTCACCGGCCGGTCGTACGACGTCATGTCGAGCCACCCGGTGTTCAACCCGTAATTCGTCGACGCCAGGAAGTAGAGGTAGTCGCCCGACGCATCCCACACCGGGTCGATGGCGTCGGCCATCCCATCGGTGAGCTCGTGGCGCTCACCCGTCTCCGTGTCGTAGGCGACGATGACGCGTAGCTGCGTGTCGAGACGGCGAGCGTAGGCCAAGTAGCGCGAGTCCGGCGACCAGACCGGGTTCATCGTCCGCTCCGGATGGGCGTACCGGTCGGTGTCTGCGTGGGTCACGTCGCCGGAGGCCACATCCAGGACGAGGACCCGGTAGTGAGTATCGGTAAAGGCGACCTTCGATCCGTCCGGAGACCAGGTGGGCACGAAGTAGAAGGACGGCTCGTCGATGTCGATGCGCCGCGGATTGCGGCCGAGCTGATCGGCGATGACCAGGCCATACTCGCCCCCCTCGTCGCTGAACCAGGCGATGTGACTTCCGTCAGGGGACCACACGGGGTGTCGATCGGCGACGCCCGGGCTGTTGGTGATGTTGCGCCAGCTTCCCTCGTCCACCGGGACCGTGAAAATCTCCCCGCGATGCTCGAAGAGGGCCCGCTGGCCCGTGGGGGACAGGCGGGCGTTTTGTAGCTGGTTGCCCGGGACCTCCTCCCAACGTGCCCTCGCCCAGTTCTGGTCGCCCCGGGCGAATATGTCGAGCTGGCGCGTGGTTCCGGCCGCCGGATCGAGTTCGTGGAGGTAGCCGCCCTGCTCGTAGACGACGACCCCGTGGCCGGCATCAAGGCTCTTCACGTCGAAGTCGACGTGGAACGTCTTCTGCTCCTCCTGACCTGTGGCCGGATCGTACGACCAGACGTTGCTCGCCCAGTCCCGCTCGGACATGAAGTAGACGACGCCGTCCATCCAGGTGGGGTCGAGGTGCCGCTCACCTTCCCACGGCGGCGTGTCCAGTTCGAGAGAGGGCAGTGAGACCACCCGCACCGGCTGGGCCTGACCGCCCCGGTAGTTCCGCCATTCGGGATCCCAGAGACCAATCTCCTGATACGCCAGCCGTGATCCGTCGTCGCTCATCTCGCCTTGATACGCCTGGTGGATGGGGAGGGCTTCGGGTAGACCCCCTTCAGGCGGGACCGTGTAGAACGTCCAAAGACGCGTGGGCACACCTGTGCGGTCCGACCGGAAGAGGACGTCACCCTCCGGCGTCCACCCCTGTACCACGTCCCCTCCCGGATGCCAGGTCAGCCGACGGGGCTGTCCACCATCGACCGACACCACATACACGTCCTGGTCGCCGGCATACTCTCCCGTGAAGGCAACCCAGCGACCGTCGAAGCTGAAGGCCGGATCGGTCTCCGAGCCCTCCCCACTCGTGAGGCGTCGAGCCTCTCCTCCATCGCGCCCCACGATCCAGATGTCGTTGGCGTGGACGAAGGTGATCTCGGTGGCGCTCACCGAGGGTTGGCGCAGGAACCTGGTACGGCGGTCGTCTGCCGCCTGGGCCTCGACCGCCACGGCGGTGGCCAGAAGCACGCCGACGGCTCCGAGGACGGCAGGCATGAGAGCGGTCCCGAGAGCCGAGGCGGTCGGGGCGAGAGTCGAGGCGGCTGTGCGGGGCGACCGGGCCATTGGAACTCCGATGTTGGAGCGGCGGAAGGTTCGTCGGACGCGAGGCCGTCACTGTAGGGGTCGGAGCGCCCCCGGAAAAGCGCCCGCCCGCCTGCGATTGACACCCAGCCACATCGACCCACACACTCTCTCCCCGTAGCGTCCCCAAGCACGAGGTCCGACATGCGTAGCCCCGCGACTCGCCCGCTCTCCTTCTGCCTGGTCATCGTCGCCGTTCTGGCGCTCGCTGCCACGGCGCCCTCGAGCGTCAATGCACAGACCATCGTAGAGCCCTTCAAGGTGGGCACCTTCGAGATCGACGGCGTCCCCACAGTCTCCCTGGTACTCCGCGACCGACACGTCGTGGACATCGCCCGGGCCAATCGAGACCTGGAACGCAACGACATGTACCCGACTGTGCCCGCGCCCGAGGACATGATCGACCTCATCGCTCGATACGAATACGGCATGAAGCACCGGCTGTATGAGATGGTCAACTGGATGGTCGACGGGGGCATGCTCGGCGCCGACCGACCGGACTACGTCCACGATCTCGACGACGTTCGCACCCTTCCCCCCATCATGTATCCGGGGAAGATCCTCAACGCCGCCGTGAACTTCTACAGCCACGTCAACGAGACGGGGAGCGACGAGGAGCGCGCCGAGGCCCGCCGCCAGCGGACGGAGAATCGTGGCGTGCCGTATCTCTTTCTCAAGCCGAGTCGCGGCGCGGTCGTGGGGAACGGATCGCCCATCGTCCTGCCGTGGGGGCGGACGCGCATCGATTGGGAAGTTGAGCTCGGAGCCGTCATCGGTCGGGCCGGGAAGTACATCTCGGCCAACGCCGCCGAGAACCACGTCTTCGGTTACATGGTGACCATGGACATCTCCGACCGGGGCGGCCGTCCTCCCGGGGGCAACCCGCTCACCTCCGACTGGTTCGTCGGGAAGGGCCACGACACCTTCGCGCCCCAAGGTCCGTGGATCGTTCCCAAGGAGTTCTACGGCAATCCTATGGAGATCCTCCGCCAGAGCCTCGACGTCGGGGACGAGCGCATGCAGGAAGCCACCGCGGGCGACATGATCCACACCCTCTGGGAGCTCATCGAGTACGGCTCGTCCATCATCACCCTCTACCCGGGCGACGTGGTCAACAACGGTACGTCCGGAGGCACAGGTATGGGCACCGCCGTACGCGGGGAGCAGCGATTCCTCCAGGCCGGCGAGGTCATCTCGGCGACCATCGAGGGCATCGGGACGCTGACGCACCCGGTGGTGGCAGAGGAGGAGCCTCAGGGGCTCACTGGGGCGAACCTGACGCCGGTGTGCAACTACCGGAATTGCAACTGAGCTCGATGCTGAATAGCGGGGTGAAGGGGGCCGTTCGCGGCCTACTGAGCTCGTTAGGCACGAAGCGACGGACAGGGATCATCGCGGCGGGAGTGCTCCTCGTGCACCAAACCGTGAGGTAGGGGTCATCGAGCGTGGCCGATCGCCCCTCCCTCCCCAAGACCCTCCGGACCGAGCGGCTGCTCCTGCGGCCCTTCCAGTTCGGTGACGTGGACGACGTATACGCGTACGCGAAGGACCCGGAATGGTCCAGGTTCCTGCGGGTGCTACCCCGACCGTACGACCGGATTCACGCCGAGCAGTTCATCGCACGCCAGACCCTACTGGACTGGATCGAACACGTCGCCTGGGCGGCTGTCCTGAAGGATCGCGTCGTCGGCGGTATCGGGCTCCGCTTCAACTT
Source organism: Gemmatimonadota bacterium (assembly GCA_013002885.1). GTDB lineage: Bacteria > Gemmatimonadota > Gemmatimonadetes > Longimicrobiales > Gaopeijiaceae > UBA2589. Next base: position 43,117 of record JABDLS010000080.1, on the reverse strand, counting down.
CGAGAACCGCCACGCCGAGCTCGGCTACTCCATCGCCCGGTCCGAATGGGGCAATGGCTACTGCACCGAAGCGGCCCGGGCCGTCATCGACGCGGCCTTTCGGACCCACGAGGACCTGATCCGTGTCCATGCTCGGGCCGACGAGAACAACACGAGTTCTCAGCGAGTGATGCAGAAGACCGGAATGACGAAGGAGGGAGTGCTCCGCAAGTTCCGGGTCGAGAGGGGCGAGGCCTTCGACGAGGCCTGGCACTCGATCCTTCGCGAGGAGTGGAAGCAGTAGCTCCCGCCCTCACATTCGGAACCGGTAGCTCAGCTTGAGGAAGAGCCCGTCGGCGGTCGGCCTCACGTCCCGGAATCCGAAGCCCGACGTGTCCTCGAACTCCCGCGTGTACCCGAAGAAGACGACGGTGCCGGGCGACGGCTCATACGCGAGCAGTCCCTCGAGCCGGAAGTCGTGGCGGTCCGACCCGTTGCGCGCACGACAGCTGTCGCCTCCGCAGGTGTAGACCTGCTCGCCGGTGACCGGATCGAGGACGTCACCCCGAACTTGACTGGAGTACTCGCCGATGCCGCGGACGAAAAGAGAGCGGGAGATCTGGTAGCGTCCCTGAATGCGCGGGATGGTCGCCGACGAGTACTCGGAGCCGTCACGCGACCGATAGATGCGTGAGTGACGGACACCCACCTCTGCCTGGAAGGCACCGGTGGGAACGAAGGTCAGCCCCACATCCCCACCCCAGCTCTGGCCGACGTCCACGGGAATGCCACCAGCGAAGATGGGCGTCTCCCCCCACGATGCGCCGAGGGAGCCCCGCACCCGCTCCCAGGTGCTGATCCAGGACCTCAGACTGACCTGCTGGAGCCCCCCGAAGAGGCTGGGATCGACGGTGAGCGGAGCGAGGGATGCGTCGTCCAGCCCAGCGAAATAGTCGCCGTAGTAATCCTCGCCAAAGTTGAAGCTAGACCTACGATAGTCGAGAAACGCTCCGATGTTGCCCCGGAAAAAGGCTCGCATCCCCACTTCGACCTCGGTCTCGAGGGGTCCGTTGCCGGCCCAGAAGTCCGAACGCTGCCAGAACGACTCAGCTTCGATCGACGGCCCCCAGCTCTCCACCAGCGCACCGCGCTTTCCGCGGAAGGTGTAGCTGCTGCGGCCTTCGACCTGGGTGACGCCGGTGCGGCGGATGAACCCGCTGCCGGCCTGAAAGCTGTCCATGACGTCTTCGAAGGAAGCGCTCATGGAGAGCGAACGGCTCGAACGACGCACCGACGCGCTCAAGAGCGAGCCGTAGTCGGTTCCGATGCCGTTGACACCGTCGGCGCTCCCGGCGGCCAGCATCTCGACCGTGTAGCGCCCACCGAGAACGAGCCGAGCGTCAGCACCCACGACCCGGTTGAATCCCTCACCGGGTTGGGTCCGATCGGTGTACACCATGCCGAGGGAGGAGCTCGCTCCCACGTCCCGCTTGACGCGGAGGAGGTTGACGATGGGGTTCTCGCCGGTGCTGGACACGTCGTCCACCGCACCGAGATAAGCCACGTTGAAGCTGCCGACCTTGCCCGAAATCTTTGCCGCCCCGACGGGATTCACGATGGAGCGGGTGTAGACGAGACGCTTCGGCATGTTGAAGACGTCGGCGCCTTCGAGGAAGAAGGGGCGCTGCTCACGGAGGAAGAGGGCGAACCGCTCATTCACCGCGATCTGACCCGCATCGGCTTCGATCTGGCTGAAGTCGGGGTTGACCGTACCGTCGAGGGTGAGGTTTGACGTGAGGCCGTACGTCACGTTCAGACCCATCTCCGAATTCGCCGAACCGTAGGCCAGACGTTCGCGGTCGGGGTCGAAGGTGCCGGACACCGAGCCCACGACTGTCGGATTGATCTCCAGAAACATGCCCGGGTCAAGATTCGTCAGCCCACGAACCTTCCCCGACTGCGCCAGCCGATTCGCCTGATCTCCTGTGATCGGCGCCCATGACTGCGAATACCCGGTCCGACGAATGCTCCGCTGGATCTGAAGACCCCAATCCTGTGACTCGAGCTCGGGGAAGCGCAGCGACTTGATGGGAATCCGAACCTCGACCGAATAGCCGGCCTCGTCCATCTGTCCATTGGATTGCCAGAGGAAGTCGGGGCTCCAGTCGATGGGATCGCCGAAGCCGCGACCGCCGCCTTCGGACCAGAGACCGTCGCCCTGGATGCCAAAGGGATTCACGGTGAAAACGTATGCCCGGCGCTGATCGTCGAACGTGTCGAGAATGATGCGGACGTAGTCGTCTGATCGGCCGAACCCGTCCCGCTCCGTCATGGTGGCCCGTACGCCACCGCTGCCATCGTCGGCGCGGATGGCGAAGTAGAAAGCCTCCGCGGTTTGGAGCATACGTACTTCGGTGTGCTCCGAGGCGGGAGCCCCCTCGACCGGATCGTACTGGGTGAAGCCCGTGAGGAGGGCTGCGTCATCCCAGGCCGCATCATCCAAACGCCCATCGATTCGGATCCCGGGGTCGGACAGAACGGGTGCGGTGACGTCGAGCTGTCGAGCCGAGCCATCGTACTCATCGAGGGCGGCGACCGGGGCCGGTCGGGTCCCCCGCGTCGTGTCGGGACCGGGCTCTCCGGCAGAAAACAACTGAAGAGCCGTGGCGAACATAAGCGCTGATTTCAACATGCGATCCGATTGTGTGTTTAAGAATTGTTCAACAATTCTATTAACAAAGAAGCGGTTCGATTCGTTGAGCGCAAGGGTGACGTACGACACCCCTCAGATGCTGACCGCAGATCCGCGAGCCCGGACGGGCCTCTCGGGGCCTACCTGTCCGTCAGAGCGGACTCGGCCTCGGCGACGGTGCCCGTCTCGTTTCCCTCGACGAAACCCACGTAGTACTCGGCGAGGTCCGCCGCCCAGATGCCCGGCTCCGGCGGGAGCCCGGCCGCCTGCCTGGACTCGGCCACCCAGCCGGGGCTCACGGCGTTCAGACGGTACTTCCCGTCGAGGTCGATGGCCGCTGCCCGGACGAAGGCCTCGACGCCGCCGCCTACCATGGCGACAGCCGCGGTCCCCGGCCCCGGTGCCGTCGTGAGCGTGCCCGTGGTGAGGGTGAACGAGCCGCCCTCGGAGACGCGGCCCAGGCCGAGGCGTACAAGGTTCACCTGACCCATGAGCTTGTTGCCGATGCTCGTGGCGTACGCCTCGTCATCGAGGTCTTCCACGGAGCCGAACACGGCGACGCCGGCGGTGCAGACGACTGCACCGACGTCACCGACGGCGTCATAGAGGGCCTCGATGGCCGCCTTGTCGGCGAGGTCTACGGTATGGGCTCCGGACGATCGCCCCACACGCACCACGTCGTGGCCCCCTGCCTCCAGGGCGGAGGCCACGGCCCCGCCGATGAGGCCCGAGGCCCCTACCTGGAGGATCCTCAGCGGTTGCCGCCCACCACGCTTGCCCGGTAATCCAGCGGCGGGTCCCGGTCGCCGAGGAGCGGCTCGTATTCGTAGTCAGGCCCGCGGCGCTCGGCGAACTCCTGCTGCACCGCCTCCACCAGCCCCGGCTGTGTGAAGAGGTCGTGGGCCGTATACGCCAGCACCTTCGCCGCATTGATCATTCCTTTGGTCCCGATATCGGTCCCACCCGCCGCCACCGCCTGCCATGAGTGGGCCGACGTACCGGGCACCCAGGTCGCAGTGTTCAGGCCGGCCGTTGGCACCACCCAGCTCACGTCGCCTACGTCGGTGGATCCACCGGAGCCCACTTCCTGAACGTAGAAGGGCTCGATTTCCCGGGCGCTTTGGATGGGCGGTATATCACCCTCGAACGTACTCTGGATCATTTCGGCAAAGCGCCGCTCTTCTTCGTTGTACTCCACGCCACCCACCTCGGTGAGGTTCGCGTGCATGGCCCGAGCTAGGGCCTCGTTGGGAAGCAGCGCGTAGATCCCGTGGATCACCTCGAACTCCATCCGCGTTTCGGTCCCGATGGCCGCGCCCTCGGCGGTCTTCACCACACGGTCGAAGAGTGCCCGGGCCTCCTCGGAATCCGGATGGCGGACGTAGTAGTAGACCTCCGCGAAGTCGGGAACGACGTTGGGCGCCGACCCACCGCTGGTGATGACGTAGTGGATGCGCGACGCCGGCAGCGCGTGTTCCCGCAACATGTTCACCATGTCGTTCATGGCCTCCACGCCATCGAGTGCCGAGCGACCGCGCCACGGCGCGCCGGCCGCGTGAGAGGACTGACCGTAGAAGCGGAACATGGCCGACTTGTTGGCCAGAGAAGAGGTGGCGCTGGCGTTGTTGGACGAGCCGGCGTGCCAGTGGAGCATTACGTCCACGTCGTCGATGAGCCCCGCCCGTACCATGTAGACCTTTCCTGCCCCGCCTTCCTCCGCGGGTGTGCCATAGAGGCGTATCGTCCCCTGCTGCCCAGACGCCTCGAGCCAGTGCTTCACGGCGATGGCCGCAGCGACGGACCCCGCCCCGAAGAGATGATGTCCGCACGCGTGCCCGGCGATCTTCCCCGGAATCGGATCGCGCTCGGGGGAGCGGCTCTGGTTGATACCGGGAAGCGCATCGAACTCGGCGAGGATGCCCACGACCGGGCCTCCACCGCCCCACGACGCAACGAACCCGGTGGGCATTCCCGCCACGCCCGACGCGATCTCGAAGCCCTCGTCGCGAAGCGCGGTCTGGAGCATCTCCGAGGACTCGTGCTCCATGTACCCGACTTCGGCGAGGTCCCAGATGTCCTGGGCGAGCTGACCGTAGTCGGTGGCGTTCTGGTCGATGTACGCGGCCATCTGCCCCTTGGCGCTCTGGCCGAGGACCGGGGAGGCCGCGAGGAGCAAGACGAGGAGCCCGCCCACCACCGCGAGGAATGGACCCACCAGAGCGAGGGAGAGGGGTACCGCAGCGAGGGAACGACGCCCCGACCACCTGGCGGCTCGGGTGCGGGCTGCCTGAGAATTGTCGAACTCGGATCTGGCCATGATTCGCTCCTTTCGTACAACGAAGGCGGCTGGCGCGCCGCCACGCAATGCGGGACCCGGAGGGTAGAAGCCGGGCAGCGCGACGACAAGACGACGGCGCGCCCCTAGATTCCTCTTCGGCCGGGGTAGGACTCAGCGCTGACCGTCCTGAGGCCACGGCCCCAACTCCTACCGATACCGCATCGATGATCCAGATTCTCCGCCGTTCGATCTCCGCCGCCGTCCGCACCGGGGCCGTGGTCCCCACCGGCGTGATGGCCCTCACCGTGGCCCTTGCCGCGTCCGCCTCCCCGGCCTCGGCTCAAACCCAGGCCGAGTACGACACGCAGATTCGGCAGCTCATGAACCACCCCGCCGTTCGGGCGGCCATGGAGCACATCGAGGAGACCGACGACCAAACCATGGCCGACCTCCGCGAGCTCACCCAGATCCCCGCGCCCCCATTCATGGAGGAAGAACGGGGTCGGGCCTTTCTGGCAAAGCTCCAGGAGATCGGCGTGGACAGCGCGTGGGTCGACGAAGTGGGCAACGTCATAGGCCTGCGCCGCGGCACCGGCGACGGCGAGGTCCTGGCCCTCGCAGGGCATCTGGACACGGTCTTCCCGCCGGAGACAGACGTTACGATTCGTGAGAGCGGCGACACCCTGTTCGCGCCCGGTATCGCCGACGACACCCGTGGCCTGGCCACCATCCTCGCCGTGCTCCGCGCCATGAACGAGGCCAACGTACGGACGGATGGCGACGTGCTGTTCATCGGCAATGTGGGAGAGGAAGGCCTCGGGGACCTTCGGGGAGTGAAGCACCTCTTCCGCGAAGGTGGACCACGCATCGACACCTTCATCTCCGTAGACGGCACCTCCTCGTCGGGCATCACCCACATGGGGCTCGGCTCCCATCGTTACAGGGTCACCTTCATCGGCCCCGGCGGCCACTCCTGGGGTGCATTCGGCCTCCCCAACCCCGCGCATGCCATGGGCCGCGCCATCCGCTACTTCCAGGACGGCGCCGACCCCTACGTGCGCAATGCGCCCTTCCGCACCAGCTACAACGTCGGCCGCATCGGCGGCGGGACGTCGGTGAACTCGGTGCCCTTCGAGTCGTGGATGGAGATCGACATGCGCTCCGAGGGCGTGGAAACCCTCAACGATGTCGATGCCATCTTACAGGGGGCGATCCGGCGCGCCGTGGCCGAGGAGAACGACATCCGCACCCGCGGGGAGCCGCTCACGGTGGACGTGGACATGATCGGCGACCGGCCCTCCGGGGAGATCGCCGAGGACCACCCGTTCGTGCAGCGTGCGGCAGCGGTGACGCGCGCCCTTGGCATGGAGCCATCGTTCGGCCGTTCGTCCACCGACTCCAACATTCCCATCTCCATGGATATCCCCGCCATCACCATCGGAGGCGGCGGTCAGGGGTTCGGTGCACACTCCCTGGACGAGTGGTTTCGCAACGAAGACGGTCCTACCGGAGTTCAACGGGTCATGCTGGTGGTGCTGTCCCAGGTAGGCGTCACTCAAGCGAGCTGAACTCGCGCCGCGACAGGCCGCGGCTGTCGACCACGCCGCTAGCCCTCGACCGAGTCCGACCGGAGTTCGCTCAGTCCGAGTGGAGCGCCACCATGGGATCCACCCTCGTCGCGCGGAGGGCAGGCACCGCCGACGCCGCGACTCCCGTGATCAACAGCAGTACGAGAACGCTGATGAACGTCACGGGATCCCACGGTTCGACCTGGTACAGGACCAGGGTCATCATGCGGGCCAGTAGGAACGCGATGCCCGTCCCGAAGAGGAGGCCGATGGCGATTTGGCCCAGGCCCTGCCGGAGAACAAGGCCCACGACCTGTCTCGCCTGGGCACCGAGCGCCATCCGGACGCCCATCTCCCCGATGCGGTGGCTCACGCTGAACGACATGACGCCATAGAGGCCCACGGAGGCCAGAAAGAGGGCAGCGAGTCCGAACACCATGAAGAGGTTGCCGAAGATCCTGTAGAACCACGTGTTCTCGGCCATGGCCTCTTCGAGCGTCTGCACGAAGTAGATGGGCGTATCGGCATCGGCAGCAGCCACGGCATCACGTACCGCAGTGGAGAGCATCAGCGGATCTGTGTCCACGCGAGCGGCGATGGAGACGAAGCGGACGTCCCATTGGGCCAGCGGTAGATAGAAGCCAGGAGCCTCGCGGTCGGTGGGGTCGTTGTTGCCGAGTCCTTCCATTCGGTGGTTGGGCACCACGCCTACGATCTCGCGCCAATCACCCTCGGACTCGAGTCCGCCCATCCGGATCCGTCGTCCGAGAGCGCTTCCATCGGGAAAATAGCGCTCCACGAACTCCTCGTTCACCACCACCACCGGCGGAGCGTCGAGCCCGTCGGTATCCTCGAACCAACGCCCCTGGACGACGTCGACCTCGAAGGTCCCCCGGAACGACGGCGTCACCGCCGAGAACCGGCCAAAAGGCAGATCCCGGTCTCCCTCGTAACTCTCCCCGTCGACGGAGAAGCGGCTGAAGCCGGATCCGGTGAGGGGCAGGTTGGTCGTTAGCGAGGCGGTGCGAACACCCGGGAGCTGAGTGACCCGCTCCTCCACGTCCTCCCAGAACCTCAGGCGTGACTCTGCATCAGGATATCGCTGCTCGAAAGCCGCCACCCGAGCGGTGAAAACGTTCTCCGAGGGGATCGCGTGCTCCTCGTTGTTCAAGGTGACGATGCTCTTGAGCATGAGACCCGACGCCACGAGGAGCGCCATGGACATGGCGATCTCACCCATGACGAGACCCCGACTCAGCCGGCCGATGCGCATCCCCGACGAGCCTCGGGACTCGTCCTTCAGTACGGCGTTCAAATCGGCTCCCGACGCCTTCACGGCGGGGATGATGCCCGCCACCACCGCCGCCAGCATCGTGATGGCGAGGACGAAGGCCAGGATGGGCAGATCGAGGCCGAACTCCAGCCAGAAGGGTGGATCCGTAGGCCGGACAGCTCGCTCGAAAAGGGTGACGCCTACCTGGGCGATGGCCGTGCCCAGGATGGCGCCGACGATGGCCAGCACCGCCGCCTCGGAGAGCATCTGCCGGATTACCCGCCAGCGATCGGCTCCCATGGCGCTTCGGATGGCCAAGTCGCGTGTGCGGACCGCCGCCCGGGCCAGAAGGAGGTTGGCCACGTTTGCACATGCGATGACCAGAACGAGGATCACCGTGAAGAGCATGGTATAGAGGAGGGTGCGCGGCTCCTCACCGATGTACTCATCGGTGTACGGCGCGATGAATGCCGTCACGCCTTCGTTGGTCTCGGGGTTTTCGCCCGCGAGCTGGGCGGCGATGCCGTCGAACTCGACCATGGCGTCGTCGATGGTGAGCCCCTCGTCGAGGACCCCGAAGACGTCGAGACCCGTCCCCTCCCCACGCGGAAGCGTGAGGTGATCGAGTCGCAGCGGTACCCAGACCTCCTGGAGGTACGGAAACTCGAAGCCTTCGGGCATGACCCCGATGATCTCTCCGAGCTCGCCGTTTACGGTGACCGTCTGACCGAGCACGTCGGGTGACCCGCCGTAGCGGTTCTGCCAGACACGATGGCCGAGGAGAACCACGGCTGGAGCTCCGTCTCGCTCCTCCTCCTCGGTGAAGGTGCGCCCGAGGATGGGGGTGACGCCGAGAATGCCGAACGAATTGGCGGTCATGAAGCCGCCGTCGTAGCGCTCGGCACGCTCGGTTCCCCGGATGTTCACCGTGCCCTGGTACATGGCGCCCAGGTCCTCGAACGACCGCTGCCGCTCCCGCCAGTCTCTGAAGTCGTGGATGCTGACGCTCATCGACTGAATGCCCTCCGTCGGGTTGGCCCGACTGAGGTGCATGATCCGATCGCCGTCCTCGAACGGCAGACCGCGGTGCAGCGCGCCGTAGACGATGGAGAACATCATGGTGGTGAGGCCGATGCCCAGGGCGAGAGCGACGACGGCGATCCCGGCAACGCCGGGGCTCTGCATGAGTCCACGCCCCGCGTACTTCAGATCAGTGACAAAAGAATCCATCCGCCCCAGCCCCATCCAAGTATGTCGACGTCGATGGCGGGCCCTACGGCCGGGCGGCGAGGGGGGTTTCGGGGGGCAAGGGCCTCGGAAGCGACAACCGTCGCGCGGACCTTTTGTGCGGCGGGCCTGTCATGTCATGCGGTCGGCGCCTCAGCCGCCCTCGGGAATCACGACGCCTACCCGCGCACGGAACGCCTCCAGCGAATCCATTAACTCGGTCCGCTTTTCGGGGAAGCGTTCCGACACGTCGACAGTCTCGCCCGGGTCGCTGGCCAGGTCGAAGAGCTCGAAGGTGCCCGTACCCTGGTACTGGTCCGAGGAGACCAGCTTCCAATCACCGAGCCTGACGTAGGCGTGCATCCGGTGGGAGAGCGCCAGGAGCTCGTCGGGCGGATGGATACGGTCCGCGCTCCCCTCGAGCAAAGGCAGCATGCTGGTGCCGCTCATGGGCTGGGTGTCCGTCGTGCCCCGAGAACCGGGATACCCGACACCCGCCAACTCGAGGATCGTGGGAGCGATGTCGGCGACGCCGACCCAGGCTCGCTCGATGCGGCCGAAATCGCTCTCGTTCGGCTCGCGGTCTACGCCGGGGCCGGCCACGATCAGCGGAGCGATGATGCCGCCCTCGTGGGCGTAGGTCTTGTGGCCCCTGTAGGGGGCGGAGCCGGCCTCGGCCCACTGGGGCCCGTACGAAACGTAGGACTGAGGCGTGCCCATGAATTCGAAGTCATCGACGTAGCGCCCCTGCAGCCACTCCGCAAAGGCACCGGCGTTGTAGAAGTCCTCGGCGGCGGCGCCGTTGTCGGACATGAACACGACAACGGTGTTTTCGAGCTCACCGACAGCCTCCAGCGCGCCGATCAACCGTCCGACGTGCTCGTCGAGGTTCTGTACCATCGCCGCGTAGAGCTCCATCTTCCGCGACTCGATGCGCTGCTGCTCGGCCGACAGATCCTCCCACGGCTTGATCCAGTCCAGCCGTGGGGGAAGCTCGTGGTCGGCCGACACGATGCCCGCCTCCTGAAGGGACTCGAACCGCAGTTCCCTCAGCCGGTCGTACCCCATGTCGTACTGACCCCGATACAGGTCGAGGTAGTCGTCGGGCACCTGGAGAGGCCAGTGGGGAGAGGTGTATGCCGCGAAGGCAAAAAAGGGGCGCCCGTCGCCTCGGTCCTCCTCGATGAATTCCAGCAACCGATCCGTGTAGACCTCGGTGGAATAGCTCCCTTCGGGCCACGTCGTGAAGTCGCCGTCGGCCCAGTACGTCGAGACGCTGTCCTGGGGCTCGAGGGCCACGCTGCTGTAGTGGTCGCCGGCCCCCTGAAGGAGTTGAAACGACCGCTCGAATCCTGCGGCGGTAGGCGTATGGTCCGCCGCCGTGCCCAGGTGCCACTTGCCCACGGAGTAGGTGCGGTAGCCAGCGTCCTGAAGCAACTGCGGAAACGGGACGATACGGTCCGAAAGGTGGCTCTCGTAGCCCGGGTTCGAAGCGAGTTCTGCAGGAGCGCCACCCTGCCATCCCATACCGGCCACGTGGTTGTCGTTGCCGCTGAGGAGCATCGCCCGAGTCGGCGCACACATGGGCGCGGTATGGAACTGGGAGAAGCGGACCCCGCGGGCGGCCAGGGCGTCGATGTTGGGCGTGTGGACGTCCCCGCCGTAGCTTCCGAGATCGGCATACGCCAGGTCGTCGGCGACGAGGAGGAGGATGTTGGGACCGAGATCTTCTTCGGTCCCGTCGCCACGCTCGTCGCAGGCGGCCAGAGTGAGACATGCGGCGGCCAGAGACAGGCGCAGCGCCCCCGCAGCTGACGCGCGAACACTGCGGCGCGGCGCGGGTCGGGGGTGGTCCGACGAGAGCACGGTCGGGTGACCGAGGGGCGGGGGCATGTCCATCTCTCCGTGGCGGGTGACGAGCCGCACCTTACGACGCGTGCGACAGGGGGGCAACGCGTGCCGGACATCGACCGCTTTCGCTACGACGAGGTCGCCTTCAAGGGGTCCCACAACTCCATCGATCGGCTCGGACACCTGCCGTGGGCCGAACGCATCGAGCACCAACTCTCCGGCACCGGCGGCCTCTCCGAACCGTGCCGGGCTCTCGAGCTGGATCTGGTCCAGGAGTCTCATCGCTTCCGGTGGACGGTGAAACACGGCGTCAACGACGACGGGCCGGGCTTACCCGATGTCCTCGAGGTCGTGCGCTCGTGGGCCGACCGGTCGTCCAACGCCAACCACCCCGTCCTGACCCTCCATCTGGATCTGAAGAACGCTCCGCTGACCCACGAGAGTTTTGCCAGCGCCATCGACGCACTCCTGACCAAGTCGTTCGGCGCTTCCCGCCTCTGCACCCCCGGCGAGGTCATGGGCGATCACGAGGACCTGGTGCGGGGAGCCAGGGCCGGGGGCTGGCCGACGTTCGGACAGCTCCGCGGCCGGATGGTGATCTGCCTGTCCGGAAGGGGCGAACGTAAGCTGCGCTACGCCAGGCGGAACGCCACCACTCGCGTCTGTTTCGCCGACTACCCGGGCTCTCGTGGCGCTCCTCGGCGAGGCCATCGGGTTTTCGCGAACCTGTTCGTCGACGCTCACGGCTATCGGGGTAACCTGGCCCGGGTGAAGAGGCAGACCGGCTTCATGGCCCGAGGCTACAACATCGTCCACCGGCGCAGTTGGGACGACAGCGTCGCGGGTAGAGCCAACGTGCTTTCGGGCGACGTCCTGGACAGCACGGACTTGTTCCTGGGTGGAGAGGGGTACGCCGCCGCAGGTCCCTGAAGCGACGGGTACAGGGCCCGCCCGGCCTGATCGACCCCTTATTCGACGCGCACGACCAGCTTGCCTACGCTGCGGCGGGACTCCATGAAGCGATGAGCGTCGGGAAGCTCCTCGAAAGCGAAGGTCCGACCGACGACCGGACGAAGGTCGTGTTCCTCCGTGAACGCCGTGAGGGCTCCCCAGATGTCGAGAAGCCTCTGCTCGTCGGGTAGGAGATACCCGATGTGGGTCGCCAGAAGCCCGATGGACCCCTCGGCTGCTTTCGTCACCGAGAGCCGTGGAGCATCTCTCCAAGCCGTCCACCATGACCAGGGATTCCACCACGAATAGTCGAGTTCCGCGTACCCGGCCACCACCACCCGACCGAAGTTGTCCAGACTGGCCACGCACCCTCGGAACACCTCGCCGCCGACGACCTCGAGTACCACGTCCAGACCTCCTCCAGGAGCGGCCTCCCGGAGACGCCGCGGGAAGTCCGGGACCCGATAGTTGACCGTTGCGTGGGCCCCGAGTGGACGAACCCTCGCGAGCTTCTCGTCACTCCCTGCCATCGCCACCACGCGACAGCCATAGGCGCTGGCGATCTGGACCGCCGCAGTACCGACTCCTCCAGCTGCGGCCGTGATACCCACCCGGTCGTGGGGCCGAAGACGGGCCATCTCCGTCAGAGAGACCCAGGCGGTCATGAAGTTCACGCCGTACGCAGCGCACTCCTCCAGGGAGTACCCCGGCAGCGCCGGGAGCGCTCGGGCTGCCGGAACCACGACCCTCTCGGCATAGGCTCCGAACTTCATTCCGGACAACACCTCCTCGCCCACCCGCCCAGGATCGACTCCGTCACCCACGGCGTCGATGACTCCCGCCGCCTCCATCCCCGGCACGTACGGGCGTCGAGGCGCCCACCCGTAAAGCCCCTTCCTCGAGAGGACCTCGGCATAGTTGATGCCGATCGCACCCACGCGCACCGAGACCTGGCCCGGCCCAGGCTCTGGATCCGCCACGTCATCGAGACTCAGAACATCGGGCCCTCCTGTCTTCACCAGTTGCCAGACGCGCATCGATCGCTCCTCGGAAACCCGCGGGTTCCGAGAAAAGTACGGACTCCCGGATCCCGATGGACCCAGGCAGCCTGCCCGCTGGTACTGACGACCATGAACGGCATCTCCCTCATCTTCACCACCATCGCGCTCGTGGTGGGGACCTTCCCCGAGGCCGCGGCCGCCCAGGGGGATGAACCCCAGGGTCCGGGTTCGCGGCAATGGTACAACCTGGGTTCGCTCCCGTCCTCGCAGCACCGAGTAGTCTGGGGCATGTGGACGACCCACCTCAACCGCGAAGGGGACGGCTGGCAGAACGACCGAGCACTCGGTTTGATCTACCGAGGTCTCTACGGTGCCACGTTCAAGACCACTCATGGTCCCCGAGCGTACTCACTGGGCGTCGAACGGACGTGGGCCAGCACCGACGAAGCTCCCGTCATGGGTATGGTGGGCTTTCGTGCGGGGCTCGTGTACGGATACGACGAGCGACTCGGCTGGGTCGCCGAGGCGTCGCCCGTCCTGGCCTTCGCGCAGCCGGTTCTCTATGCCCGGGTCGGGCCCTTCACGGCCGACATGACGTACACGTGGGTAGTAGTCTCCGTCACCGCCGGACTCCGTTTCTGAGCGACGCCCCCCTGTTCGATCGCGTAACCCTTTACAGTTTCACAACATCCGCGATAATACGAGGGGCTTCGACGGCCTCGAGCATCCTTTTCCCCACCCAAGGAGACGTATGGGTTCCAAGCACCAGACCACACTACTCGACCGAGCTCGTGATGAGCTCTTCAGCCACGTCATCCGCTGTGACGTCCTCGAAGCCCACATGGACGACCGGGCGGAATGGCTGGCAGATACAATGGATTTCATGGCCCACCGGTACCCACAGTTGGGAGAGCTCGAGCTCGCCCAACTGGAAGTCATGGGCAAGCGCTTCATCAAGCCAGCGATTCCCCACGGCGCCGACACTACGGCGACCAACCGGAAGAAGTGGCAGAAGGCGACACCCGTCGTCGACCCAGCGGTGAGCGCCGAGGGCCCGGCCGAAGCTGAGACCGAAGCGGAGACGGCGACCGCTGCCGAGACCGCAACGGAGGACGAGGTGGCCGAGGCAGCCGAGCCTCAGCTCGCTACGGCAGCCGCGTCCTGATGAAAGCCGCCGGACCCGAGTAGGTCCGGACGCGCCGAAGGAAGCCCCTGCCGGTTTGCTCCGGCAGGGGCTTCGTCGTACATGGAGGGCATCCAACGGGAGGATCCCATGGAGCCGTGGCTCACCCGACTCGTGCCCATTGTCCGTGTTCTTGCACTCGCCGCCGTGGGCTTTGGCGCGCTCGTCTTCTTCGTTCAGCGTTGGATCGCCTTTCCAGGCGCTCTCGCCACCGCCCCGAGGAGCGGCCCGACGCCCCCGGAAGGAGGGGAGCAGCTCTGGATCGAGACCGACTTCGGACGAGTGGAGGCGTGGCTCTTCGCCGCCCCTGGCCCTGGACCTCATCCCGCCGCCCTCTATGCCCACGGCAATGGCGAACTCATCGACCACTGGGCGGTGGAGATGCAGGATCTGGCTCGGGGTGGCGTGAGTGCGTTGGCGGTGGAGTTCCCCGGCTACGGCTTCTCGGACGGTAAACCGAGCAGAACGACGATTCGCACCACGTTCAGCACGGCCTATGATACCCTGGCTTCGCGTCCCGAGGTGGACGGGAGCCGCATCGTCGCCTACGGCCGCTCCATGGGGGGAGGCGCCGCTACCGATCTGACCCGGGACCGACGGGTGGCCGCCCTGGTGCTTCAGTCCACGTTCAGCTCCATCGCGGACGTGGCCCGCTCGATGTTCGTGCCGGGCTTCCTGATCCGCGACCGCTTCGACAACGTCGCCGCTGTCCGCAGCTACCCGGGGCCGGTGCTCCTGATGCACGGCCTCGACGACGAGGTTCTGCCGTACCGGCACGCCGAGCGCATCGCCGCGGCACGGGAGGGGCTCGGGGTGACCCGCATCGATTGTGGCCACAACGACTGTGGGCGGATCTGGCCGGACATTCGTGACCAGGTGCTGCGATTCCTGGAGGAGGAGGAGGTTCTGCCGGGACTCTAGCAGGCTGCGCAGAGAATCAGCCCGTTTGCGTACGCTGCACGGACCGAACTGGAACGGTACTATCGGCGGACGAACCCGGAACCCAGAGGAGAGACAATGAACGACAACACCACCAGAAGGGACTTTTTCGGCGGGGCGGCTCGGGTGGCCGTTGGTGGCGCCGCAGCAGCGGCCCTTGGGGGAGCCGCGGTAGCGCTCTCGTCCCCGGACCACCTCGCCGCCCTTTCGGCCGCGCCCCCGGCAGGCCCCCAGGTCAGTCCCGAGGCACGCCTTCAGGAGTTGGGGATCGAGCTCGCTCCGGCAACGGCCCCAGTGGCCACGTATGTCCCCACGGTCGCCGTGGGCAACGTCCTGTACGTCGCGGGCCACACCCCCCGGATGCCCGACGGTTCGGCGCGATACCGTGGCAAGGTCGGCGACGACTTCACCCTGGAGGAGGGTCGTGAAGCAGCGGAGTATGTGGGCACGCGCATCCTCGCCACGGTCCGGGCCAACCTCGGCTCCCTGAATCGGGTCGTCCGTCTCGTTCGGACCTTCGGCATGGTCAACGCGACACCGGACTTCACCGAGCAGCCTCAGGTCATCAACGGCTTCAGCGACCTCATGGTGCAGGTCTTCGGAGAAGAGGCGGGCAAGGGCACCCGTGCCGCGGTCGGGATGGGGTCACTGCCCGGCGGGATGGCCGTGGAGATCGAGACCTTCTGGGAGATCCGTCCCTGAGCGAGAGATCCGTCCCTAAGCGAAAAGACTCGCAGACGGCTCAGGAGCGCCAACTACTCCCGGAGGTAGTGGCAGCCACGACTGACGGTGTTCCGACGGGCAGCTTCGGCGACACTGCGAGCCGTGACGATGCCATTGCGGAGCTCGAGGAGCTCTCGGCTCAGACGTGTCGAACGGTAGAACCGTTCGATGCGGTGGCCGAGATAGCCGAGGTCGTTGCACGCTCTCTTCAAACGCCTCTGCGTCCTCACGATTCCGGCGTAGTTCCACATGGTGGATCGAATGGAGTTCCAGTCTTGTTGGAAGAGGACGGGGTCCACCTCGTCCTCGCAGCCGGCCGAGTCCCAGGGGGGGATCCGCGCGTACACCGGATCCAACTCGCTGGAGGCCCCCGCCTCCACATCCTGCACGCAGGCGGCACCCGCTTTCCAACCCCACACCAATCCCTCCAGTAGGGAAGTGGACGCGAGTCGGTTGGCTCCGTGAAGCCCGGTACAGCTCACCTCACCCACGGCATATAGTCCAGGGACGTCCGGCACCTTTCCGTCGAGATCGACGAGCACGCCCCCGCACGAATAGTGTGCCGCCGGGACCACCGGTATGGGATCCGAGGCGAGATCCAGGTTCCGGCTTCGCAGGAACGCATGGATCTGAGGAAAGCGCCCCTCGATGTCGAGCCCTTCCCGGTGATGGTTGGCCAGGTCGAGATAGACACAGGGGTGGCCCGTCGCCGCCATCTCCTCGTGGATCGCTCGGGCCAGTTCGTCACGGGGGGCGAGCTCGAGCTTGTCGGGGGCGTAGCGCTCCATGAAACGCTCTCCCCTCGAGTTCAGGAGCCAGGCCCCCTCACCCCGAACCGCTTCCGAGATGAGGAACCGGTCGCCCTGGGCGGAGAAGAACGCCGAGGGGTGGAACTGCACGTACTCGAGGTTTCGAATGGGTAGGCCCGCCCGAAACGCCATGGCCACGCCGTCGCCCGTAGCCGAAGGTGGGTTGGTGGTGTGGAGGAAGATGTGGCCCAGGCCTCCCGTGGCGAGGATGGTACAGCGGGCCAGGACCGTCTTCACCTCGCCGGTGTCCTCGTCGAGGATGTAGGCGCCCAGGACCCGGTCCGGCGAATACGCTCGGGACGGATGGGGATCGTGGTGGGAGCGGGTGATGAGGTCCACGGCCATGTGGGCCGACACCACGTCGATGCCCTCGTGGGCCTCCAGCGCCTCCGTCAACTTCTGCTGAATGGCGTATCCGGTAGCGTCGCCCACGTGGAGGATGCGACTCCGGGAGTGTGCCGCTTCCACCCCTTTCGCCATGTCTCCATTGGGCTCTCGATCGAAGGGAACGCCCAGCCGGTCGACGAGAAGCTCCATGACCAGATCCGGGCCCATGTCGGCGAGTTGCTCCGCCGCTTCCGGCCACCCGATGTGATCGCCGGCCTCCAGGATATCTTCGACCAGAAGCTCGGGCGGATCTTCGTCACCTTCGGCGACGATTCCTCCCTGAGCCCACTCGGTGGCTGTGTTTCGCGGGTCGGCGGACTTGACCACGGTGAGGACGTCGAGGCCGCAGTCGGCGGCGCGGAGAGCACAGCTACCCCCGGCGATGCCTCCGCCGATGACCAGGAGGTCGACGACGTCTACCGCCGAGCTCACGACGATCCGGCCGCCTCGGCGACCTGTCGCTTCATCCGCGCGAGAATGGCGCCCATGCCTCGGAGACGAAGGGGCGAGACCACCTCGCCGAGGCCCATGGGAGAGTAGAAGTCATTCGGTACGGCCAGGACCTCATCGACCGAGGCCCCTTCCAGCCCTTCGTAGAGGATCCCGGCAAAGCCTCGAACCGTAGGGCTCTCCACCGGCGCGTCGAAGTACAGATGCACGGTCCCGTCGTCCTGCACCGACGTAGCGAGGAAGAAGGGAGTCTGGCACTCGTGCACCTGCTCCAGCGCCGACCGATCCTCTGCGAGGTGCGGGGGCAGCGGCGGGACCTTGCGGGCGTACTGCAGGAGCGCCTGAACACGGAGATCCTTGGGTGCCTGCGCGAAACGTCGAACGACCTTGTCCAGCGATGGCGGAATGCTCATGCGTGCAGCCTACACCACCGAGAACGCCGTTTCCAGGGAGTTCGCTCCGACGAGTCAACCGGACCGCGAGTGGCACCGCGAGCCGAGGCCGGCGAACCGGACCGAACCCGCGGGGATTCTGAGGGTAGCTTCACGGCCCGCGCCTGGCCGCGGGTCCGTCCCGAAGGCATCGAATGGAGGCCCCATGTCCGTCCCCAACGACTCGAATCCGAAGTTCGACCAGTACGCCCACGGTGAACAGCTCGTTTCCACCGATTGGCTCGCTGACCACCTCGACGACCCTGACGTCGTCATTGTCGAATCCGACGAGGACGTGCTCCTCTACGACACGGGTCACATTCCCGGTGCCATCAAGGTCGACTGGCACATGGACCTCAACGACCCGCTGACCCGGGACTACCTCGACGGGGAGAAGTTCGCCGACCTCATGTCCCAAAAGGGCATCGGCCGCGACACCACCGTCGTCTTCTATGGCGACAACTTCAACTGGTGGGCGGCCTACGCCCTCTGGGTCTTCACCCTCTTCGAGCACCCGGACGTGCGCCTCCTGGACGGCGGACGGAAGAAGTGGGCCGACGAAGGTCGTCCCATGACCACCGAGACACCCGAGAGGCCGAAGACCGACTACCCCGTCGTGGCGCGCGACGACGCGAAGATCCGCGCCTTCCGCAGCGACGTCCACAGCCACATCGATTCCGACGGCTCCCTCGTGGACGTGCGTTCACCTCAGGAATACAACGGTGAGCTCCTTCACATGCCCGACTACCCCCAGGAAGGCGCTCTTCGAGGTGGCCACATTCCCGGCGCCGCCAACGTACCCTGGAAGCGGGCCGCCAACGACGACGGCACCTTCCGCAATGTCGATGAGCTCGAGAGCATCTACGTGGACGAGCAGGGCCTGAGTTCCGACGAGGACATCATCGCCTACTGCCGCATCGGTGAGCGCTCCAGCCACACCTGGTTCGTGCTCCACCATCTCCTGGGCTTCCCCAACGTCCGCAACTACGACGGCTCGTGGACGGAGTGGGGCAACCTCGTCGGCGTGCCCATCGAGAAGTAGATCGATGCCCTTGGGGACGAGCGTATTGTGGGACGTCGCTTTCGTCGGACTCGGCGTCGTCGTCGTCGCGTTCACGGTCCTGTGGGCCGCGAGCGTCAAACTCGAAGACGCGAGCATCGTCGACCCCTTCTGGGGGCCGGGCTTCCTCATCGCAGCGCTCACCTATCTCGTGGTGGACGGGGGCTACCCGGTGCGAGGACGGGTGGTGGTCGCGCTCGTCGCCATCTGGGCGGTACGGCTGGGCTACCACCTCCTCGTCAGGAACCGGAAGGAGGGTGAGGACAAGCGGTACCAGCAGATGCGGGAGGGCCGAGGCGACGCCTTCTGGTGGCAGAGCCTGTACAGCATCTTCTGGCTCCAGGCCGGCTTGCTCTGGGTCATCTCTGCGCCGCTCTTCGGCTCCATCGTGAGCGGAGCGCCCCTGGGTCCCTGGGACGTCGCTGCCGCTCTTCTCTTTGCCGTGGGGCTCTCGTTCGAAGCCGTTGCCGACAGTCAGCTAGCGCGCTTCAAGGCCCACCCTGCCAACAAGGGGAAGGTCCTGGACACGGGGCTGTGGCGATACAGCCGTCACCCCAACTACTTCGGCGAAGCGGTCCTCTGGTGGGGCTTCTACCTCTTCGCGGTCGGCGCCGAACAGTATTGGACGGTGGTGGGGCCGGTACTCATCTCCTTCCTCCTCCTCAAGGTCTCGGGGGTGACCATGCTCGAAGACAACTTGAAGAGCTCTCGCCCGGGCTACGAGGAGTATGTGAGGAGAACCAGCGCGTTCATTCCCTGGCCGCCGAAAGGGGACTAGTCAGTCTTCCTCCCGCTACCTCGGCGTCGAGGCAATCTGCTCCGCCGCCGCCAGAGCGTCGGGCTCCAGCGTCGGTCCCTCGAGGGTCCCGCTGATCCTGATGCCGAGATCGAGGGCGCTTCCCGACGCTCGGAGCTGATCGAGGACCGTCTGCGCCACACCGGTTCTACGTAGGGAGACCGCTTCCAGCTGGCTCGCCGGAATAGACAGTGCCATGGCGAGATCCACCGCTCCTCCCAACCCCACGGCACCCGACAGCGTCGCCATGGCGCGGTCCCCCCTCAGCTCCGAGCGCATCACCTGGAGAATGCCCTCCTCGAGCACCAGCTCCGTCGTCCATTCGTCGAACGGAAGGCTCCGCCAGCGCTCCTCGGCGAGGAAGTCGGCCAGAGCGAGAGTCAATCCGGTCCCGGTGACGGCGCCCTCCCTCACCCGAACGGTTCCTCCACCTCGGAGAGAGGCCGAGACGGGCATCAAGGACCGATCGAGGCTTCCGTCCACGGAGAGGTCCACGTCGAGTCTGCCCGCGATGGACTCGCTTGCGGGCGTCGTCTGCAGGAGCATCCCGAGTGCCCCGGCGTCCGTCGCTGTCAGGCGAAGTTCGAACGGCTCGTCCAGACGGTCTCCCACGCCGACCATGAGGTCCGCCGCAAACGCTCCGTCCCACGCCGCGAATTCGGCGTCCCTCACGTAGAGCGCGCTGTCGGCGAGGACGAGTCTGACGGAGACGTCGGCGAGGTCGTGGGACCCATAGAGGAGTCGGCCGAGTTGCACGTCGACGCGGCCACGGAGCGGAAGGGACGTCGGCCGCCGGTACTCCGCCAGCTCCACGAGCTCGTCGGGGCGACGACCATCGATCTCGCGTCCCCCGAGGTGAGCGAGGGCAATGCGGGAATAGGTTACCTCGGACGGAAGCTCCGGCGGCGTAGCCACCGCGCCCATGTCGAGGGTCTCTCCTCTGAGCGCCGCCTCGACGGATGGGACGCCTTCGCCGGTCACCACCGGTGGGAGCCAACTCGCCAAGCGTCCCGAAGTGGTGGTCGGCTCCGTCCCGACCAGGATCTCCACGTCTGCCCACCGAATCACCGAGTCGTCGATGTCGAGCGTCAAGGAGGGGGCGTAGACCGGCACACCGACCTGCGCGTGCTCCATCTGCACACCCGAAGCCCGAACAGCGCCGTCGATCCGAAGGCTGTCCAACACGCGGTAAGGCCCCTCCACGGCCGCGCGCAGGTCGGCACTCCCGGCCAGCTTCGATCCGAACGGCGCAAGCCCGAGGCGCTCGAACGTCTCGAGCTTCGGCGACGCCACCACGTTCAGGGTGACCTGACTCGACAGACGCTCGACAACACCATCCACGAGGAAGGGCCCGTCGGCGAACGTCCCCATGATCGAGTCCAGCGCCAGTGTGGTCGGCCGGACCCCGAGACGCCCTGAAACGTCGGTGAGGACCGGATCGCCGCCGAGCCGGAGACCGGCGCTGACGAGCCCAACAGAGCCGGAGAGGTTCGGAGAGTTGTCCTGACGAAGGCTGCCACGGAGGGCCAGGCGCAGGTCGACCTTGCCCTCCAGCGCCGGGACGACTCGAGCACGTACGTCGGGCGGTACCAACCGCACGAAGGGCGACAGATCCAGGGCGCGGTTCTCGAGGCGCAGGTCAACACGTGGATCGACGTCGGATAGCGCCTCCACCCGCCCTCGGATGGCCAAGGTCTCGCCCCAATGGGTCAGGAGACCCTCTTCGATCTCGATCCAGTCGAACGACCCGTCTCCCAGCGCCGTGAGCTCGATACTCGGAGCGTCGGTGCGGACGATGTCGTCGGCCAGGGCGGGCACTCTCATCAGCAGCGAGTCGGCGTCAGCGTCAAGATACGCCACCCAACGGCCGTCTGACCGACCGCCCAGCTCCAGACGACCCGAGGCGCCGGACAAAGCCAGCGATCGCTGCCGCGGCCCGTCGAACCAGGTCAGGCTGGCGTCGTCGATCTCGACGTGCTCGATGCCGAAGTGGACGGGCCCGTTTCGGGGGATCTCGACCAGAGACGACTCGGGTACGAGGTCCCCGAAGTTCGAGACACCGCCGTCGTCGACGGCGAGGTGAACGTCGAGCCCCCGGAGGCGCAGCTGGCGGGTATGGACACGGCCCGTGAGCAGCGGCAGAAAGGCCGCCTGAAGGTGAACGTCCTCCACGGTGACGATCGATGGCACTTCTGACGTGCCTCCTCCTCCTACGCGGACGTCGGTCAGACGAACCCCCGGACGGGGGACGAGGACCACGGAAGCGTCTCCGACGGTCACTGTGCGGTTCATTGCAGCCGAGAGCTTGGGCTCGAGCCACGCAGAGACCTCTTCGCCGTCGACGAAGAGCTCGATGACCACGGTCGCCAGGACCGGCAAGGCGAGGATCAAGACGAGCCCGGCCAGCAAGCCTCCCTTCAGCCATTGCCTTTCGAAGCTCGATTTCTCGGTGCTCGGTGCCATGATCCCCCCATGATTCCATCGGTCACGAAGACCTTCACCGGCCACGAGGGATGCAAAGCGGGTGCCATTCCAGCCCAGGCACGGCTTGTCGAGGCAAACCGTCGTTCCGGCCCGGGGGGCCATCCCCGCGCCTCGTATGACTTGAGTAGTTTGTGCCGACGCCCCGCCTCAAACACCCATCCAACGCCTCTCCGTGACCCCTAGCGACCCCCATCTCGTCCTTCGAGAGACCTTCGGCTTCGACGCGTTCCGTCCTGGTCAACGGGAGGTCATCGACGCCGTCCTCGACGGGCGCGATTGCATTGCCGTGATGCCTACCGGGGCGGGAAAATCCCTCACGTACCAGCTCCCTGCCAGGATCCTCGACGGCACCGTCCTGGTGGTGTCGCCCCTCATCAGCCTCATGAAGGATCAGGTGGATGCCCTTCGCGAGCTCGGCTTCGACGCCGTCGAGATCAACTCGACCCTCGGCTGGGAGGAGCGACAGTTCAGGCTCGAAGGTCTCCGGCAGGGACGCTACGAGCTCGTCTACCTCGCGCCGGAGGCGCTCGACGGGCGCCTTCGGGACTTCGTCGAGGGGTGCCCCATCTCCCTCATGGTCGTCGATGAAGCCCACTGCATCTCTCAGTGGGGTCACGATTTCCGTCCATCCTATCGGCGGCTGCGAGGTCTGAAGAACGAGCTCGACGTGCCCGTGCTGGCTCTCACCGCAACCGCCACCCGACCCGTCGCGCGCGACATCCTCAGGCAGCTCGGCATGTCCAAGCCCGCCGGCTATAAGGGCTCCTTCTTCCGATCGAACCTCGAGGTCGGGTGTCGCAAGAAAGGCAAGGGCGGCGACACCAAGAAGGAGATCCTGGCGCTGGTTCGGCGCCGCCAGGGCGAGTCGGGCATCGTGTACTGCCTCAGTCGGAAGACGGTGGAGCAGACGTGCCGCTTCCTGCGGGCCAACGGGGTCAACGCCGCCCCCTACCATGCCGGCCTCGACGCCGCCGAGCGCCAGCGCAATCAGGAGGCGTTCCAGCGCGACGAGGTCGACGTCGTCGTCGCCACCATCGCCTTCGGTATGGGCATCGACAAATCCAACGTCCGCTTCGTCATCCACCGGGACATGCCCAAGGACGTGGAGTCGTGGTACCAGGAGATCGGACGGGCCGGCCGGGACGGTCTGCCCAGCGACTGCTTCCTCTTCTATTCCTGGGCCGATGTGAAGATGCACGAGCGCTTCCTCGACGACATCGACGACCCCGAGCTCTGGCGACAGAAGCGGCAGCGGACCGTCGATCTCTTCCGCATGGTCGAAGCGACGCGCTGTCGCCACCAGCTCATCCTGGCGCACTTCGACGAGATCATGGCGCCGTGCGGTACCTCGTGCGACGTCTGCACCGGCGTTTCACCCGCCGATCTCGCGGCGGAGACGATGGCCTCCATGAGCCCGGTTAAAGGCGCACGGACTCGGAAGGCGAAGCACGTCACCTCGACCGCCCCCCTCGCCGACGAAGACGAGGAGCTCTTCCAGCAACTGCGCTCCCTCCGCAAGCAGCTCGCCGACGGTCAGGGGCTGCCCGCCTACATCGTCTTCAGCGACAAGGTGCTCGTCGAGATGGCTCGGTCCCGGCCCACCACTGACGGTCAGATGCTGGACATCTCGGGCGTGGGTCCGGCGAAGCTCGAGAAGTACGGGGATGCGTTCATGGAGTTGGTGCGGGCGGCTCGGTAGGAGCGTCCAGCCGCTCGGAGTGTTCGCTGCGCGTCACCACCGCGCGCTGTATGCTAGGCGGCGAACTTGAGCCGTTGCGCTCGGCCTGATGTGGGCATGCTATGCGGCGGAGGCTTCGCCCTGCCGTACCACGTGACGCCGGATGGTCAGCGCTTCCTGATGGCCCGCATCGTGAAGGATCCCGACGCGGAAGGGCTGCCCGAGTTCGTGCTGATCAACAACTTCGACCCGCTGCTGCGGGAGCGGGTGCCGAACTGAGGCTGAGGGGGGGAAGTCGCGGCGCCCAGGCTGCGGATTCTCCGCCGGTGATCGGAAGCTGGGGATGGCCTACGGGAATCGGTAACTTTCCAATGCGCACCGTGCCCGGCCAACGTATGATGGGCCGCGGTTCGGGGATGGGTGGAGGGGTCTTCACGTTCGATCGAGTACCAGGAGCTAGCTGGGTGACCCACGACTTCCCCCCACGACTTCACCAGCGTGTGAACGCTCTGAACCCCAGGTCCTTCTCATGCCGCGGCCCACGAATCGCTGAGGCGCCCTGATGAGCACCGACACCGTCCAGCGCATCAACGAGGCCCTCGAGGGACGCTACCGAATCGAGTCGGAACTCGGTGAGGGCGGCATGGCCGTCGTCTACCTGGCCGACGATCTCCGCCACGAGCGGAAGGTGGCGCTCAAGGTTCTCAAGCCCGAGCTCGCAGCCGTGGTCGGCGGAGACCGCTTCCTCACCGAGATCAAGACGACGGCGAACCTTCAGCACCCTCACATCCTCCCGCTCTTCGATTCGGGAGAAGCCGACAGCTTCCTCTTCTACGTCATGCCCTACATCGAGGGCGAGACGCTCCGGGACAAGATCGACCGGGAGAAGCAGCTTCCCGTGGACGAGGCCCTCGGCATCGCGACGGCCGTGGCCAGCGCGCTCCACACGGCGCACGAAGCGGGCATCGTTCATCGCGACATCAAGCCCGGCAACATTCTGCTGAGCCGCGGCGAGCCGCTGGTCGCCGACTTCGGCATCGCGCTCGCGGTCGGCGCGGCAGGAGGCAATCGACTCACCGAAACCGGCCTCTCCGTGGGCACTCCTTACTACATGAGCCCCGAACAGGCGACGGGCGATCAGGTGGTGGGGGCGGCCAGCGATACGTTCGCGCTCGCGTGCGTCCTCTACGAAATGCTTGTGGGCGAGCCGCCCTACCCGGGTACGACCGCGCAGGCCGTCCTCGGCAAGATCATCCAGGGCGCTCCGGTGTCGGCGACCGGCATCAGGAAGTCGATTCCGCTCAACGTCGACGCCGCCATCCGGAAGGCGCTCGAGAAGATTCCAGCCGATCGCTTCTCCACCGCGCAGGACTTCGCCAGGGCTCTCGCCGACCCGAGCTTTCGGCACGGCGCCGACGAGCGCGACGCCATCGGCGCATCGGGCACGCGTTGGAGAAACGCGGCGATCGCGGCATCGTTGGTCGCGTTGGTCTTCGCGGGCATCTCGAGTGCTTCGATGCTGAGGTCGGACCCGCCGGCTCCCGTGGAGCGGTTCTCACTCTTGCCGGTCGACGGTCAGCTGACGAGCTACGAGTTCGACATCTCGGATGACGGTACGTCCATCGTGTACACGGTGGTCGATGGTGGCGTCCCGCACCTCCAGATCCGACGCCTGGGGAGCATCGATCCGGTCCAGATCCCCAGCACCGATCAAGGAACCAACCCCATCATCGGCCCATCGGGCACCGAGGTCTCGTTCATTCAGAACGGTCAGCTCAAGGTCGCGCCTCTCGCGGGTGGAGTGGTCCGGACCCTCACCGACTCGGCATTCTGCTGCAATCGGTGGCACGACGACGGATACCTCTACTACTCCGACAACGATCGCAACATCCGACGGGTCTCGGCGACGGGAGGAGAGAGCGAGCTGATTCTCGCCCAGGCAGCCGACGGCACCGACGGGCCTCTCGGCGATTTCGAGATCCACCCGGACGGCGACGTCGCCCTGCTCACGGTGTGGGGAGGCCCAGCCCGAATCGACGCGGTCGACCTCGAAAGCGGTGAGCGAACGACGGTCTCGGCCGGGGTGAAGCCATACTTCACCGACGAAGGGCACCTCGTCTTCGGTGCCCTGACGGGTCAGCTCCTCGCCGCGCGTTTCGATGCCAAGGCGATGGCGCTCGCGGGACCAGCCGTGCCTCTCGTCGAAGGCGTTCGCGTCGATGGCGACAACTGGCCTTTCTATTCCATGGCCCGCAACGGAGACCTGGCGTACTGGACCGGCGCCTCGACCTCGGGTTCCGACGGCCGTGTGGTGCGTGTGAGCCGGTCGGGGCAGACCACGCCCATCGACCCGGACTGGTTCTACAATCCGAACCCGCCTGAAAGCTCCGTCGCGCTCTCGCCAGACGGCCGCCGTCTCGCGGTGAAAGTGAACGGCCCCGAGGGCGACGACATCTGGGTCAAGGAACTCCCGGACGGCCCGCTGTCCCGAGTGACCTTCGACCCGGCTGAGGACTGGCGTCCGCGATGGTCGGCCGATGGTGAGTGGCTCTACTTCATCTCCTATCGCGGGCCGGAGGACGAGGACACTCCCGACCTCGACCTCTTCCGGCGGCGATGGGACGGCACGAGTCCGCCGGAGTTGGTATTGGACTTCGATGGCCACATCGCTGAGGCGATCCTTGATCGTGAGGGTACGGGATGGATCCTCCGTCAGGGCGGCAGCAGCAACGCATCCGCCGGAGGTCTCCGCGACCTCGTGGGAATGGCCGTAGGAGATACGCTTACCTATCCGCTGGCGGCCGAGCCCTACGACGAGAAGGCGGCCGCGCTGTCACCCGATGGACGGTGGCTGGCGTACGAATCCACAGAGACCGGCAGGGACGAGATCTATATCCGACCCTATCCGAACGTGAACGACGGTAAGTGGCAGGTCTCGACGCAAGGCGCCATCAACCCGCGGTGGGCCCGGAGTGGAAACGAGATCTTTTACATCTCACAGGGCCGCGACATGACCGTCGCCACGTTGGACTTCGACAACGGATTTCAGGTGGTCGATCGGCAAGCGTTGTTCAACGTCAACGAGCGCGGCCTGGACGCGCGAGCCAACTACGCGGGGTGGGACGTGGATCTGGACGACCAACACTTCCTGATGGTCCAGTTCGGAGCCGGGGCGGACGCGCAGTTCGTCAACGAGTTCATTCTCGTCCAGAACTGGCTTCGCGAGGTCGAGGAGCGGCTGCCGCGATGAGCGATCCCATCGTCCGTCTGAACGCCGCTCTGGAAGGTCGCTACCGGATCGAAGAGGAGCTTGGCGAAGGCGGCATGGCCAACGTCTACCTCGCCGACGACCTGCGTCATGAGCGGAAGGTGGCGCTGAAGGTGCTCAAGCCCGAGCTGGCGGCCGTCGTTGGCGCGGAGCGCTTCCTCGCCGAGATCAAGACGACGGCGAACCTACAGCACCCGCACATTCTTCCGCTCTTCGACTCGGGAGAAGCCGACAGCTTTCTGTTCTACGTCATGCCCTTCGTGGAGGGCGAGACCCTCAGGGAGCTCATCGATCGGGAGCGTCAGCTTCCCGTCGAGGAGGCAGTGCGTATTGCTACGGCGGTAGCGAACGCCCTGCACACGGCTCACGAGGCGGGGATCGTCCACCGTGACATCAAACCGGGCAACATCCTGCTCACCCGCGGCGAGCCCCTGGTGGCGGACTTCGGGATCGCCATCGCGGTAGGAGCAGCCGGGGGCAGCAGACTCACCGAGACCGGACTCAGCGTCGGGACGCCGTATTACATGAGCCCGGAGCAGGCGACGGGTGACCAGGGCGTGGGCGCGGCCAGTGACATGTACGCCCTGGCGTGTGTCCTCTACGAGATGCTGGTGGGCGAGCCGCCCTACCAGGGCAGCACCGCCCAGGCGGTCCTGGGCAAGATCATCCAAGGCGGACCCGTCTCGGCTCGAGATGCACGGCCGTCGGTGCCTCTCCACGTGGACGCCGCCATCCGCAAGGCGCTGGAGAAGATCCCGGCCGACCGCTTCGCGAGCGCGCAGGACTTCGCAAAAGCCCTATCGAATCCCTCGTTCGGCTACGGGGAGGAGACGGCCGAGGCTGTCGCCGCGCCGGCGGGGCCGTGGAAGGCGCTGACCGCCGCCCTGACGGCTCTGGTGGTCCTCCTGGGTGGTTACACGGCGTGGACCCTCCTCACCCCTACGCCTCCACCGACCGTCGAGCGGTACGGTTCGCCCTTCCTGGAGGGGCAGGAGCCTTTGGGCACCGGGGGGGGCAATTTCGTCCTGTCCAGGGATGGCTCCATGGCCGCCTATGTGGGCCGGGGACAGGACGGCGGCATCCAGTTGTGGGTCCGTCGATGGATAGATCTCGAGGCTACCCCCATCCGTGGGACGGAAGGGGGTCGCGGCCCCGACATATCACCGGATGGCACAGAGGTAGCTTTCTTCCGCGGTGGTGAGATCCACGTCGCGCCAATCGATGGCGGACCGGTGCGTACCCTCATGCCGGGCATCGTCCCGGTCTGGGATGATCACGGCTACGTGTACGCCCGCCTTGGGGCCGTCGGTGCGGTGAGGGTGCCTGCGGGCGGCGGGCCACCCGACACCCTCTCGCTTCTGCAGGAAGGGGATCAGAACCATTTCGTGGCCGACGTACTGCCCGATGGAGAGAAGGCGCTGGTCATGGTCATCCGCTCTTCCGGAGACCAGGAGATCCGGGTCCTCGACCTGGAGTCCGGGGAAATGACCTTCCTTGTGACCGCCGAGTGGGCCAACTACGTCGACTCGGGTCATTTGGTGTATCCCTTCGAGGGGACACTCATCGCCGCGCCCTTCGACGCCGGCGCCGCCCAGATTACCGGGCCCGCGGTCTCGCTGGAGTCCGGCGTCCTGGCGCACTCCCTGTCTCGCGACGGCCGGCTCCTCTACTCCACCGGGATCTCGGGGGGGCCCAACCGGCAACTCGTCTGGGTGAC
Source organism: Gemmatimonadota bacterium (assembly GCA_013002885.1). Taxonomy (GTDB): domain Bacteria; phylum Gemmatimonadota; class Gemmatimonadetes; order Longimicrobiales; family Gaopeijiaceae; genus UBA2589. The sequence goes on along the minus strand of JABDLS010000080.1, from coordinate 14,372 downwards.
CCGCGACGGAGATGTCACGCCGGTGGACTCCACGTGGACCTTCACCCGAGGTGACGACAACCTGAGTTGGCGCATCTCTCCCGACGGCTCCCGGGTGGTCTTGCGGGAGATGACGGAAGGCTCCTACGACCTCTGGGTCAAGGAACTCGACGATGGCCCACGCTCGCGCCTGACCTTCGACGAGGCAGGAGACTACTACCCCGAGTGGACACCCGATGGAGAATCGGTGACGTACGTCTCGGGGACTCCCACCGGCCTGAACGTCAACACGCGTCGAGCCGATGGCACCGGCGAGCCGGAGCAGTTGGTCGACGCCGAGGAGAGCATCGCCCTCGCTTTTTGGAGCCCCGACGAGGAGTGGCTCATCCTCCGGAGCACCACGGGAGCTGGCAACGTCTTCGGCAGAGACATCCTCGCCATGCGCCCCGGAGTCGACGCTGCTCCGCAGCCTCTCATCGCCGAGGAGTTCGACGAGATGGACCCAACGCTCTCTCCCGATGGTCGCTGGCTTGCGTACGCCTCCAACGAGACGGGTCGGTTCGAGATCTACGTCCGGCCCTTCCCCGACGTCGACTCGGGCCGGTGGCAGATTTCCAGTCGGGGAGGAAGCAGGCCGGTATGGTCCCGGGACGGTCGTGAGATCTTCTTCGGAGACGAGAACGACAATATGGTCGTCGCGCGCGTCGATGGATCCGGCTCCGCTTTCGTGGCCGAGAGCCCGCAGATCCTCTTCGCCACACCGGAAGACATCGACCTCGGGGACCTCGGAATCCCCTACGACATCTCGCCCGACGGCCAACGCTTCATGATGGCACGCATTGTGAGAGATGCGACGATGGAAGCCAGCGGCCTTCCCGACTTCGTATTGGTCAACAACTTCGCCGAGGTGCTGCGGGAGCGGGTGCCGAACTGACGAAGCTGCGCCGGGATCCAGCGTCTGCTCTACCTCCGCACCGGAGTCCCTGAGCGACCGCGTACATCCTCAGTCGCGCCTACGGAGCCCGCCGCATTTCAACGGGCTGAGGCCTCGACACAGGACGCGGTAAGCTACTCACGGGGACAGGGCGGGAACTCTCGCCATCGCCGGGGCCCCGCCCCACATTGGCAAGTACTCCTCCCCCACCCGTCAGCCCCCCCTGCAACGTATGAGCGACATCGACAAAGACCGCCTCAACCGAGCCCTGACGGGCCGGTACCGGATCGAGCGCAAGCTGGGCGAGGGGGGCATGGCCACGGTCTACCTCACCGACGACGTGAAGCACGAGCGTCAGGTCGCCCTCAAGGTGCTCAAGCCCGAACTCGCCGCTGTGGTGGGCGGCGACCGCTTCCTGGCAGAGATCAAGACGACGGCCAATCTGCAGCACCCGCACATACTGCCGCTGTACGACTCGGGGGAGGCCGACTCCTTCCTGTACTATGTGATGCCGTACGTGCAGGGCGAGACGCTTCGGGACCGCATCGACCGTGAAAAGCAGCTCCCGGTGGAGGACGCCGTCCGCATCGCCGTCGCCGTTGGCAACGCGTTGGACTACGCCCACCGCCATGGCGTCGTCCACCGCGACATCAAGCCGGGCAACATCCTCATCCAGGACGGTCAGCCCGTGGTGGGGGATTTCGGCATCGCCTTGGCCGTGGGTTCGGCAGGCGGCGCGCGGCTCACCGAGACGGGACTGTCGGTGGGGACGCCTTTCTACATGAGCCCCGAACAGGCCACCGGCGACATGGGCGTTGGGCCGGCCAGCGACACGTATGCCCTGGCCGCTGTGCTCTATGAGATGCTCACCGGCGAGCCGCCCTACACGGGTACCACCGCCCAGGCGGTGCTGGGGCGAATCATCCAGGGTGTGCCGGTGTCGGCCACCGCCATGCGAACCTCCGTGCCGGCCCACGTCGACGCCGCCATCCGAAAGGGGCTGGAGAAGCTGCCCGCCGACCGGTTCAAGGGGGCTCAGGACTTCGCGACGGCTCTGCAGGATCCGGCGTTTCGGCACGGCGAGGCGCGGGGAGCTGCCGGCGCGGCAGCAGGCGCAGGCCCCTGGAAGTGGGTGGCGGCAGCGGCTGTCGTGGCCTCGCTCGGGCTGTCTGCGGCACTGGTCAGCGAGATGACGCAACCTGAGCCCGAGCTCTCGGTTGAGCGCTTCGCCATGCCCTTCCTCCCGGGCCAGGAGCTGGAATTCACCGGCGAAGCCGGATACAAGCTATCGCCGGACGGCCAGATGCTGGTCTACCGGTACGTAGACGATGGCCGGCAGATCTTGGTGGCGCGCCGCTGGGACGACCTGAGGGCTACCCCGATTCGGGAGACGGAGGGAGCTAGCAACCCGGCCCTCTCGCCAGACGGATTGGAGTTGGCCTTCGAGCAGGGAGACGAGGTCAAGGTGCTGGCCTTGGCCGGGGGACCCGTTCGCACCTTGGTCAGCCCCGGATTCAATCCGGTCTGGGGTCGCGACGGATACGTGTACGCCCGAGCAGACTCGGGCACCGTTCGAGTCCGAGCCGAAGGCGGCCCGGTGGAAGTCGTGACCGTCCTCTCGGGACCGGACGACGGGCATCGTCCGTACGCCGTGCTGCCGAGCGACAAGCTGATCTACGTCGCACCCGTCGACGACTTCAACGCCTTCGAGATCCGTGGGTTCGATCCGGCCAAAGGCGAGTCGAAGCTCATCGCCAACGGTCTGGTGCCCAGCTACCTACCCTCCGGCCATCTCCTCTTCGTCGTGGACGGCGTGCTCATGGCGGCCCGCTTCGATCCCGACGACCTCGAACTCCTGGGACAGCCTGTTGCCGTGCTCGACGGCTTGGCCTCGTACTCGGTCTCCGAAAACGGAAAGCTCTTCTACACCATCGGGACCAGCCTCGGAGGCACGGTGGAGCGTCTCATCCAGCTCATGTGGGTAGACCGAGCAGGCCAGGCGCGGCCCGTGGATCCCGACTGGACCTTCGTGCAGGGAGGGCCGGACATCGGATGGAGCCTGTCGCCGGATGGGACACAATTGGCGATCCGGGAGCGCACCACCGACGGTAACGACATCTGGATCAAGCAGTTGGATACCGGACCCAGGTCCCGCCTCACGTTCGGGCCCGACCAGGAGCGTATGCCCGTCTGGGGCCCCGAGCCCGGCGAAGTAACGTTCCTCTCGGACCGCGATGGCAATCTCGACGTCTGGTCGAAAGCTGCCGACGGCACGGGCGAGCCGCGACGACTCCTGGACTTCGAGGAAAGCGTCGCGACGGTGGAGTGGAGTCCGGATTTCCAGTCCATGCTCATCCGCACAGTCGGACCGCGAAGCGTCGAGGCGAACCGGGACATCTACCTCTTTCGCCCAGGGGTGGACAGCGTACCGACCCCCTTGCTGGCCGATGAGGGATATGACGAGATGTACCCGGATATCTCACCCGACGGTCGCTGGATCGCGTATCAGACGACGGAGACGGATCGCAGCGAAATCTACGTCCGTCCCTTCCCCGACGTGCGCGGAGGACGGTGGCAGGTTTCCGTCAACGGCGGCCGGCAGCCGCGCTGGGCGAACAGCGGACGTGAGATCTTCTTCCAGGGGCCCAACCTCGAAATGATGGTTGTGAACGTGGACGCATCGTCTGGATTTCGAGCGTCCGAGCCCCGCGAGCTCTTTCAGAGCGAGCCAGGATGGATCTGGGGGGACATCTCGGGTCTGCGCTTCGAGGTCAGTGCCGACGACCAGAGTTTTCTCATCGCCCGAGAGGCTCCTCGACCCGGTGGCGAAGAGGCAGAAGGCGAGCCGACGGCCGTCCTGGTCAACAACTTCCATCAGGAGTTGAAAACGCGCCTGAGTGGCGGACGATAAGGGGGCCGAGACCCCAAACGTCTGTCATGGCCCCCGCTGCGCCCCGGGCCCGACTTGTCGGCGTAAGCCCCCTACCCGCCCTGCCCGTTCCTCCACCGCGATGCCATCGCCTGCCGGTCGATGGCCTCGCCTCGCAGGTAGACGGCCTCGATGGCTCGCGTGTTCGTGATGTCTTCCGTCGGGTCGGCCTCCAGCACCACGAAGTCGGCGCTCATCCCCGTTGCGACGAGACCTACGTCGTCGAGCTCCATGAGCCGGGCCGACGTGGAGGTCGCGGCGACGATGACGTCCCCTGGCTCCATGCCCGATCGAACCATGTCCTCCATCTCCAGGTGGACCGCCCAGGGTGTGCTCCCGTCGGTGCCGAAGGCGATGTCAACCCCGGCCTCGTCGAGTCGGTTCAGGTTACGTGCCTGGATGCCAAACGCCTCCTGAGCTCGCTCGTTTTCCTGTTGCTGCCCGCGCATGGCCGAGAGCTCGGCGTCCGGGACGGTCGTGATCCACGCGAGGTCCACGGGCACGCCGGGCCCGGGCAGGTTCGGCACGAGGACGACATCGGGATTCTCGAGCCACAGATCCACGAGCTCGTCGTCGACGTCCTGGTCACGGATGCCGTGGGCGAAGGCATCGATGCCAGCACGGATCAGCCCGTTGGCGTCTTCGAGACGGAAGATGTGCGCCGTGACTTTGAGATCGTGCTGGTGGGCTTCATCGATGACCGCTTCGTAGAGCTCTGGCCCCAATCGCTCGTACTGCCCACCCCGGTCGTCCACCCAGATCTTCACGATGTCGACCTCCTGCGTGGCGAGTTCACGCACTGCTTCGCGCGCCTCGTCGGGGGAAGTCACCCAGAACGGAACTTCCGAGCGTCCGGGCTCCGGGGTGGTGATGCCCCGGCCGGCCGTGTAGCTGCGGGCTCCGTCGGGCACCGAGACACCCCTCATGGCGAAGGCCGCGTCGCCTTCGTCATGGCCCAAGCTGACCACCGTCCCAGCTCCGTAGTAGGCCATGTGCCGTAGCTGCTCGGCGCGTTCCTCCCGGTCCGTGGAAAGGTGGATATGCGCGTTGACCAGCGCGGGCATGACGGTCCTGCCGGAGAGGTCCACCCGGGTGGCACCGTCGGGGAGTTCCACCTGACCTGCAGTACCCACCGCCAAAAAGCGATCGTCCGTGACGATGAAGACCGCGTCGTCGATGACCTGCCCGTCGCCGGTGAGGAGCCGGGCACCTTCGAAGACGGTGACGACAGCACCATCCTGATTGTCGGCGTCGGGGCCTGCACATGCCGCCGCAACAAGACCGAGAAGGAGTAGAGCGTGTCGACGCATGGGAGCCTCCGGTTCATTGGAAAGGTCGGCATGAAGCCGCCGCTTCCAGCTTTGTGAGCGAGTGGCTCGCTCCGACACCATTCGCGCGCGAGCCAAGAGGCACAGATTCCGCACAGTGGGTCGCCGGCGCAACCCACGTCCTCGCCCCTGCGCGGACGACCGGCGCCGCCTATGATCAGAAGATGATCCGCAATTCACGCTGCTGCTCAGCCACCCCGAAGGCCTCGACCCTGGTCGCCCTCCTCATCCCAGTCGCGGCCCTGCTTTCGGGATGTACCCCGGGGGACGAGGCCAGCGAATCGGTTGTGGATCCAGATGTCGTCCGCTCGGCTTTCCACGACTTCCGCGTCGTCGAGGTCGTGGACGGTCTGGTCCACCCGTTCTCCATGGCCTTCACACCGGGAGGCGACCTCCTCGTGACCGAGAGACCGGGGCGTCTGCGGATCGTGCGCGATGGCGCGCTCATGCCGGATCCTGTGGAGGGCGTCCCCGACATCCTCTATCTGGGTAGCGGCGCCAAGAGCATGAACGGTCGGGAGCAAGCCGGGATGCGCGACGTGGTCCTCCACCCTGATTTCGCTTCGAACCAGCTCCTCTACCTGAGCTACACGAAGCCCGGGGCCGACTCCTTGGGCAACATCGCCGTGGCTCGCGGCCGCTTCGAAGACGATCAGCTCCGCGACGTGGAGGAGATCTTCCACGCGGATGCGTTCGGCAACGGGAGCGATCGGAGCTCGCAGTGGGGCGGCCGCATGGCGTTCGACCACGACGGCTACCTGTTCGTGACCCTCGGCGATCGTCAGTGGCCCTCGGCAGGGGACCTGGAAGCCCACCCCGCCCAGGACCTGACCAACCACAACGGAACGACGATCCGACTTCACGACGACGGGCGTGTACCCGATGACAATCCGTTCGTCGGCCAGGAAGGTGTCCGACCGGAGGTCTGGACGTGGGGACACCGGAACGCCCAGGGACTCGGCGTCCACCCGGAAACGGGGGATGTCTGGCTCAACGAACACGGGCCCCAGGGCGGAGATGAGCTCAACCTGTTGCTGCCCGGTCGCAACTACGGGTGGCCGGTGGTGGGCTACGGCGTGAACTACAGTACCGGGTCGGCGATCCACGAAGGAACGCACCGCGACGGCATGGAGCCTCCCGTCCACGTTTGGGTCCCATCCATCGGGGTGTCGGGAATGCTCTTCTATACGGGAAGCCCCTTCCGTGAGTGGCGCGGCGACATGCTCGTCGTCGGGCTCGGCGGCCGGAAACTGATACGCCTGGAGTTGGATGGGCAGGAGGTGGTCCGTGAAGAGGTACTTCTCCAGACCGAGGGTAGGCTGCGCGAGGTCCGTGAGGGACCGGACGGTTTCATCTACCTGGCTGTCGACGGTGACGCCCGAGGCTTCGACGGAGACCCTACGCCCATTCTGCGCCTCGAACCGACGGGGCGGAGGTAGGTAGTAGGAAAGCCGACTCGCCTGACCTACCACGCACTCGAGATCCTCATGAGAGCACGCCCCTGCTGGACACTTCCGGTCGTCCTGGCACTTCTTCTACTCCCGACGCCGGCCACCGCTCAGGTGGAGCTGTGTCTTGAAGCCGAGCAGTTCATGCGGGACGTCATGGGAATGACTGCTCTGTCCGAGCCTGACACCATCGACGATTGGCGAACCCGGAAGATGGTCCCGGGCTGCCGGGTCACCGCCGCGGGAGGAAGTCGGCTGCCCTCTTCACAGATCGTCGAGGGCTTCTACGCCCAGGTCGAGATCGAGGGTTGGACGCGCACGCCGGACCCGAGGGATGCCCCTGCAGAGGCGTCGCTCCGCTACCGGAGGTCGGGCGCCGACTGCCTTTTCAACTTCTACGACAACACGACCACGCTCGCGACCGAGGCCGAACTCGTCGTGAGCGACGCCGTCCCGCTGGCCACGGGGGAAGCGCTCTTCAACTTCCTGGTTCTATGCACGCCGGCCGCTCCAGCCGCTCCGCGGGGCTCGACGACGCCAGATTCCCGGCCGGACCCGATGTCAGGTCTTCGCTCTTCGTGACACCCCGACTTCGCCTCCCGACGGGACCCGTACCTCTCGCGCCCGAACTGTCGGTGCTCCGGGGCATGCTCTTCACCACCGCGCCATCGCTCTTCCTCGTGACGCTTTCGCTCCTCGTGCTCTCCCCCTTCGGCGCGAGTCCCGGGCACGCGCAGATCGTCGCCACCGCCCCCCCTCCGGCGAAGAGTATCGCCATCTACGTGGGCCGGGATCTTACCGATGACGGGTCGGTGCTTCTGGGTGGCTTCGGCCACGAACCGTCGAGTCACTGGTATGAAATCACCCCGGCCCGCGCCTTCCCTCCGGGCACTACGGTCGAAGTGGGCGTCACGGACGAAGCCCGCTTTCCGGGGCAACGGATGCGCATTCCACAAATCGAGGAGACACTGCGCTATGTGACCACCAACTACTCGGAGTTCGCGGGTTTCCCGCCTCCGCTCACCAACGGAGGCCTGAACGAACGCATGGTGGCGGCCCGCGACGTATGGTCTCCTTCCAGGCCCGAGCTTCGGGCCATGACGCCGGACCCTCAGACGGGCCTCAGCTACAGCGATCTCTCCCGCCTGGTCATGGAGCGCGCGACGACGGCTCGGGAAGCCGTGGAGATCGTGGGCGCGCTCATCGACGAACACGGCTACGCCACCTACGGCGGGAACTCACACCTCTTCGCGGATCCCAACGAAGGGTGGGTTCTCATCGACTACGCCGGTGGCCAGGGGCTCTGGGCGGCCGAGCGACTCGGGTCCGACGAGGTCCGGGTCAGCTACCCTGGCTACATTCGCGACTTTCCGCTGGACTTCCAGGACGACCCCGACTTCATGGCGTCGGCCAACATCGTGGATTTCGCGGTCTCGCAGGGGTGGTGGGACCCCGAGTCCGGCGAGCCCTTCGATCTGCACCGCGTCTACGGCGTGCCCTTCCCGAGCGCCCCCGGCCAGGATGACCCACACACCCTCTTTCGGTACCCGCCGGACCTCGAAGCGGAGATCGCGGCTCTCGGGACGATGAGCCTCGCCGACATGATGGCGTTGGTGCGAGACCCTCGTTGGTCCAACGACGGCGCCGGATACGGGCAAGTGGCGCACCTGCGGTCGGGCGTCCGCCCTGAGCTCGCCACCCTCTGGATGTCCATCACGGGAGCGGTGGCGAGTCCCTTCGTGGCCGTGCCCCTGGGCGCGGAGGGTGTCCCACCGGAGTACAAGCAGCATCGCTACCTCACGTCCGATTCGGACACCGACTTCATCGACGCCGACTTCGCCCCCCTTGAAGGCACCACCTCGGCGTACCGTGTCCACAAGCGACTCCTCTACCACACCTGCGAGGACCCCCGCTCGCTTCTGAAGCCCGTGACGGCAGCCCTCGAGGCGTTCGAGGCCGACGTCATCGACGCCCACTTCGAGACCGAGCGACGGGCCCGCCAATTGGTGAACGAAAACCGGAGTCAGATGATCCCCGGAATCCTCACCGACCAGGTAGAGCAGCACCTCCTGGACGCACTCGACCTGGGCGAACGACTGGTCGTGGGGGTGGAGGTGGAGACCCGCGCTCAGTCCGGGATCCGGATGCCCACGGTCGACGTGCCCGAGGGGGCCTCGTGGCGACCCGAGAGCGAGCCCATGACGTTGCGTCCAGGTCGCACCTACCACCGCTGTTGGGTCGAAGGACTCGATGACTACCCCCGGCGTCACGGGAGTTACGCCGAACAGGCAACCGTGCTCTCCGACGTGGACGCCTCCGAACTGCGACAGCGAGGCGGGGGGGCGACGGGTACCGACGTCGGCCCGTGGTTGGCTGGCGGCATCGTCGGCCTCCTCCTCGGTGTCGGCTTCGGCATATTCCTGGCCCGAAGCCAGCGCGCAGAGTGAGTTCCTTCACACCGACCGCTCGCGGCGTTCTCCGCCACTACTGGGGTGTGGTAGGCGGACGTTGGTGGCATCTCGCCATCCCCATCGCGCTGGTCCTTGCCGCTGCAGCGTTCGAGGCGGTCTCGTATTCCCTCCTCATTCCCCTCACCGACGCGGTCTCACAGAACTCCTTCGACTTCCTCGAGGACTCCCGTTGGTTCGGTTGGATCCTGGCGCTGGTCCCCGACACTGTGGAAGCTTCGGACGCCCGTGACGCGTACCTGGTCGTCGTCGTCGTCGGGCTGGTCATCGCCGGACGCATAGGAAAGCTGGTCCTCGAGTACGTCAGCAAGCTCTTCGTCGTCCAGCGGAACGAGCGGTATCGGGTTGAGGTGGGCGAGGAGACCTTCGCCCGGGTACTCGGCTTCGGGCGCCAGTATTTCGACCGGAACGCCGTCGGGCGGGTCGACGCTGAGATCGGGTGGTCGAGCTCGGTCCTGGGGCTCCTTACCGCCGCCGAGGGGCTCTTCCAGAATGCCATCGGACTCCTGGTGAAAGGTGGGGTCATGGTCGGGATCTCCCTTCCGCTCTCCATCGCCTTCATACTCTCCCTACCCTTCGTCCATTGGTTCATGAACACCATCAACCGGACGGTGGAGCGCATCGCCCGGGAAGGGGTGGAAGTCGACCGTCGCCTCCGCTCCCGGATCGTGGACATCCTGGGCTCCATTCCCCTGGTGAAGGCGTACTCACAGGAGCGAGCGACGGCGGCCGCCTACGCCGACGTGCTCCGTGAGGCGGAAGACATCGCCGTCCGGCGAGGGCGGGTCATCAGCCTCCGCTACCCAGTGGAGGAAGTCGTGATTCTCCTGGTCATGCTCGTCGTTCAGGGCGCCGTGATCTTCTGGGTAGGGGACTTCCGACCCGGCGATCTCGCAGCCTTCGGCGCGTTCCTGCTCATCCTCCAGCAGTCGCTGAGGGACTACAAGTACGTGAGCGAGTTCAGCCTCAAGGTGTCCGAGGAGATCCCCCGGCTGGAGGCCGTCGCCGGGCTCTTCGTCGACGAGGGCAAGTTCATCGTTCCCTCCGGGCCCCGGCGATTCGACCAGCTCGAGGAGGCGATCGAGGTCCAGGGGCTCGACTTCCGATACCAGGACGGTGTGGACACCCTGCGTGACATCAGCGTGACGCTGGAGGCGGGCAAGGTCACGGCCATCGTGGGGCCCACGGGAGCGGGGAAGACCACTTTTGTCGACCTCATCGCGCGCTTCTACGACGTGGATCCCGATACCATTCGCCTCGACGGCGTCGACATCCGGGACTACTCCCTTTCATCCCTCCACGCGACCATGGCGATCGTCAGCCAGGACGTATGGCTCCTGAACGGGACCCTCCGCCAGAACCTGACCTTCGGCCTCGATCGGCCCGCCGACCAGGACGAACTCATGGATGCCCTCCACGACGTCGAGCTCGGGCGTTTCGTGGAAGGGCTACGACAGGGTCTCGACACCGAGATCGGCGACCGCGGTGTGCAGCTCTCCGGAGGCCAACGGCAGCGGGTAGCGCTCGCCCGGGCGCTTCTACGGGACCCGGACATCCTCATCCTCGACGAGGCGACGTCCGCCCTCGACAGTGTCATCGAGCAGCGTGTGGCGAAGGCCATCCTGGCCCGTGCCGAGGGACGTACGCTCATCGTCATCGCGCACCGCCTCTCGACCATCCGGGACGCCGACAAGATCCTGGTGCTGGTGGACGGGCGTATTGTCGAGGAAGGCACATGGGATGAGCTCGTCGCACTCGGTGGACGCTTCGCCGAGCTGCATGGCGCGCAGTTCGGGGAGGGTGCGGCGCGGAAGGGCGCACCGTAGAATGAGCGACGTTGTCTCGTTCCGTCGCCCGGAGAGCCGTCATGACCTCCCGCCCTTCGTTTTGCCACCGTGACGAATCGGCAGGCCCAGGGCGCGCCCGCGAACGCCCATCCGCGCTGGCAGCGCTCCTCCTTTGGGCGGGCCTCCTGGTGGCAGCCGGACCCGCCGCCGCGCAGGTCGCGGACGATGAGGCCGTCGCCGAGGCGCTGGAGGTGGCTCGGGTCTGGCTCGACGCGCAGATGGCCTACGAGCAGATTCCCGGGGCCTCCGCGGCCATCGTCCACGACCAGGAGTTGGTGTGGAGCGCTGCCATGGGGCTGGCTCACCCGGATTCCGGTGTCCCGGCGACCACGGAAACGCTGTACAGCATCTGCTCCATTTCGAAGCTCTTCACGGCCATCGCCGTCATGCAGCTCCGCGATCGAGGCAGACTGACGCTCCGCGATCCGCTGGAGAAGCACCTTCCCTGGTACGCCGTCGAACAGAGATGGGAGGGGTCGCCTCCCGTGACCATCGAAGGTCTACTCACCCACTCGTCGGGACTTCCGAGAGAGTCGAACCACCCCTACTGGACCGGTCCTGACTTCCCCTTCCCTACCGAAGACGAGGTGATAGCCGGGCTGCGCGAGCAGGAGACACTTTACCCCGCTCGTCGGTACTTCCAGTACTCGAATCTTGGACTGACGCTTGCCGGTGAGATCATCGAGGAGTTGTCGGGCATGGAGTACGACGAATACGTCCGTCAGAACATCCTCGACCCCCTCAGCCTATCGAACACCTACCCCGAGATCCCGTTGGAGCAGCGGGGCAAGCGCCTCGCGACGGGCTACAGCGCCCCTACCAGAGCGGGCGAGCGGGAGGCGGTCGCGTTGTTCCAGGCGAAGGGGATCGCGCCCGCCGCCGGCTTCGCGTCGACGTCGGAGGACCTGGCTCGTTTCGCTTCCTGGCAGTTCCGCCTCACCGGCGACCGTGAGGAGGTCCTGCACGCCCACACCCTCGACGAGATGCATCGGGTCCACTACGTGGATCCGTCTTTCAACACCTTCTGGGGTCTCGGATTCAGCGTGCGTCGCTCTGACGGCGAGACCTTCGTGGGACACGGTGGCAGTTGTCCGGGTTTTCGAAGCCAGTTGCAGATGCAGACCGACGACAAAATCGCCACGGTCTTCATGGCCAACGCCATGGTCAGCGCCGGTACGTATACCAGCGGTCTCTACGAACTGGTGGCCGACGCAATCAAGAGCGCCGCTGCGGATGGCGAGCACCACGGGGATGGCCAGGAGACGGAACTCGCATTCGGGCCCAGCCACGACGAACCCGACCTGACACCCTATCTCGGTACGTATTCGGCGCAGCCTTGGGGCTCGGAGTCGGCCGCCGTCCGGTGGAAGGGCGGATTGGCTCTGCTTTCTCTGCCGACCGGCGACCCGACGCAGGCCCTCACCCGCCTGGGACACGACGAGGGCGACGTCTTCTACGTCATCCGCTCCGATGGAGAGCGGGGGCACGACGTAATCTTCCATCGAAGCGCGGCCGGCGATGTGGAGAGCTACAGCCAGCACGGAAACCACAGTCCGAGAATCGCGGACCCGGCAGGGCGAGCACCGTAGATGAACCGACAAGGACCACCTGGCAGCGCGGTCCTCGAAGCCGACCTGTACAGAGCTCTGCGCGCACTAGGCGGCCGGGGAACGCGAGGTGACCTGGTCCTGGCCACCGGCTACCCGCTGGAATCGGTCGATTCTGCGCTCCACTCGCTGATGGCCGACGGACGGGTCGAAGTGACGGTGACCGAGACGGCTGTGCTCGTCTACCGTCTCGGCTCGGCAGCCGAGGGCGCCGACGCTCCGACTGCCCCACCGTCCACCCGTCGGGGGTGGAACCTGGGACCGGTCCCGTCTCACCGGCGGCGAGACATCGCGGTGCCCTTCGACCGGAAGACACTGCGCCTCATTCGAGCCCGGGAAGGCGTGATCAGCATCGCGGAGCTGGTCGAGCACACGGGCCTCACGGTGAAGGCGGCCGAACGCGAAGCGGAACGCCTGGTGAAGCTCTATGGAGGCGAGGCACATCCGTCGTGGGACGGCCACATCGTGTATGCGTTCCCAGAGATGGTGGCGAGCGCCCACGGCGACTTGAGGGTGCGCGAGCCGAGACCGGCCTGGGTAAGGTGCGAGGAGCCCATGAGCGACCGCGACGGCGGCGGCAGAACCGGTCGTGCCGTGACCTTGGCGTTCGCCGCCATGGGTCTGGCATGGTTCGCCAGTGCCCCACCCGAAGCCGCCGGCAGAGTCCTGCTCCTCGCTGCTGTGGCAGGCATCTCCGCTGGCGCCGCCTTCGTCGCAGTCGACGCGGCCGCACGAGTGGTTCGCGGCCTCCCCTGGGTTCGAGTCCGTCGTGCGGAAACGCTGCGACGCTACCTCCTCGGATACGTCTTCGAGACCGCCCTTCGCGGTAAGGGCGTCGTTTCCCTGAGTCGCGCGGTAGCGTACCTGAAGTCGAGGACCGGCCTTCGCGTGAGCCGTCGGAAGGTCGACCGGATTCTTCAGACCCTGGCTATCGAGTTCGACGCCACCGAACTCACACTCGGGGAGGACCGCTTCTTCGGGTTCAGGAACGTCAAACGCCAGTTCCTCGCCAGTCACGTCCAGCGCGTGCGACTTCGCCTGGAAAGGAGGGCCTCGGGGTCGGCTGTCTTCGACAGCGGTGATGACCACGAGGCAGCGGCCGATCGGGAGCTCGAGCTCTTCGATCGCGACCTGCTCGAGGGTGCCTGCCTCTGATTCGGGTGTTCGTCTCTCGCGGGGGACATCCCTGCATCCCTGAGTCCGCAACGATAGCTTCAGGGCACCCATCGACCGTCGATACGAACTCAAACCACGGAGCATTCATGGAACGCGGTAAGGAGCGACTGCAGCAGCTCATGCAACAACTGGAGCAGGAACGAGACGAGCTCAAGGTGAAGTTCGGACTCGCCAAGTTGGAGGCCCGGGAGGAGTGGCAGCAGCTCGAGAAGAAGATGGAAGGCCTCCGTGGACGTATGAAGGTCGTGGGCGATGAAGCCAAGGACGCTTCCGGCGACGTCGGCGCCGCGTTGGACGTCGTCGCCGAGGAGATCAAAGAAGGCTTCGATAGACTCAAGAAGCTCATCTGAGCGGGCATCTTCACCCGACCCGAGGGGGCCACCAGACCACCTTCGGGGCGGATATGGACCTGGCGGCTGACCGTCAGTCGCCCGTCGCGCCCTCGTCTTCGCCGGTCTTGCCGAGGATCAGCTTGTGGGCTCTCAGACGCAGTGCGTTGATGCGGATGAAGCCACGTGCGTCTTCTTGGTCGTACCCACCCGCCACGTCCATGGAAGAGAGCTCCTGGTCGTAGAGAGAGGAATCGGACCAACGCCCCCGGCATATCACGTTGCCCTTGAAGAGGCGCACGTGGACCTCGCCGTCGATAAGGTGCT
>JABDLS010000074.1 GCA_013002885.1 Gemmatimonadota bacterium | reverse complement strand
AGAACTCTCGTTCCCAGTGGTTGGTCGTTCGCATCGAAGTCGGTGATCTCGATCGTTCCGTCGAGGTTCACCGCTTCGTTCTCGTCCAGGTCGAGCTCACCGAGCAGCTCGGCCGCGAACGTGAGTCCGGTCGCGACCTTCTGGTCGAACCCCACGACGAACTCGAACTCGTCGCTGTCGAGTAGGCCCGGTCGGCGGTCATACCCGACGTTGACATGGGATGTGAACCCGCCGAACTGCTTCGATCCGATGGCCGAGAGCTTGAAGCTCGGCCGGCCCGATGACATGAAATCGTCCTGGTCCCCGGGGACGATCCTGAAGTCCAGCAAGGTCGCCAGGTATACCGGACCCTGATAGAAGTTGTACTTGAACCTCACGGCCAGATCGCCCACGCCCAACGCACTCTCGTCGTAGGGAATCGTCTGCTCGAGTCCACTGTCCGGCGGAAAGGCATGGTCCGGGTTTCCCGTTTGTTCTTCCGTATGGCTGTCGATCGAGGCAACGGCGTTTCCGCTCAGCCTGACATGGTGGACAGGAACGGCCACGCCGATGTCCAGGGCGTCGGTGACGCCCATTGTCGCGAACATCACAAACGTGTGGACATCGATCCCCAGGTCGAGGACGAGGTCGATGACGTCACTCTCATCCAGTCGATCGCCCAACACCCCGCTTCCACCCACGTCCTGGTGTGCGAACGCCAGCCGGATGTCTTTCGTCGCGAGTCCCCTGAAAGCACTCGGATTCATACGCGTGTAGTTGAAGCCCACGTTGAGTTTGCCCTCTCCCAGCGTCTCGCCCGTCTCGCCGAAGATCGGGCCCAGGCTCTCGCGGATGCTCACCGGCTGTCCCGCCGGGAAGTCGAAGGTGATGCCCGCGACCGTGGAGCTCAGGGGAAAGGACGTGACCGCGTTCGCTATGAGGCTGTTCAACGCGGGCGTAAGCCGGTCGTTCGCCTGGGCAGCGGCATCGAAGAAGTGCCGGCCATGTCTGCCGTTCGGGCTGAATGAGAGGTCCTCGGTGAGCAGCCGGTTGAAGAGATCCTCGAACACCTCGTTGAGCTGTGCGGATACCGGGGTGGGAAGCAGCAGGACGCCAATGAAGGCGAGCGCGCGGTGCAAAGGTCTCATCCAACACCTCTCCTGTCAGAAGACGCGATTGTCCTGGTTGCGTGGCACGATGTGAGAGACGACCCACTGGCCACCCAACTGGTCGAAGATCCACGAGAAGCGATTCGTTCGGTCTTGGTCCCTGTTCCGATTGTCCTCATATCTGGTGGTAATCACCAGGTCGATGGTCGGATTCGGGCGCTCGGGATCGACTCTCTCGACCTCGATGTGCACGTCGATATTCTGCGCCGTCTCGAAGAACCCCGTCCAGACGTCTTCGTCAAGCGGATCGAAGACGGCCCTGAGACCTTCGATGTCGCGGGCCTCTACGCTCTCCTCGAATCGCTGGACCGTGCTCATGAGTGCCCGTCGCGTGGCCAGCCTCGGATCATTCGCGATGGCCGAGAACCTCTCCTCCACCGTCTCGTACAAGTCCGTGGCTGCCCCATAGCGTGAAGCGGCATAGGCGCTATCGGCTCGATTCCTGAGCACGGAGGCCTCCTGATACTCCGCTCCGGTCCGGTCCAAGCTGTCCACGCGCTCCATCGACTGATCGGTGGCTCGCCTGGCACGGTCTGCCGCTGCCCTCAGGTCCTCGATCTCGGCCGCTGCCCGGTCGTACAGTCCCTCCGCTCGTTCGAAAGAGGTTCGCGCCGAGTCGGGAGCGCCTGCGGCGAGTTGCCTCCGGCCGATGGCTTCGGCGGCCATCGCGTCGTCGAAGGACCGGCTCCCCCTGAGTACCTCTTCACGCGCAGGGATGCGCTCCCTCGCGAGTTCCATGGCTGCTCGTACCGAGTCGGTAGCCGTCGTCGCCTCGACGGTCGTCCCTTCTGGGGGAGCCGTGGGTGGCGTGGAGTCGAAACCCGGACCCAGGGCTGCTCTGTCATTCGATGCCGCGATAGCCTCCTCAGTCGAGTCCGGGTCACCGGCAGGCGCATCCTGCGTCTCTTCGGCAACGACCGAATCGATCTGTGGCGACACTCGCGCCCCGTCCAACCCGTCGCGCGGATCGGCCAGGGTAGGCGCAGCCGGCCAATAGAATATCCCAAGTGTTGCGATGCTCGCTACCACGAGACCCACCGCAATCCGGTACCCGAGACGGTGCCTCCTCCCTGGTCCCTGTCCTGAGGATCGACGGACTGCGGGCTCCCGGAGCGCTTCTGCAAAGTCCCTGGCCGTGGTGAATCGATCGTCGGGCTCCTTTGCGAGAGCAATGGTCATGGCCCTCTCCACGTGCTTGGGCACCTCGGGTCGAAACTCCCGGATCCGAGGTGCGGGTGCGGTGACGTGCTGGCTCACGACGGCCCGAAGACTCGATCCCTCGAAGGGCAGGCGCCCCGCCAGGCCTTCAAACAGAACGCAAGCAAGGGCGTAGATGTCGCTCCTCCCGTCCACCTCTCGATCCCCGACCGCCTGCTCCGGACTCATGTAGGCGGGGGTTCCTATCACGAGCCCCGTGGTGGTGAGCCTCACTTCGCCCGCGGCTGTGAACGCCCGTGCAATACCAAAATCGGTCAGGACGCCTTGGCCGTGGTGCAGGAGGATGTTGGCCGGTTTGATGTCCCGGTGCACGAATCCCAGTTCGTGAGCATAGGCCAGGGCGTCGGCCACCTGAGAGGCGATACCCAGCGCCTCAGCAACCGGAAGCCGACGTTCTCTACCGAGGCGATCCCGCAGGGTCTCGCCCTCCACGTACGGCATGGAGTAGTAGAGCAGATTCCCGGCTCGCCCCGACTCATAGAGCGGCACGATGTTGGGGTGTTGGAGGCGCGCCGCGATCTCGATCTCACGTGCGAAGCGATCGGGTCCGAGCGATGCCGCGAGCTCGGGCCGAAGCACCTTGACGGCGAGATCTCGACCGAGCCTCAGGTCCCGGACCAGGTAGACCGTGGCCATGGCACCCTGGCCGATCTGGCGCTCGACCGAATAGCGGTCGGCAAGCGCGGCCTTGAAGCGGTCCAGTTCGGACATACCACGGCAGGGAATGGGGAAGAGCAGAACCGACCCCTCCCAGGAGCGGGACAAGGTAGGGCGTCGTGCCCTCCCTTGTCCACTTGGATTTCCGGACGTTGAAGGGGTCGTAGTAGACCGGGACTACCCGCTCGGCCGAACCCGCACCCCGTCCTCGATCGCCTCGGACGGAAAGAGAATCACCGTCTCGTCCTCGACGAGGCCCTCCCGGATCTCCACTCGTCGCTCGTTGCGCCGGCCGATATCCACGGCTCGCTCCCGGGCGCGACCTTCCTCGACGACGAAGACGCGCCATTCGGTTGCCAGGCGGAAGACCGCGCTGGTGGGTATCACCATGACGTCGTCGCCACGCCAGACGACGACGTGCCCGGACACGCGGTAGCCCGTACCCAAAGCCGCCGGCGGATGGTCGATGTCGGCGACGACGTCCACCCGCTGCTCCTCCACCCCGAGTGTCGAGACCTTGGTGTAGCCGGCCATGGTGACGGTGCGTACGCGGCCTGAAAGCGTCCCCTCTCCGCCCCACCGGGTGACGAGCAGGGGCTGACTCGCCTGAATTCGGACCGCGTCCTCGGAGAGCACGTCTAGCACGACCTCCAACCCTTCGGTATCGGCCAGGACCAGGAGTGGCGTCCCGGCCTGGACGACCCGCTCGCTCGGATCGGGCACGTCCACGACCCGGCCCGACACCGGCGCTCGGACCTGAAGCTCGGTGGTCCCCGTGGCTGCACCCGACTCCGCCCCAACGAGTCGCGCACGTGCACCGGCCAACGTCCCCTCCGCCGCCGCCGCCGAGGCCTGCGCCGCCTCCAGACGCTCCCCTGCTACCACAGCCGCCAGCTCGGCCTGCTCCAGAGCCTCGCGGCTGAGTCCACCCATCTCGAACAACGGCCGTCTACGTTCCACCTCGCGTTCAGCCTGGGTTCGCTGCAACCCCGCCTCCCTGAGTTGCGCCTGGGCGCCCCGGAGCTGGGCTTCGGCGCGCTCGACCTCGGCCCTCAGTGCGGCGAGGGTCCGCGGATCCTCGGGCGCCGGAACCAGCCGTGCGAGGAGCTGTCCCGCCACGATGGCATCGCCTTCCTCGACACGGAGACGATTGAGGCGGCCGGAGACGGGAGCAGTCACCGTGTAGGACTCCCGGGCCTGGGTTCGTCCCTCTACGGCAATGGAGACACTCAGTGTGTCTCGCTGGACGCGTTCGACCGTGACATCGATGCCACGTCCCCGTGCCATCAGCACTAGGACCGAGACCACGGCCACAACGGCAACGACTGCGATGGCCCACTTGGAGGAAGTCTTCATCGAATATCTCTCACTCTCGGGTCTTCAAGACCGAGATCAGGTCGAGGTGGTCGAGTCGCCGACGAACGAGCATGCCGCTCGCCAGCGCCGACGCGATTGTGACCACGGCAGCCACGAGGTAGGTCGTGGAGCTGACGACCGTGGGAATGCGGTACGTCTCGGACTGAAACGAGGCGGCAAGCGCGGCGGCCAGCACGTACCCCAGCGCCCACCCCATGGGGATGGCGGCAAGCGTCAGGATCGCCTGCTCTCCGAAAAGTAATCTCGCGACCTCCGGACGGGTGAAGCCGAGCACGCGCAGGCTGGCGAGTTCGCGACCCCGCTCGGACAGGGCGATGCGTGTGCCGTTGTAGATCACCGCGACGGATATGACACCGGCGAAGCCCAGGAGGAAGAAGACGCCGATGAGTAGGCTCTCCTCGAGCTGTTCCTCGAAAGACTCGAGGGCCATGTCGGGCGAGACCACACTCGCCACGGCAGGGGTGCGCTTGAGCTCTCCGTTCACTCGCGCCCGGTCGTCTTCGTTCACCAGGAGGTAGGCACCGGAGATCTCGGGAGCCTGGCGCGTCAGGCGGCCCAGCGCATCGAGCTCCATGTATGCGCCGATGCCCATGAGATCGTCGACGATGCCGGCGACCTGGACGACACCCTCGGCACGCTCCCCGACCAGCATCTCGACATCGACGTCATCACCTGTGGACAGATGCAGCCGTTCGGCGACGAGTCGGCTCAGAACGATGCCCTCGAGGGGAATGGGGTGAATCAAGCCGTCTTCGCTCACCACCTTCCTCAGCTCCGAGTCGCTTCGGAGCCCCGTGATCGCCAATTCCCGCTCACGATGCCCGGCACGAAACCGTACCGGTACGGCGTGATACGGCTCCACTCGGGTCACCCCATCGAGACGAGCCAACTCCAGCTCCGCCTCGCGACCGACGGGTTGGTTGAACGACACCGCCAGGTCCTCTCGCTGGACGATGGAGAACTGCAGCTCCATCATCAATTCGACCCCGTCGAACATGAACATGCCCACGACGAGGATCGCCACCGAGAAGGCGATGCCGAAAGACGACATGAGGGCGCGCAGGGGTCGGCGGGTCATGTTGCGGAGCACGAAGCGGGCGGCGTTGGGCAGGCGGTCTCCCAGGCCACTTCGCTCCATCCAGCCCTCGGAGAAGCGGGCGGGCGGTTCGGGGCGCATGGCTTCGGCGGGGGGCAGCGAGACCGCCTTCCGGACGGCGCTCCAGCTCCCGGCGACGGCGCTCACGAGGCTGACACCGGCTGCAATAGCAACGAGCGTCCAGGAAAGCTCGTACTCGAGGACGGGGAACTTGAAGTAGTCTCCGTAGAGCTCCACCATCGCTCCCCCGGCCCACGCTCCGCCGAGGCTACCCACGACGGTACCGAGTCCCACCGCCACCACGGCGTAGCTGAGAAAGTGTCGGGCCACCTCCCGGTCCGTGTATCCAAAGGCCTTCAGCGTGCCGATCTCGTTTCGTTGCGTTGCAATGAGTCGACTCAGCACCAGGTTCATCAAGAATGCCGCGACACCCAGAAACACGACGGGCATGGCCGTGCCCATGGTTCGGTTCGACTCGAGTTCGTCGTCGAGGATCTTGAACGAAAGCTGATCCTCGCGCACGTATGCTCCGGTCCCTCCATACGGCTCCAGGAGTCGATCGAGCTCGGCGATGACCGCGTCCGGGTTCGCACCCGAGGCCAGCTTCAGGGCGACGTCGTTGAAGGCGTCTTCGAGGTCCGAGACGGGTCCGAGGAGGGAGCGACTGATCCAGAACACCCCATAGCGCTCGTCATCGGGATAGAGGGCTCCAGGTGGCACCGAGTAGGAGTGTTCGGCTGAGATGGCGCCGCCGACGACGATGAGCTCCTGAAGCCGGCCGTTGAGCACGGCCCGCACCGTATCGCCCACCACCAGGTCGTTGGCCGTGAGGAAGGCCTCGCTGACCACCACTTCCTGCGAACGATCGGGCGCTAGGTATCGCCCGGATGTGATGTGGAGGTCGTTGAGAACGGGGCGTCCGTCGTCGGGGATCGAGAGGAAGAGGCCCATGCCCGGCGCGTCGAGCCATGGGAGGTCGAGGGTCGCGTAGGTGCTGACGCGGGTCGAAACGCTCGAGACTCCGGCCATGTCGCGCAGGTCGGAGGCGATGGACTCGGGAGCCCTCTCCACCGTCGCCCACACGTCGGCGAACCTCGACTGCTGGTAGTAGTCGGCGCGAGCCGCGAAGAGCGCTTCATACGTTCCTCGCATGGTCACGACCATGGCGACGGCACTGGCCACCACCAGCCCGATGGAGACCAGCTGGCCCCGCAGGCGCCACAGCTCGCGCAGCATCTTTCGGTCCAGCGAACGCAGGGAGGACATCACCATTCGACGTCGTCGATGCTGGCTCGGACGGCGTTCTCCTCGATGTAGTGGATCTCCCCGCTGCTCATGCGGACCACCCGATCACCGATGGCGGCGATGGCCACGTTGTGAGTGATGATCGCCATGGTTATGCCTGTCTCGCGGTTCACCTTGTCCAGCACCCGAAGCACGAGCTTGCCGGTCTCCGCATCCAGCGCGCCCGTCGGTTCGTCACAGAGCAGAAGCTCAGGCTGCTTGGCGACGGCTCGGGCGATGGCGACCCGCTGTTGTTCGCCCCCGGAGAGCTGGGCCGGGAAGTGGTCGAGGCGGTCCTGGAGGCCTACCAACTCCAGGGCTACGTCGGCCGGCATGGGATCAGGGGCGATGTCACTCACCAAAGAAACGTTCTCGCGGGCGGTCAGACTCGGGATCAGGTTGTAGAACTGGAAGACGAAGCCCACGCTGGACCGCCGATACAGGGTGAGGGTCTTGTCGTCGGCCGAGGTCAGATCGCGGTCGCGGTAGCGGACCGTTCCCGACGTCGCCCGGTCGAGTCCTCCGATGATGTTGAGCAGCGTGGACTTCCCACTCCCCGACGCTCCGAGAAGCACCATCATCTCGCCCTCGTAGATCGACAGATCCACCGACCGGAGGGCCTCGACCCGCACTTCACCCATCTCGTACACCTTCGACAGATCGTGTACCTGGACGATGGCTTCTTTCGTCATGCGGCGCACCCGGCCCCATCCGGCCCTTCGCTCACGCGGTGAACTCCCTCGAGGTAGGTGAAGACGATCGACACGACGAGGAGGGTGCGGAGCGTCGGCGTCGCCCTGGGACGCAGTCGAGTCTGGCCCACTTCGGCCGCCTCCGCAAATAACCATCATGGGCTTCACGGCCAAGCGGCCATCGACGCCCATCGGCGCCGGGTTTCGGGCCCCGATCTGCGCCCTCGTGGTCTAGACCCCTGCGCAAGGGCCCAACTCGCCTCATGTTTCAGGCGGCGGCGACCGCCGTCGCCGAGCGAGCTGACAAATCCAACCATCGGTGTTCCGCGCAATGGACCGCGACGGGTCACCGCAAACAGGCCAGGACACATGCCCCGCAACATCCTCGCGGTCGCCGCCGCCCTTGCGATCTTCGCTCCGTCCCTCGAGGCGCAGCTCACCGAACCCCTGGGCGACATGATGGACGAGCTCCAGTGGCGCTCCATCGGCCCGACCAACATGGGCGGACGCGTCACCGACGTAGAGGGTGTG
>JABDLS010000068.1 GCA_013002885.1 Gemmatimonadota bacterium | reverse complement strand
CCCAGCCGCGACGGCGTCGGCGTCCGTCCCGACCAGTTCGCCGAAGCCGTCGATGAGCGGACCCTCTTCCTGGCGACGAGCCACGTCTACTTCACGACAGGCTTCGCCAACGACCTCCGCACCCTCGCCGACATCGCCAGAGACGCCGGGGCCTACTCTCTCATCGACGGCTATCAAGGGGCGGGCCAGATCGAGGTCGAGCTCGCCGAAACGGGCGTCGACTTCTACACCACCGGACCGCTCAAATGGCTCCTCGGTGGACCCGGGCTGGCCTACTTGTACGTACGCGACGCCCTGGTGGAGACGTTGCAGCCGAGGCTCACCTCATGGTTCGCGACCCAGCGTCAGTTCGACTTCGACCTGCAAGGCTTCGAGTACCGGCCCGACGCTCGCCGCTTCGAGATGGGCACGCCGTCCGTCGCTACCGTACACACCGCGCTCGGGGGTCAGGAGATCATCGACGAGGTCGGGATCGAGACCATTGTCCGCCGCAACCGTCGCCTGACCCTGCGACTCATAGAAGAGTGCCGCTCGGCGGGCTTCTCCCTGCGACTGGCCGAACCCGACGAGCGGACCTCCATCGTCATGATCGGACACGATGATCCACCGGGAGCGGTGAAGCACCTCGCCGAGGAAGGCGTCATCGTCGACCACCGACCCGGCTACGTGCGGGTGAGTCCGCACTTCTACAACACCATCGAAGAGGTGGATCGCTGCGTCGAGGTGTTGGCCGCCTACGGGACGTAGCTCGGTACAGCGCGACCCTGCCGGGGGTCGGTCGCGTCCGGTCGGCCTCGCCTGCGGGTCATTCAGTCCAAGCCCGTCACAGGCGTCCAGCGCTCCGAGTCCCTCTCCCGGTACTTGGCCAGGACGCGCTCCAGTGCCTCGTCCAGGTCGATCCCCTGCTCGTTGGCGATGACCAGGATCACGAAGAGGATATCGGCAAGCTCCATCGCCAGGTCCTGGTCGGCTTCGTCGTCTTTCTTCGTCTTGTGACCGAATCGGTGGTTCATCTCCCTCGCCAGCTCACCCACCTCTTCGATGAGGCGTGCCAGGTTGGTGAGCGGCGGCCAGTAGCCCTCCTCGAAACGGGAGATCCAGGCGTCGACCCTGGCCTGGGCCTCCCTGATGGTCAGGTCCGTCACGGAGTCAGAACCAACTTTCCGAAGATGTTGCCGTCTTCGAGGATCTCGTGGGCACGCCGAGCGTCGTCCAGAGGCATGACTTCCTGGATGACCGGCTTGAAAACCCCATCGAACATCAGTCGCATCACCTCCCGAAACTCGGTATGGGAGCCCATGGTGCTTCCCAGGATCTCCAACTGCTTCCAGAAGACGAGGCGAAGCTCGGTCACCCCGCGAGAGCCCGTGGTTGCCCCTGAAGTCACCAGACGGCCCTTCCGGGCCAGCGCCCTCAAGCAGGCCGGCCAGACCTCCTCGCCGACGGTGTCAAACACGACGTGGACTCCCTGTTTCCGGGTATCGCGCCACACCTCTCGGGAGAAATCCACCTTGAAGCGGTCGTAGACGATGTCCGCACCCAACTCTCGCGCCCGCTTCACATTCTCTTCACCGCCGGTCACTGCGAAGACCTTCGCGCCGGCCCGGCGAGCTACCTGGATGGCGGCGGTCCCCACGCCACCCGAGCCTCCCGTGATTAGGATGCGCTCGCCTGCCCGGAGACGAGCCCGACGCATGAGAGCGCGCCACGCGGTGACGAAGACGAGACCCGCGGCGGCCGCATCCACCGAGGGCACCCCGTCGGGGATCTCGAGCAAGTTCTCGGCGGGTACGACCGAATACTCGGCGAAGCCTCCCTGGGTGTGCTCTCCGATGATGCGGAAGGGAGGCTCGTCGAATGATGGGCCGCGATCCTGCCCCTCGTACCAGTCGTACCCCAACGACGGATCGACAACGACCCTCGTCCCCACCGGTACGTCCTCGGCACCCGGCCCGACGGCATCGACCGTCCCGGCGATATCCGAGCCACCGATGTGGGGCATGGGCGTCTGGATGGGGAGCCCGCGCCGGACCCAGAGGTCCAGATGGTTCATGGCCGCGGCCTCCACCCGAAGCCTCACTTCGCCGGGTCCCGGATTCGGTACTTGGACCTTCTTGATCTGGATGACGCCCGGTCCGCCGAAGTCCTCGAATACCGCCGCGCGCATCTTCTTCGCCATGGATCCGTCCATTGGTGTCACACCGTGAGCATCGGTCCTCTCTGTGAGTCTAAAGGGTCGCGAGGCGGAAGTCACAGCGTCGTCAGTAGATCGACTCCCGCGGTTGTTCTAGCTTCCCGTGATGGCGCAGGACGACACCACCCTCGGAGGATATTTCCGGGTCCACGACCGCCCTCCGGCGTACGAGGGGTCCGATGGACATCCCTACACCGTCTCCCTCGAGACGGAGAAGACCGGTGACCTCAAAGCCCCGTATCACGGCTACCTCGTCTTTCCCCGATGGGCGCAAACCGGAGTCGGAATCGTGGGACATGTCGAGACGCCGACCCTCTTCCGAGCGGCGTCGGGGGAGCAGGCCACGGCCCGCCTCGAGGAGTTGACCCTCTTCGACGTCCAGGATCTTCTGGAAGAAGCGATCCATCGGTCGACCGAGGTTCACCGTGCAACCGGAGGCGAGGAAGCCGGCGACCCGAGACAAAGAGATGGCTGAGCCCTTCCTCCGAGTCACCGAAATCTTCCACTCGATCCAGGGAGAATCCACGTGGGCTGGCGTGCCATGCACCTTCATCCGCCTTACCGGCTGCCCGCTGCGCTGCTCCTGGTGCGACACCGAGTACGCCTTCCACGGCGGATCCCGCATGACCTTCGACGAGATCATCGAGGCCGTGGCCCGTTACCCGGCAAGAGTCGTCGAGGTAACCGGCGGGGAGCCCCTCGCGCACCCCGGGGCCTTCGACCTCACCCATCGACTGCTGGACGAGGGCCATACCGTGCTGGTTGAGACGTCGGGAGCATTCGACGTGGCCGCCCTGGACCCTCGAGTGCACAAGATCATGGATCTCAAGTGCCCAGGGTCGGGCGAGTCCCACCGCAACCTGTGGGCGAACCTGGACCACCTCAGCGAGCGCGACGAGGTGAAGTTCGTCGTGAAGGATCGGACCGACTTCGAGTGGGCGCGTGACACCATCGCACGATACGGTCTCGACCAGAAGGTCCGGGACGGCACCCTCCGCGCACTGCTCATGTCGCCTGTCTGGGGCGAGATGGAGCTGCAACCCCTCGCTGCATGGATCCTCGAAGAGGGGCTCCCGGTGCGCTTTCAGGTGCAGGTCCACAAGCTCATCTGGGGCGCCGACGCCAAGGGAGTCTGATGGGCCTCCTCTCCATCGACCCTCGTTTCCGGGTCCTCCACGACCGTCTCGAGCCACCAGGAGAGGACCCGAGGGAGGAGCCCGCAGAGCACCAGACCGAGCGGATGGAAGCCGCCGTGGCCATGATCATCCGGGCCACGACCCCGCTCGAGATGTTGCTCATCAAGAGGGCCACCTTCGAGGGCGATCCGTGGTCGGGTCACATGGCCCTGCCCGGCGGCCGATGGGACCGGAGCGACGCTGGTCTCATGGAAACGTCCATCCGGGAGACCCGGGAGGAGACCGGAATCGACCTCAGCGCGGTAGGCACCCCTCTCGGTCGCCTCCCGGACGTCAACCCGGCCAGTCCCGGACTGCCGATCACGCGAATCGCACCTTTCGTTTTCGGCGTTCCTTTCGATGCCGGCATCGTGTCCCCGAATCACGAAGTGGAGACCGCTCATTGGGTCCCCATCGACCGCCTGCGGAACCCGGACACCGCTACCAGCGTCCGCATCCACTTCTCCGGATTCTCGAAGACGTTTCCCAGCTACGCTCTGGGCGACGAGCACGTATGGGGCCTGACTCACCGCATTCTGACCGCCTTCCTCGAGCGGTATCCCGCCGCCGACATCCGAGACACCGAGCGCTGAAGATCGGCCGGGCTGCAGCGCCCCGGCCCTCCCTATTCGTCCGGACCAGGCGGACCGTCTCGAAGTGAAACGTTCCGTGAAACGCCCGGGCGTTTCATGAAACACGCAGACCCCGGCCATCCCGACCCGGCGCATCACGCTAAGTGTCAGTCCGACTAGGATATAACGGCCCCGGGTCGCGACGCACGACGCACGGCACTCTCGATGCTCTTCACAGGAGCTGTTCGCTACACAGCACACCCCTCTGGAGGACGTTCCATGCGCCGTCTGTCACTGCTCACCATTCCGCTGCTCCTCGCCTCGACCGCTTGCGTGGACGAGTCGCCTACCGAAGTCGAGCCCCAGTTCGCGAGCTCCGCCGCCACAGGACCCGCGGGCGCCGCAACGTATCGCGTCACGCTCTCGAACCTCACGAGCGGTCAACCGTTCACGCCTCCCGTCGCCGTGACGCACCGCCAGTCCATATCCCTCTTCGAAGTCGGCCAACCCGCCAGCTTCGGAGTCAAGGAGATCGCCGAGAACGGCAACCTTCCACCACTCATCGATGCACTTCAGGTCGAGAAGCACGCCGCAGATGTCGTGGTGACCATGGGCAGCACCGGCGTTCCGCCCGTCGTGCCGGGTGAGACCATAGACTTCGAGATCTCCACCGAGCGGGGAGCGAAGTACTTCTCCTTCGTCTCCATGCTCATCTGCACCAACGACGGCTTCGCTGGCGTCGACTCAGAACGCCTTCCCGGCGCCGTCGGCGAGTCGACCATGGTCTACGTCAACGCGTACGATGCTGGAACCGAGGTGAACACCGAGGACTTCGCCCACATCGTACCGCCTTGCCAGGGTCTCGTCGGTGTTTCCAGTGACGACGACGGGACCGGCATGAGCGACCCCGCCCTCGCCGAAGGCGGTGTCGTGCATCCTCACGGAGGCATCCAGGGCGGCGACGACCTCCTCCCCGGTGTCCACGGCTGGACCGACCCCGTGGCCATGTTGACAATCGAGCGCATCGGCTAGGAACCAGCAGAAACGGGGGCGGCCAGCGATCGGCACGAAGCGCCGGAGCCAGCCGCCCCCACCCTGCCGGCCCTGAATCAACCCTCACCCAAGGCCCGCCAGCGCGCCGCGCGAGCGACCGGCGCGAAGCGCCGGAGCAAAGCGCGCTCCTGCCCCCCTCTCGGCCTTGGGGACCGGCTACCCCCCGCTATCTCACCGAACGGGTGTCTCTATGTGGGCAGACCGGTTCGCGTGCCGTGGTCTCCCGAGCGAGGG
>JABDLS010000061.1 GCA_013002885.1 Gemmatimonadota bacterium | reverse complement strand
GAGCCCACCTCCGAGCGTGGCGGGAAGGCGCGGCGGTTCTTCGAGCTGAGCCCGGAGGGGGTGGATGCACTCGAGGCTCGCCGCGCCGTTCGCGATCGCCTGTGGGGTGCTGCCCCCGTCGATGTCGAGGGCTCCAATGCCTGATCGCAGGACGCCGCCGGAAGCGAGGTTGGGTCCGCCCCGGTTGGCAGAGGCGCTGGTGAGGCGTCGACTCCCAGCCGAGGTTACCGACGCCGTATTGGGTGATCTACACGCCGAGCATGCAGGGCGAGCCGAGAGTGCCGGTCCCCTGGCCGCCGATGCCTGGTACTGGTTTCAGGCCGTCACCCTCCGCGCAGGCGCGCTGCGCCGGGCGGCGCATCGTCTTTCCGCCATCCGACCCACCCCCGACCGCAACCATCCTCGGCATTCCACCTCCCCTCATCACGACCCGTTCATGACCTTCGCCGACATCCGTTACGCCTTCCGGCGTCTCACCGCCACCCCAGGGTTCACGGCCGTAGCCATCCTCTCCCTGGGGCTGGGCATCGGGGCGAACACCGCCATGTTCAGCCTCGTCAACGCGGTTCTCCTCCGAGAGCTACCTGTTGACGACCCTGGTTCGCTGGTTGAGGTCTACACGTCGGAGGCCGACGGCTTCGCCTACGCCACTTCGTCGCACCCGGACTACCTGGATCTGCGACGCGAGACCGACGTCTTCGAGAGCGTGGTGGCTACCCGGAGCTTCATCGCCCGCATCGATATCGACGGCGCCCCGCAGGTGGTCTTCGGGGAGTTGGTCTCCTGGGATTACTTCCAGGCGTTGGGCGTCGAGATGGCGTTGGGACGTTCGTTCGCCGAGGACGAGGACCAGACGCCGGGCACGCATCCGGTGACCATTCTCGGCCACCGGACCTGGTCGCAGCGCTTCGGGTCCGATCCTGACATCGTCGGGAGATCGATCCACGTGAATGGGCGGCCGTACACCGTCGTCGGTGTGGCCCCGCCGGCGTTCGGCGGCTCGATGCCCGTCATGGTCAGCGCTCTCTACCTACCCTTGATGATGACGGACGTGATCATGGGATCGGAGCAGCTCGCCCGGCGGGGGAGCCGTAGCACCTTTCTGAAGGCGCGCCTCCGGTCCGATGCGACGGTCGCCGGGGCCAACGCCGCTCTTGCCTCGTTTTCGGCGTCGCTTCAGGAACGTTATCCCGACACGAACGACAACCGGGTCATGACCGCAGTTGCCACGGGCGACGTAGCGTTGCACCCGGCCGTGGACCGGGTGCTCGCCCCGGTGGCGGTCCTCCTTCTCGGTGTGGTGGGTTTGGTCCTCCTCATCGCGTGCACGAACCTCGCGAGCTTCCTCCTCGCTCGTGCCGAGGATCGGAGGCGCGAGATCGCCGTTCGGCTGGCTCTTGGCGCCGGCCGCAGGCGCCTGGTCGGCCAACTCCTTGTAGAGACCACACTCCTTGCCGTGCTGGGCGGCGCCCTGGGGCTCGTCCTCGCACGTTGGACATTGGGCATCCTGATGGCGCTCCAACCGCCCATTCCCATCCCGGTCGACTTCGAGGTGGGACTGGACGGTTCGGTGCTCGTTTTCACCCTCGCAATCTCGGTGCTCGCGGGCCTCGCCTTCGGACTGCTCCCGGCCCTTCAAGCGACGAAGCCTGACCTGGCACCCACGCTGAAGGGGGAGGGGCGCGGAGCGGGGTCGCGCCGGAAGGTGGATCTAAAGGGCGTAATGGTGGTCACACAGGTCTCCTTTTCCTTCGTCCTTCTCATTGGGGCGGGTCTCTTCGTCCGCAGCCTGCAGAAAGCCCAGGCCATCGACCCCGGCTTCGACACGGGTCCAGGCGCCATCGTCTGGCCCATGCTCGACCTGGCAGGATACGAGAGTGACGACGAGAAGGAGGCTTTTTACAGCGCGTATAGACAGGCGCTCCTCGCTCATCCGGCAGTGACGGGCTTTGCCATCGCGGATCGACTCCCCCTCGGGATCGCTGTTCAGACAGCCGGTTACCTTCTGCCCGGAGTCCCATCAGAGACACCGGATGGTGATCATGACATCGACAACGCCATGGTCGGTGTCGGCTACTTCGACGCCATGGGTGTCGGCATTGTTTCCGGGCGGGCCTTCATAGAGGCGGACGTCGAAGGCGAGCCCGTGGCCATCGTGTCCGAGGCCTTCGCCCAGCGCTACTACCCCGGCGAAGATGTCGTCGGACGAACGATCCAGTCGGCGGGGAGTGGTAACGACATCCGCATCGTCGGCGTCGCGGAGGACACCAAGGTGCGGACCCTTGGCGAGGCGCCCCGTCCCTACGTGTACGGCCTCCAGGGCCAGATTTCGGTGCTCGAGATGCAAGTGGTGGTCAGGGGCACCGGTACCAGCGAAGAGCTTGTCGCCGTGGCCGGGGAGATCCTCGACCGCGTGGCCCCGGACATGGTCCTCTTCGAGCCCATAAAGAGCATGGACGAGCACCTGGCCCTCCTGCTGTTTCCTCCCAGGATGGCGGCGTTGGTGCTCAGCGCGTTCGGAGCCTTGGCCCTGCTCCTCGCGGCCATCGGGGTCTACGGGGTGGTGAGCTACTCGGTGTCGAGGCGCACCCGGGAGCTGGGAATACGGATGTCTCTCGGCGCTACCGCCGGTGACGTCGTCGGTCTTTCCATCAAGGGAGGAATGCGCCTGGTCCTCGTAGGAGGTGCACTGGGGGTACTCCTTGCGGGAGGTGTGACCTGGTCCATCTCCAACTATCTGTTTGGTATTTCGTCGCAAGATGTGGTGACGTTCGTGGTCATCCCCCTGGTCCTCACCACCGTTGCCTTCGTGGCAGCGTGGGTGCCGGCGAGACGTGCCAGTCGGGTGGATCCGGTGCGAGCGCTGAGGGCGGAGTAGGGAGCGGACACTCGACTCCCATCTCGCGAGGCTCCCCCTCCTCGACCGGTTCCGTTCCGAAGCCGCAATCGATATTGTATTCGAGAAGCCGCCGCCCCATCGGTCGGGGCGGCGGCTTGTTATCTGTCTGACCCCACCGCCTGGAAGGGCAGCCCACCGGGCACGGCGGTGTCGACCCCGAGGTGGTCCATGCTGGACGAAATCCGCGAAAAGATCGAGACGGAGATCGAGAGTCTGATGAAGGAGCTCAACGTCGAGCTCCCTCAACGCATCAAGATCGCCATGGAGCACGGCGACCTCCGCGAGAACTCCGAGTACAAGGCGGCCAAGGAGCGTCAGGGTTTTGTCGAAGCGCGCCTGAACCACCTCACGTCACGGATGACCGAGCTGTCGAAGATCGACGTGAACGAAATGGCGTACGATCGGGTAGGCTTCGGCTCCAAGGTGACCATCCGCGACCTCGATATGGACGAGGACTTCACCTTCACGATCACAGCCGGCGATTTCATCGATCTGGACGGGGGGCAGGTATCACTCGCCTCGCCCATCGGGCAGGGTCTTCTCGGGGCGAGCGAAGGCGAAGAGGTAACCGTCGAGCTCCCGAGAGGTGAGCGCCGTTACAAGGTTCTCGAGCTCCAGACCCTCCCTCAGCAGTTGGAGGAATCGGACAGCTGAGGGAACCGGGGGCACGTCCCGGTGCGCGATAGAGAGGGTCCGTCGATCGATCTGATCGACGTCCACAAGAGCTATGAGGAAGGCGAACGGACCCACGAGGTCCTGACGGGAGCATCGGTGACGATTCCCGCCGGTCAGCGGGTGGCGATCCTCGGTCCGTCCGGGTCGGGGAAGTCCACGCTCCTGAACCTCATGAGCGGCATCGACCTCCCCGACTCGGGGACGGTCCGCATCGGCGACACCGATCTGGGACGGCTTTCGGAGCGCGACCGTACGCTCTTCCGGCGTGACCACATCGGTTTCGTGTTCCAGTTCTTCAACCTGCTCCCCACGCTCACGGTTCTGGAGAACCTCCTCCTGCCACTCGAGCTGTCCGGGCGAGCCAACGGAGTGCGAGCGGGTCGAGGGGTGGACGGTTCCGGGGTGGGTGCGGAGGAGCAGGCTCGCGCCCTCCTCGACGCCGTGGAGCTGGGAGCCCGGGCCGATGCCTTTCCGGACCGGTTGTCCGGGGGAGAGCAGCAGCGTGTGGCGATCGCGCGCTCCCTGGTACACGAACCCGACCTCCTGCTGGCCGACGAGCCGACGGGCAACCTGGACGAGGACACGGGGGACCGGGTGATCGAGGTCCTCGAGTCCCTGGTCGCCGCGGGACGCACGACGCTCGTCGTCGTCACCCACTCGCGGGAGCTCGCTGGGCGCATGGATCGAATTCTCGAGTTGGACCACGGGCGTCTCAGGGACGGCTGACGTGCGACTCCTCACCCGTGCGAGCCTGCGCTATCTGACTCAGCATCGTCTCCAACTGCTGCTCTCGGTGCTCGGCGTGGCGCTCGGCGTCGCCGTCGTCCTCTCCATCGATCTGGCCATCCAGAGTGCGAGGACCGGCTTCAGGATTTCCGCCGAGACGGTGTCGGGGCGGGCCACTCACGTCCTTGCCAGCGACGTCGGCTTCGTGGACGAGGGGCTCCTGGCGAGCCTCCGCATCGACCTCGACGTACCCGCGGCGGCCCCGGTCGTGGAGGGCTACGCGACGTCCGCCCGACTCCCGGGGCGCGCGCTGCGCATCCTCGGCATCGATCCCTTCTCCGAGGGGCCCTTTCGACCTTACGTCGCGGGTGGTCCCACGGGTGTGGACGTCTCACGCCTGATCACGACCCGTCGGGGGGTTGCCCTCTCCTCGGGGTTGGCATCCTCCGGGGGGCTCACGCCAGGCGACTCCCTCGCCGTGACGGTGGAGGGGCAGGCGTGGACGCTTCCTGTAGTGGAGGTCATCGAGCCCGGTGACGAGCTCGCGCGGGCAGGCCTCGCCGACGTCCTCCTCATGGACATCGCTGGCGCTCAGGAAGTGTTGCGGATGACCGGCCGCCTCTCGCGTATCGACCTCCGTCTGGAAGACGACGCCGAAGGAGCCGCCCGTGTGGCGGCCGTCGAGTCGGCACTGCCCGGGGGCGTCGGCCTACAAAGTGTCGGGACCCGGTCCGAGACGATGAGCGGGATGATCGCGGCATTCGACGTGAACCTGACCGCGTTGAGCCTTCTGGCGCTCATTTTCGGGATGTTCCTCATCTACAACGCCGTGACGTTTTCCGTCGTCCAGCGACGGCAGATCCTGGGGCGACTCCGGGCGCTGGGGGTGACACGGGGTGAGATCGTCCGGATGATCCTCTCGGAGGCCCTTTGGATCGGCGCGCTGGGCGCCGTCCTCGGCACAGTCGCCGGGCTCTTCCTCGCCCGTGGCCTCGTGGGCATGGTGGCCCGGACCATCAACGACCTCTACTTCGCCGTTTCGGTGCAGGGCATCGACCTCGAGCCGCTGCTTCTGGTCAAGGGCTGGGTTCTGGGCATCGGGGCCACGCTCCTCGCGGCACTCCCACCGGCCCTCGAGGCCGCTGGAGCCAACCCCCGCATGGCTGCTCTCCGCTCGGTGGTGGAGAGTCGGGCACGACGCCTCGTGCCGCGGGCCGCGGCGTGGGGAGCCGTCCTTTGTCTTGTCGGTGCTGGACTCCTGTTGATTCCTACGCGCAGTCTCGCGGTCAGCTTCACGGCGCTCTTCTTCGTGATCACGGGCCTGGCTTTCGCCACGCCCGCCGGGACGCTCGTCCTGGTCGGGGCCGTTCGGCCGATTCTCGGTCGGCTCGCCGGAACGCTGGGTCTCATCGCTGCCCGGGGCGTGGGGACGAGCCTGAGCCGGACGGCGCCGGCCATCGCCGCCCTGGTCGTGGCGGTCTCGGTGACGGTGGGACTCGGCGTGATGATTCAGAGCTTCCGGGGCACCCTCGTTCAGTGGCTCGACGGGACACTGCGCGCCGATGTTTACGTCTCTCTGCCGGGGCCCGGGGCGTCGAGGGCGACGGGGACCCTCTGGCCCGACCTGGTCGACGACTTCGTGGCTCACCCACAGGTGTCGGGTTACAGCACGTATCGCGGTATCGACCTCATCCGGGAGGGAGACGCCTTTCGACTGGTGGCCTTGGAGCTCGATCCTCGCGGCGAGAGCGCCTTCGACTTCCTCGACGGCGCGCGAGAGGAGATCATGAGCCGGTTCCGGGCCGGTGAGGGCGTCATCGCGTCGGAGCCGTACGTGTTCAGCCGCGGTCTCGAGGTCGGCGACGCCGTGACGCTCACCACCGACCAGGGGGAGCGAGCGCTGCCCATTGTCGGGGTCTTCTACGACTACGGTTCGGAGCAGGGGACCGTCATGATGGCCCGCTCGCTCTACGATCGGCTGTTCGATGACCCGGGGATCACGTCGCTGGGCCTCTTCCTCGAAGACGAGGCGAATTCGGACGTGGTCGTCGGGGAGCTCCTCTCGATCGTGCCCGACGGCCGTGCGGTCATCGCCCGTACCAACGACAGCCTTCGGTCGGCCTCCCTGGAGGTCTTCGATCGGACCTTCCAGGTCACGGCCGTCCTCAGGCTCCTGGCTTTCGTCGTGGCATTCGTGGGCGTCCTCAGCGCGCTGGCCGCGCTCCAGCTCGAGAGGGCGCGGGAGCTCGGCCTTTTGCGCGCCTCTGGAATGACCCCGGGCCAACTCGGTCGACTGGTGGTGACGCAGACAGGCCTCATCGGACTGGCTGCCGGGGTGCTGGCGGTACCGATGGGCCTCGCCCTTTCGGTCGTCATGATCTTCGTCGTCAACAAACGCTCGTTCGGCTGGACGCTCAACATGGAGGTCGGTCCCGAGGTCTTGTTGCAGGCGGTTGGCCTGGCGTTGGTCGGGGCGCTGCTGGCGGGCGTCTACCCGGCGTGGAAGATGGCTAGGACGTCGCCGGCGCTGGCGTTGAGGGGAGAGTGATGGGGACGGCCCGGGGTCGCCGCGGTTCCCTGCTTCTGACCCTCCTCCTCGTCTGCGTGGCCCTCGCGTGCGGTGACGAAGGCGCCGACGAAGGTGGTCCGCCGACCGGCAACCTCTCCCTGGTGTCCACACTCGGGGGTCTCGACACGGTGGGCTACGAGCGCGCCACGGAGATCCGGGATTTCGTCTTCCCCGAGGACCACGGCCCCCACCCGGGCTTTCGCACGGAGTGGTGGTACGTCACCGGCAACTTGACGTCGGACGCGGGGCGCGACTTCGGGTTCCAGTTCACCATCTTTCGCAGCTCCCTGTCGCCCACCGAGCCTGGCGGACCATCGGCGTGGGCGACGAACCAGGCGTACATGGGCCACTTCGCCGTCACCGACATCGACGGCGGGGCGTTCGAGGCCACGGACCTTTTCGCACGCGGCAGCGGTGGCCTCGCCGGTGCGCAGACGACGCCACTCAGGGTGTGGATCGAGGACTGGGTGTTGGAGTCGGCGGCGGCGGCCTCCGGCCAGGATCGGGGTTCCGCGGAGGGCGTCGGAGCGAGTGGCTCGGAGACCTTCCCCCTTCGCCTCGCCGCCGACGGCGACAACTTTGCCGTCGAACTCGAGTTGGAGGCCGGCAAGCCTATCGTCTTCCAGGGGGACCGGGGCCTGAGTCAGAAGGGCCCCCAGCCGGGCAACGCCTCGTACTACTACGCGCTGACCCGGATGCCCGCCGTCGGAAGCGTCGTCTTCGACGGTGAGACCCACGCGGTGACAGGTCTCACCTGGCTCGACCGGGAGTGGTCGACGTCGGCCCTCTCCGATGGGCAGGTCGGGTGGGACTGGTTCGCCCTACAGCTCGATGACGGATGGGAGATGATGGTCTATCAGCTGCGGCTGGAGGACGGCACCCCCGACCCGCTGAGCGACGGGGTGCTCATCGATCCCCAGGGACGACGCATTCCCCTCGAGTGGGGCGAAGAAGTCGAGGTCGTCCCGACCGGGACATGGCGTTCTCCGGAGGACGGTGCCGAATACCCTTCGGGCTGGCGTATCCGGGTGCCCGATCGGGGCTGGGACCTTACGGTGGAGCCCGTCGTGGACGACCAGGAGCTCCGCCTCGCCTTCCGCTACTGGGAGGGTTCGGTGGCGGTGGAGGGCAGGGGCGAGGGTGGGGCGCCTGTGGCTGGCCGCGGCTACGTGGAGCTCACAGGCTACGCAGGGTTCGGAGCCCAGGGTACGACGGAAGAACGCTAGAAGATGCCACGGCTCCAGCCGGGCTATGCCTTCGAAGCGCCGCCCCCCAACATCGCCACCGCCTCGTGGATCTCCTCGGGCACCATCCAATGGCCGATGGGATAGTCCAGAGCCACCAGGGGAATACCGGCCGCCTGCAATGCTCCGCGGCCGCGGGTTGCCAGATGGAAGGGGATGTTGGGATCCTGGATCCCGTGCCCCCAGAATACCGGCGTCGCGTTGGCCGTGGCCTCGCCGGAAGGCACGTTTACGGACTCGGCGAGGAAGCCCGAGAAATTCCAGGCTGCGGCGACCCGTCCCGGACGGGTCAATGCGTAGGCCAGGCTCGAGGTGCCACCCTGGGAGAACCCTCCCAGGACCATGCGTCCGGGCTGGAAGCCGACGATCCCCGGCACGGCGTCGAGGAAGGCGTCGAGTCTGTCCAGGCTTGCTTCCAACGTTTCGGGTACGACGCGGTCCTCCTCGACATAGCGGTACCAAGCCCAGCCGGCGCCGTACCCCCACGCCGCTCCGGGATTGGGCGCCTGAGGGGTCACGAGGGCCCAATCCGACGGAAGCACAGGCGCCAGCGCCTGGAGATCGCCCTTGTGGCTTCCGCGGCCATGGAGCAGGATCGCGACGGTCGCTCCGTCGCCGCTTCCTTCCGGGACCATACGGTCGTACAGCAGCCCGTCGTCGCCGGTGTTTCCTGTAACGACGGTGCTCACGACAGGGGCACCAGGCTGGCTTCGATCTCCGACCGGCGAGGCTCCAACCACTCGGGGAGCTTGAGCCCATCACCCAGCTCCGAGTCCGCTTCGTCGATGGTGAAGCCTGGGCCGTCGGTGGCGATCTCGCAGAGCAGGCCGTCGGGTGCCCTGAAGTAGATGCTCTCGAAGTACGTGCGGTCCATGACCGGGCTCACGTTGAGCCCCAGGGAAAGAAGGTGCTCGCGCCACGCCGCCTGCTCCTCGGCGTCCTTCGCACGGAACGCGATGTGGTGTGTCTGGCCGGCCCCGGGCCGGGCCATGTAGTCGCTGCCGTCCCATCCGAACAGTGTCATGGCCGAGTGACTCTTTACCGAGTTTCCGTCGTACGCGGCCCAGAAGTAGTGCTTCGTCTTCCCATCGTCCTGGTTGTACGTCTTCTTCACCAGCCGCAGGCCGAGAGCCTCCTCGTAGAAGTCGCCCGCCTCCGCCAGGTCGTTTGTGATGGCGCTGATGTGGTGAATGCCCTGCAGGCGCATGTCGTTCGTCACCTCGGGCACCGGCTCCGGATGGGTAGTCGTCGCAATCGCTTCCTCGTCGCGCCCTTCGGGCATCCGCTCCGTCGGGGGCACGAGAAGCTCCTCGCCCAGGGCGTCGTCAGGCTCGTCGATGCCGTAGCCGGGGCCGGCGGTGGCGATCTCCAGGACCTGCCCATCGGGATCGGCGAAGTAAAGGCTCGTGAAGTAGCCCCGGTCCAGCGGGCCGGTGACGTTCACGCCCGCATCCGTGAGCCGGCGCTTCCACTTCAGCTGCGCTTCCGCGTCGGCCACTCCGAGGGCCAGATGGTGAACGCCCCCCACACCCCAGTGGCCGCGAGCGGCGCTACGCCACTCGAAAAAGGTGAGGATGGTCCCCGGGCGCCCGCCGTCGTTGCCGAAGTACAGGTGATAGGCGCTGGGGTCGTCGAAGTTCACCGTTTTCTTCACCAGTCGCAGGCCCAGGAGATCCCCGTAGAAGTCCAGGGTCCTGTGGGCGTCGTTGGACACCATCGTGATGTGGTGGAAGCCGTCGGTCTGAAGGCGGGGCGTGCTCATCGCGATCTCCTCATTCGTGGACGCCAGAATACCACGTCCAGGGCAATTCGTTCACTGTTGTAGAGCTTCAAACACCCTTCTACAGCGAGGCGCGAAAGCGCCGGGTCGCCAGCAGGAGCCCGCCTCCGGCCATGGCCGCGAGGACCCCGAATTGCACGCCGAGGTCCGCGACGCCGGCACCCTTCAGAAAGATTCCGCGGACGATCTCCAGGAAGTGGCGAAGGGGGTTGGCCAGCGTGAGCGTCTGGAAGACGTCGGGCATCGTGTCGATGGGGTAGAGGAACCCCGAAAGGATGATCGCGGGCATGACGAAGAGGAACATGGCCAGGAAGGCTTCCTGCTGCGTCGACGAGATGGTGGAGATGAGCAGACCCAGGGAGAGGCCGGCGAGAATGAAGAGGAGTGCCGCCAATAGGAGCGCCGGCACAGAGCCACGGAAGGGTATGTCGAACCAGAGGAGCGCGACGGCGGTGACCAGCGAGAGCTGGATCATGGCCACCCCCGCCACCGGGATGGTCTTGCCGAGAATCAGCTCGGTGGCCGACAGAGGCGAGACCAGAAGCTGCTCCAGCGTGCCGATTTCCCGTTCCCGCACCACAGCCATGGCGGTGAGGAGGAGGCACATGAGGAGGACGATCACCCCGATGACGGCAGGGACGTTGTAGACCCGCGACTCCAGGGATGGATTGAACCATGCCCTTGCCCGGATGTCGATTGGAGCCATTGACGCGTGGCCCGCCGATGCCGCCCGGCGTGCGCCGACCTCCTGGACGATCTTGGCTGCGTATCCCTGAGCCACCGTCGCGGTGTTCGAATTCGTGCCGTCCACCAGGAGCTGGACCGCGGGGGATCGTCCTGCAGCCAGTCCCTCGGCGTAGCCTGCCGGGATGTGAAGGGCGACGACGGCCTCACCGTGGTCCAGGGCATGCTGCAGGTCCGCGGGTCGGTCCGATCGGGTCACCACCCGGAAGTACCCCGACGCCGTGAAGGCGTCGACGAGTTCCCGTGACTCCACCGTGCGATCCATGTCGACGAGCGCGCTCGCGACGTCGCGGACGTCGGTGTTCACCGCGTAGCCAAAGAGGATGAGCTGGATGATGGGCGAGACGAAGATCACCCGTTTTGTCTTGGGATCGCGGAAGAGCTGCCGGATCTCCTTTACCACCATCCTCCGAATGCGGAGCAATGAACCGCCCCTCATGCCGCGAGTTCCTTCTTGAAGACCCGGGTGGCCAGCGCCAGTCCCACGACCGCGTAGGCCAGCATGAGGAGCGCCTGGGGCCAGAGGACCTCGGGCCCCACGCCCTTGAGGAAGATCCCCCGTGTCACCGTGACGAAGTAGCGGGCAGGGACCAGGAAGGTCACACCCTGCAGTGCTGGGGGCATGCTCGCGATGTCGAAGAGGAAGCCCGACAGGAGAACGGCCGGAAGGTAGGTGGCGACCATCGCGATCTGCGTCGCCAGCACCTGGGACTTCACCGCGGCCGAGATGAAGATGCCCAGGCCCAGCGCCCCCACGAGGAAGAGGGTGGTGAGGATGGCGAGGTAGACGACGCTGCCGTTCAGCGGGGTGCCGAAGATGAGCATGCCCGCCGAGACCGTGAGCGCGACGTCGAAGAGCCCGATGAGGAGGTAGGGGAGGAGCTTGCCGAGTACCACCTCGACGCGGCCGACGGGCGTCGCGGCCAGCTGCTCCATGGTTCCCCGCTCCCATTCGCGGGCGATGGTGAGCGCCGTGAGCATGGCCGCGATGATGGACATGATCACGGCGATGAGGGCCGGCACGATCATGTGGCGGCTCTCGAGGTCCGGGTTGTACCACGTTCGAGGCTCGAGCCGCACGCTTGCAGGCATCTCCCGGCCCTGCAGCGCGACGCCGGCGCCGTGGCGGGACACGATTGCGTCGGCGTAGTTCAGCGCGATGGTCGCCGTGTTCGCATCGCTGCCGTCGACGAGGAACTGGATGGGGGCCGGGCGGCCGGGGGCCGCCAGATCTGCCGCGAAGGTCGGTGGAATCACCAATACCCCGAGGACCTCACTGCGGGTGAGCCGTTCGTCGATCTCGGACGACGATTCGAGGTGGGCCTCCACGGTGAAGTAGCCACTCGACACGAGGGCGTCGACCACCCCCCGGCTCTCCGCCGTCCGGCTCTCGTCGAGGACGGCGATCTCGATGTCGTCCACGTCCCAGGTGATAGCGTAGCCGAAGAAGAGGAGGAGGAAGAGGGGCAGGACGAAGGCGAGAATTACGCTACGGCTGTCACGCCGAAGCTGGATCCACTCCTTTCGGGCCACGGCCAGAAGTCGGTGAATGTCCATCGTGCTACCCGACGGGCGCGCCGCCTTCGGCGCGGATGAGGGACACGAACACGTCTTCCAGGGTCGCTTCGGTGGAAGCGATGTGCTTCACACTCCGGCCGGCTTTGGTCAGCGCCGATCGGACGGCCGCGGCGCCTTCGGTCTCGTCCCGGACCACCACGCGGAGGGCCCGTCCGAACATGGCGGCTTCGATGACGCCCTCGGCTCGAGACACCGCTTCCACCGCTCGTGGAGCGTCGTCGGTCGTGACCTGCAGGATAGGATCGACGACGCGGGCCCTGAGGTGCCGCGGTGTGTCCAGCGCGATGAGTCGGCCACGGTTCAGGAGGGCCAGCCGATGGCAGTATTCGGCTTCCTCCATGTAGTGCGTCGAGACGAACACCGTCGTGCCCGCCTCGGCCATCGTGTAGATGAGATCCCAGAATCGTCGGCGGGCCAGCGGGTCGACCCCGGATGTAGGTTCGTCGAGGAAGAGGATGGGCGGTTCGTGGATCATGGCGCAGCCCAGGGCCAGCCGCTGCTTCCACCCAAGTGGCAGTGTACCCGCAGGCTCGTGCTCCTCGTCACCCAGCTCCGACATGTCGAGAATCCACTCGCGACGTTCGTCGAAGCGCGAGCCGGTGACCCCGTAGAGGCCGGCGAAGAGGTCGATGTTCTCGCCGACCGTGAGGTCTCCATACAAAGAGAACCGCTGGGACATGTAGCCGATTCGGCTCTTGATATCCCTTCGCGCGGTGATGATGTCATAGCCCGCCACGCGACCGTGCCCGGAGGTCGGGGGAAGCAGTCCGGTGAGCATCTTGATGGTTGTGGTCTTGCCCGCGCCGTTGGGCCCGAGAAAGCCGAAGATCTCGCCGGCGCGCACGTCGAAGGTCACGGCATCGACCGCGGTGAAATCGCCAAAGCGGCGGGTCAGATCGCGGACGACCACCGGGTGCTCGTTCACGACCGGCCCACCCTGTGGATGAAGACGTCCTCCAGGGAGGGCTCGATGGACGTCGCCTCCAAAAGCTCCACGTCGGCGCTTCGAAGGGCTTCCCTCCAGACATCCGGCGCACCCGGGGCGAGAAGAGCGTGCACCGAGTCCCCGAAGAGGGCGGCGCTGACGACCCCGTCCACGCCTGCCAGGGCGTCCCTGGTCCTACGGGGATCACGCGTTCGCAGTGCCATCATCGTGCCCTCCAAGGACCGCTGGAGAACGCGGGGGTCATCCAGGGCCACCACTCGACCCTCGTCGAGGAGGGCCACCCGATCGCATCGCTCGGCCTCGTCCATGTAGGAGGTGGAAACGATGATCGTCACGCCTCGGCCTACCATCTCGTGGAGGATCAGCCAGAGCTCGCGACGAGAGATGGGGTCCACCCCGAAGGTGGGCTCGTCGAGGAGGAGGACCTCGGGCTCGTGGATGAGGCAGCAGGAGAGAGAGAGCTTCTGTTTCATGCCGCCGGAGAGATTCCCCGCGAGTCGGTCTTCGAACTCACCGAGGCGACTGAAGTCGTAGAGTCGTCGCCTTCGGGCTGGCCGATCCACCTTGGGGACGCGGTACAGGTCGGCATAGAAGTCCAGGTTCTCCCGAACAGTGAGGTCTTCGTAGAGGCCGAAGCGCTGGGCCATGTACGCGATGTGGGGCTTCACGGCCTCCGGATCCCTGCCGACCTCGGCTCCGCCGATCCACGCCTCACCGGTTGTCGGTCGAAGCACGCCCGCCAACATCCGAAGCGTGGTGGTCTTACCCGCACCGTCTGGACCCACCACACCGAAGAGCTCGCCGGAGGTGACATCGAAGGTGAGGTCCGCCACCGCGACCTCACCGCCGAAGGCGCGTCCCAGATTCCGGATGGAGACGGCGGGCGTACTCATTCGCTGGTGCGAGGCTCTTCGAGGAGCCGCACGTCGGCCGGGATTCCGGGCTTGAGCTCGTAGCCGTCGTCGCCGGTGATCCGGACCTTCACGGGGTAGACGAGCTTCGTGCGTTCCTCCTCCGTCTGGACGTTCCTGGGTGTGAACTCGGCCTCGCTGCCAATGAAGACGACTTCGCCTTCGTACTCACGGTCGGGGTAGCTGTCGGATCGAATGGAGGCAGACATCCCGATCTGCACCCGCCCGATGAGGTCCTCGCGGACGTAGATGCGAACCCACCGGTCGTCCCGATTCAACACGGTGACGACTGGCGCGCCGGGCGCGACGGTTTCTCCCGGCTCTCGGTGTCGGACCGTCACCACGCCGGCGAACGGCGCGCTCACCACGGCGTTGTCCAACTGCGCCTCCACCTGTGCGGCCGAGGCGCTGGCCTGATCGACCGCTGCACGCTGGGCACGGATCGTCTCCGAGCGGGGGCCTTCGCGGACGAGGGCCAGGGCTTCGCTAGCCTGTTCGTGCGCCGCTTCCGCGACATCCACTGCGGTCTCGGCCCGGCCCAGATCCTGCCGGGAGATCGCGCCTCCTTCGAAGAGGGTACGGGCTCGCTCGAGCTCCCGCCGAGCCGTGGCTGCCTGTTGCGAGGCGGAACGTTGGGCGGCCTCGGCCGTCGCGATCTCCTGGGGTCGTGCACCTGCGAGGAGCTCGGCCAGGCGAGCGGCCGCGGCCGCTTCCCGGGCCCGGGCCGCCAGAAGCCCCGCCTCCAGTTCGCGGGTATCCAGTCGAGCCAGCCGTTGCCCGGCGACGACAGCGTCGCCTTCAGCCGCCGGCAGCTCCTGGATTCTGCCCGGCAATTGGAATCCCAGATCCGCGGTGGTCGCTTCCACCGTGCCCGATGCTTCGAGGGAAGCCGGGTCCCCGGTTCCGGGGCGGAGCACCCACCAGAGGACGACGCCCGAGAGAAGCGCGAGGGGCACGACGATCTTGAGCCGGCTGTTCATCACCGATTCTCCAACTGCTGGTTCATCCATTCCATCGTGAGGGCGCCCTGGGCTCGAGCCAGCTCGACCCTGGCGAGTACCGCTTCTGCTTGCGCTTGGGCGAGTCCGGCGGTGGCCTGGAACAGGCCCGCCTGGGCTCTGAGCAGGTCGCTCTGGAGTCCGGCCCCACTCTCCAGTGACAGGGCCTCGATCCTCGCGACCTCGGTCCATTGGGCCACGGCCGCCTCGAGCGCATCGGCTCTGGCTTCGGCGGCGGTGATCGCGGTCCGGGCCGCGTCCGCTCCCTGTTCCAGAGAAAGGCGGGTCGACGCTGCGGCGGCCCGGGCCTCGGCCAGATCAGCCTCAGCTCTGCGAATAGCGGCTCCGCGGGCGCCTCCGTTGAAGACGGCCCACGAGAGCTGGAGGCCTGCCTGCCACTCCAGCACGTGGTCGCCCGTGGGCGTACCGAAGTCGAGAAGCGCCGCGTTCGCGTCGAGGCGGGGAAGTCGAGTGGACCGCTCTGCGGAGAGCATCGCCTCGGCGGCCTCGACTCGTCGCTCGGCCGCCGCCACGGGCGGTGGCACGGCATCCGTGGCAGAGCGGTTCACTGTCGAGGGCGAGACGTCGACCAGCGGGCGTCCGCTGATCGTCGCCGGAGGCACACCCATGACCCTCGCGAGATCCCGTTCCGCCAGCCCGACGCGGGATCGAGCCCCTACCAGTTGAGCCCGTGCTTCCTGGAGTGCTGCGCTCGCCCGCAGAAGCTGGACCTGGGGCGCGGCGCCGGCGTCCACCTGCCGCCGCGCGCGCTCCGACTCGGCTTCCAGAGCCTCCGTCATCGACTGCGCGGCATCCCGGACCACCCGCCGTGAGGTCAGGCCGACGAAGGCAGATGCAAGGTCTGCAAGTACCGACATTTCGGTGGAGACCCTCATGTGGTCGATGCTCTCCGCCGCAGCCCCGGCACTTCGGATCCGAGCCCCCCTGGAGCCGCCGTCGAAGAGGGCATAGTTCGCACCGAGACGTCCTTGAACCAGTGTCTCGTCGAAGCGCGGCGCGTTGGCGAGGTCGAGACTGTGTAGAGGCGCGACGATCATGGGTTCCTCGAACCGCGTTACGCCGGCCTGAAGTTGCAGCGATGGGAGGCGGGTGGCGCGAACGCCGTCGAGCGAGGCTTCCGCCGCGTCCCTCCGCGCCACCGCTTCGGCGAGGTGCGGGTGCGACTCCAGTGCTCTTGCAGCGGCCTCCAGGAGGGTGAGCGCCTCCTGCGCCTCACCGGCTGTCGTCTGGCCCGCGACGGGTGTTGCGGGCGGCCATGTCCCGAGTGCGAGCAGTGCGAGGGAGAAGGCGAAGGGTGGTCGCACCCTCGGTCGCGATCGCCTTGATCTGTTCATGGTCAGGCTCCAGCCCGCGGCGTCAGCGCCGCGTCCACGAAAGCGAGTGTGTGCTCCACGGTCATCCGCCGTGTTACGGGGTCGGAGAGGTCGATCCCCCCGACGCTGCGGAGCATGGGGGCGACCAGTGTCAGGTAGACCGGTTGGGAGACGATGCTCAGTGCCGTCAGAACGGGATGGCCCGGGCGTACCGATCCGTCGGCCACGCCCTCGTCCTGGAGCCCGGCGATGGTCTCCTTCACCGTACCGATGATTTCGCGGATCACTGCCGGTGGCTCCTTTCCCGCCGCCACCTCCTGGAGCATGAGACGAGGCACGTCCGGGCGTTCGGCCAGATGTTCGAAGTACGCCTCGATCACCGCGAGCATGCGCTGCCGGGCCGTGCCGTCGGAGGCGGCTGCGGCCTGGACCCGGCGCGCCAGAGGGCGGAGGCCGTCTTCCAGGACCGCCGCGTAGAGGGTCCGCTTCGAGCCGAAGTGGTAGGTGATGGCGCCCAGGTTGGTGCCGGCCTCGGTGGTCAGGGCCCGTACGGACGTCCCGTCGAATCCGCTGGTGGCGAAGAGCTTTCGACCCGCGGTGATGAGATCCGCCCGGGTCGCCTTTCCCTGTGTCGATGAGATCGTTGAATCATTCATACGTTCGTATGATACACCCTCGAAAACAACCGTCAAGGGGGTAGCTGGTGTGCCGGGCGGGACGTGGGCGAGTCGAGTGCCCCGGGCTAC
Source organism: Gemmatimonadota bacterium (assembly GCA_013002885.1). Classification (GTDB taxonomy): domain Bacteria; phylum Gemmatimonadota; class Gemmatimonadetes; order Longimicrobiales; family Gaopeijiaceae; genus UBA2589. The sequence continues at coordinate 28,879 of JABDLS010000061.1, read as the reverse complement.
AGACCCGTCCGCAAGTACTGCTGGATGGCGCCCACAGCCCTCTCGACGTCTGCTTCCATGGTGTAGAAGTGAGGCGAGAACCGGATGCCCGGCCGGTCCGATCCGCCTCGTGCCGCGGCGACGATGCCGTCCCCTTCGAGGGCCGCGAGAACGTCACGGGGCTCCAGCTCGCCAGGCCTGAACGTCACGACGGCGCCGCGCCGCTCGGCCTGCACCGGCGTCCACATATGCACCCCGTCGATGCCGCTCAACTCTTCCAAGAGCATTGTGGCGAGTTCACGACTTCGAGCCTCGATCTCGGACTGCCCGATGGACTGGAGGAACTCGATTTGTGTCCCGAAAGCGTGGATGGCTGGGGTGTCGCGCTGGCCCATACCCTCGTGGGTTCTCGACAGTCCGGTGCGCCCGGTGTACGCGCTGTACATCGACGGCCAGAAACGGTCATGCATGCGCTGGTTCACGAAGAGCACCCCCGTCTCCTTCGGGCCGCACGGCCACTTGTGGGCGCTACCCGAGAAGAAATCGGGCTGCCAGTCCGAAAGGTCGACGTCCATGAGCCCGAAGGATTGCGCGCCATCCACGAGGGTCACGACGCCGTGCTCCCGGGCCATGGCGCAGAGCTCCTTGGCGGGGAAGACGTCTCCTGACGTGTTGGTGTGCTGCATGAACGTCAACACACGGGTGTTCGGCGTGAGAGCTGCTTCGAATGCCTCGAGGTAGTACTCCGCGCCGGGGTGGGGGTCGACGTGGGGGACCTCCCGCACGGTGTAGCCGAAGCGCTCGCCCTTGGACTTCCATGCCTGATTGTTCGAAGGATGGTTGTCCGAGAAGATCACGACCTCGTCGCCGGGGCCCAGGTCGAGCCCCGTCGAGACCCAGTTGTTGGCTTCACTGGTGTTGCGCGTGATGAGGATCTCCTCTGGCGACACGCGGAGGAAGTCGGCCAGCAGCCCCCGGGTCCGTTCCTTCGCTCCCCCGATCTCGCTCCGGAAAGAGGGGAACGGCTCGCTGTCGAGCCTTCGGGTGTGGTCGACGACGTCGTCCAGGACCGCCGCAGGAGACGGGCAGAGATTGGCCGCGTTCAGCACGGACACCCCGGGCGGCATCACGAACTGGTCGCGGACGGCTTGCCAGTCGACGGCTCCAGGTCGGACGTCGAAGCTCCTCAGGGCAGCGGGCCGGTGGTCACGTAAGCGGGGGTGGCCGAGGAGGGCCGCCGAGCCTCCGGCGGCGAAGAGGCGGGCGAAGGTGCGCCGGTTCATGGTCGAGTCGCTCATCGTCGCTCCCGGGTGGGGTGGGTGGCGACAGCGTACGCCCCGGACGGGGCTACGTCGAGAGCGACGCGCCTTTGATCTCGTCGACGACCTCCCGCATGGCTCGCACTCCCTCAACGAGGCGGGGGCCCGGTCTGCCGAGGAAAGGCTCTCCGATGCAGTAGACCCGCCCGCGGCGGACGAAGTCGAGATCCTGCCAGCGCTCGTTTCTCAGCACGACGTCCGGACGGTATTTGTCAGGGTGCACACCGCACCACGACAGGACCACGGCATCGGGATCGGCCTCGGCCACCTCGTCGTCGGTCATGGGCCGGCTCTTGTGGTCTTCATCCCCCAACACCGCCCGCCCGCCGGCGGCAGAGATGACGTCGGTGGCCCAGGATCGGCGCCCCGGCGTGATCACGGGTTTGGGCCACCATTGGATGAGGATCTTCGGGCGTTCGTCGGCGCCGGCGTCGGGGCCGGCGTCGACTGCACCGACTCCGCCTTCACCCGCCCCGCCGCTGCGGGAATCCCCTCCGAGCTCGGCTCGCATCGCGGCGATGAGCTGATGGGCGCTCTCGGGCACGCCGAGACGCTTCGCGATGTCACGGATGTCCCGGTACACGTCGTCGATGGAGACGGGCTCCGGGGCGATGAAGGGCAGTCCGGCTGCTTCAAGACGCTCCACCACCTTTTCGTGCCCGGGAACGGTGAGCGTCGCCAGGACGAGGTCGGGCTCGAGGGCGGCCACCTTCTCGACGTCGATGTCCAGGTCGGGGCCGACCTTCGGCAAGGGAGCAACGACCTCCTCCGGAAAGTCGGAGTGGTCATCGACGCCCACGAGGAGGTCGGCGCACCCGAGGGCGCAGACGATCTCCGTGTTCGAGCAGGCGAGGGACACGATACGCATGATCGATAAAGATAAGAGGAGTCTGCGGTCGACTGGCATGAGCCGGCGGTGGAGCCCGGCCCGTCTGCTGACTTGACATTCGTCGATGTCGAGCGAAACATGCTATGTAGAGAACGAGCTATACAGAAAACGACAGGTGTAGAATGGCCAACGTCCGAATGACCCAGGTGACGGCGCTCATCATCCAGGCCGTCGGTGCCGGCTACCGGTACGGGTTCGACATCATGGACATCACAGGGCTGGCGAGCGGGACCGTGTATCCCGCGCTCCGACGCCTCGAGGGCGCGGATCTCTTGAAGGGCACGTGGGAAGAGGTCGAGGCGGCGCATCGAGGTGGGCGACCCCAGCGTCGCATGTACGAGCTCACCGAGGAAGGGGAGGTGGCCCTCACCGCCGCCGCCGACAAGCTCGCGGCTGCGAAAGCCCTTCTCCTTTCCACGCCTAGGGCGAAGGGGGCAGGGGGATGAGTGAGATCCGGGAGCCTGTGGGGGCTCTTTGGATGGTCAGAGCGGCGAGTTGTCTCTTGCCTCGCCATGCCCGGACGGAGTGGCGCCGGGAGTGGGAGGGGGAGGTTCGCAGCCGCTGGGTCGAACTCCACGAGCGGAACGAGCTGACACTCGCGGCGCGCGCCGGTTTGCTGCTCCGAACGACGGGAAGCTGGGTAGACGCGCTACGGTACCGCGAAGGGAGGTGGACGATGAGAGGGTTCGGGGACGATGTGAAGGGAGCGGCGCGGCAACTCCGCCGGAAACCGGGATATGCCGCGGTCGTCGCAACGACGCTCGCGGTCGGGGTCGGGGGCAGCACCGCCGTCTTCGGGGTCGCGAGCGACGTCCTGTTGGAGCCGTTTCCCTATCCCGAACCGGATAAGGTGGTGGCGGTGGAGAGCTACAGTCTCGATCGGGTCGGGTTCGGGGGTAGCGTCACGTATCCCAACGTCGCCGATCTGGCTGTGAACACGGTTTCCTTCGATGGGATCGGACTCATCCGGTGGTGGATGCCGGCCCTCGACGACGGGGACGGCGCTAGCATCGTTCGTGGAGCCACCGTCACGGCGAACTTCTTCGAGATCCTCGGGGTCAGCGCCGGTCAGGGCCGACTCTTCCGCCCGGACGAAGAGGGTGAAGGCCGTCCCGACGTGGTTGTGTTGAGCCATTCGCTGTGGACGAGTCGCTTCGGAGCGGATCCCGATGTCGTAGGGCGAGACGTCCGACTCAACGACCTGCCCTACGTCGTCATCGGTGTGCTCGCAGAGGACTTCGAGGATCCCGGCCTGATGGGTGGCCCCGGAAGCGAGCCACGACTCTGGAGGACGGTGTCCAGCCCCCCGAGCGAGTGGCCACGCTCGGGTAGGAGCTGGAAGGGCATTGCTCGCGTCCGCACCGAAGTGGGCATCGTCGCGGCCCAAGGCGACATCTCGGCTGCGTACGCCGCACTGGCCGAGGAATATCCCGAAGCCAACGCGAACCGGATGGTGGTCATCGCACCCCTTCGGGAGGTTGTCGCAGGCCCCTCGCAGGGCGTCCTCGTCACCCTTCTCGCGGCGGTCGGGCTCCTCCTACTCATCGCTTGTGCGAATCTGGCGAATCTCCAGATCTGCCGTTTCCTCGATCGCGAGGGAGACATCGCGGTCCATAGGGCACTCGGTGCTTCGAAGGCGCGGATCGTGAATCAGGGCTTGGCGGAAACGCTTCTGTTGGCGACCGCGGGAGGTGTCCTCGGGGTGGGTATCGCGGTTTGGCTGGGAGGTTTCGCCGGGCGTTTGAACGCTCTTCTCCCCCGAGCCGTCGACGGCGGTGTCGATGCCCGGGTCCTCGCTTTCGCGCTGGCCACCACCGTCGGATGCGCGCTCCTCTTCGGCCTGCTCCCATCGCTTCGGGCTGCCTCTGTCGGGGCCACGGCTCCAGGACGCGATGGCGGCAGAACGACGACCTCCGGCCGACGAGCGCGGACGATCCGAAGGGGACTGGTCATCGGCCAACTTGCGATGACCATGACGCTGTTGGTCGCTGCCGGTCTCCTTGGACGCAGCCTTCAACATCTCGGTGGCGTCGATGTGGGCTTCGATCCAAGAGGTGCGTTCCAGCTCGAGGTTCACGGCTCGGCCTTCTACGATCTGACCCCCGAGGCGGCGGGCACCCAGTGGCACGATGTGATGGACGGGCTCCGGTCGATACCCGGTGTCGAGGCGGCGGGCGCGATGGATATCGTGCCCCTTGGAGGTGGCTACTCGTGCGACGGAGTCGGTCGGAGTGACCGGCCTCCTCCGGCTCCAGGGGAGGGGCGGTGCGCCGAGGTCCGGGCGATCTTCCCCGGTACGTTGGAGGCGCTGGGCGTCGAGCTCGTTCGGGGTCGGCTCATTTCGGAGGACGACGCCATGGACGCCGAGCCGGTGATGGTCGTCGACGAGACCACCGCCGAAGCATTCTGGCCGGGAGAGGATCCTATCGGGATGGGCTTCTACGCCCACGGTCGTGTGGCCGAGGTCGTAGGGATCGTCGGTTCGCTACTCCACTTCGGACCCGGGGAGTCGTCGCGACCCATGGTCTACCTTCCCGCAGCCCAGGAGGGCTGGAACGGGTACAACCGCGGATTCGACATCGTGGTGCGAGTCGATGACCGGGTGTCCGGGAATCGGCTCAGAGAGGCGGTCCATGAGGTGAACGGCTCCATCGCGTTGGGCTCTGTTCAGCCGTTTGAAGGACTGCTGGACCGCAACCTCGCCGGACCACGCTTCCGCACGATCCTCATGGCGGCCTTCGGCTCCATCGCTCTCCTCCTGGCGTCCCTGGGCATCGCCGGCACGATGGCGTACTCCGTGTCTCGGCGGAGCCGCGAGTTGGGAGTTCGTCTCGCTCTCGGTGCGAATCCTTCGGAGGTCCGACAACTCGTCGTTCGCGAGGGCACGGCGCTGGTGGCGGCCGGGGTCTTGCTCGGCGTTGCAGGGTCCGCCGTCGTGGCTCGATTGCTCGAGAGCCTCCTCTTCGATGTCGGGACCCGGGACCCCGTGGTCTACCTCGGGGCGGTGGCTCTCCTCGTGGGCGGAGCCCTGTTCGCGTGCTACGTCCCAGCCCGCCGGGCTTCGCGAGTCGACCCTACCATGGCGCTGCAGTCGGAGTAGCTGCCGCGGAACCGAGGAGGGCGGCCGTCATCGGAGGGACCGCCAGGCTCGGTTGACCGCGGTGGCCACGATGGCCGTGAAGTCCCGGACCCTGAGCCGTCCATCGGGGTGCATCCCACTGAGGACCACGTTGGACCGGTCCGCCTCGACGATTTCGCCCCCTAACGCAGTCAGCCCATGGTCAAGACAGCCAGCACGATGATGCCCTTGGGGACGCGTGTCCCCGACTTCTCACTTCCAGAGCCCGCCACCGGCGGGACGGTCAGTCGCGCGGAATTCGACGACGCCCCGGCGCTGCTGGTGATGGTCCTCTCGAATCACTGTCCCTTCGTGAAGCACATCGCGCCGGCGCTCTCCGAGTTCGCCGTCGAGTACCGAAATCGCGGTGTGGCGATTGTGGGTATCTGCGCCAATGACGTCGAGAAGTACCCCGCGGACAGCCCTCTGAAGATGGCCGAGGAGGTGGAGCACCGGGGCTACACTTTCCCCTATCTCTTCGACGAAAGTCAGGGCGTAGTCAAAGACCTGGGTGCTGCTTGCACGCCCGACTTCTTCCTCTTCGACGGCGAGGGGCGACTGGCCTACCGGGGGCAGTTCGACGGGAGTCGGCCCTCGCTGGACACGCCGGTGACGGGTGAGGACCTCCGGGCAGCGTGCGACGCCGTCCTCGCTGGTGAGGAAGCTGCAGCGGATCAGACGCCGAGCATCGGCTGCAACATCAAGTGGAAGCCGGGCAACGAGCCCGACTGGTTCGGCTGAAAAAAAAGACGCCACCGGCCCAAAGACCGGTGGCGTCTCACTGTCGCAGCCCAGCGCGAAGGCCGGGTACGGCGCGAACAGCGTACTACATATCAGCTGGATCGGCTTTAGAAGCCGCTCCGGCGATCGCTTGCCCGTGCCAGGCTGGACAGGGTACAGGGACTAGACAAGGATCACCTCCTGTTTTCGGGAATCGTAGGGCGTGAACGCCAGCGGGCTCTCGACCCGCAGTCCTCGAAGGTCACCTTCTTTGGTGGGTCCGTCGAGGCCTAGTTCAGAACCTCTCTGCTCCGAACGCCGCCATCATACACCGGCGGGTCCCCGAGGTGCAACCCCCGCGTACGATCTCTCGTATGATGCCTTCATGAGAACACCACATCTTGGGCCTGTCGGCCTGTGCATTCTGGTCCTGAGCCTTCTTCCCACCACCGTGCTGGGGCAGGACGCCGACGCCTGGCGCACGCACTTCGCCGCCGGAGAAGAGGCGAGGCAGGCGGGCGACGCCGAAGCGTATGCCGACGCCATGGCCGCCGCCGCCGAGGTCATGCCACCCGGCATGCTCAATCGGCCCTTCGTCCAATATCATGCTGCGCGGGGCGCAGCGATGGCGGGGCGGGATGAAGAAGCCGTCGCCTTTCTCGCCCAGGCGTGGGAGGAGGACATCGAGGCGTTGATGATCTCCTTCGCTCCCTACGATCCGGCCTTCGAGACCATTGCCGACTCCGAGGGATTCCAGGAGGTCATGGGCCGCGCGGCGGACATGGAGCTCGAGGTCCGAAGTCTGGCCGAAGGCGTCTACCGGATCGGTGGCGCAGGCTCCAACGTCGTCGCGGTGGTGGACGGAGCGGACGCACTCGTCGTCGACACCGGGTACGGTCCGGCCCTGCCGGCGCTTCGACGAGCGTTGGCCTCCGTGGGCGCAAGCGACATCACCCGAGTCGTGGTGACCCACCCTCACGAGGACCACATGGGTGCCACACCGACGCTCGGGCGCGGCGCCATCGTCATGGCCCATCCCGGTACCGGTGCGGTGATGTCCGAGCCCTACGTCTTCATGGAGGGCGTCGAGTTGCCCCTGAAGCCATTGGCTGCGCACCCCGCCGTCGCCATCACCTCCGACACGACCTTCGCCTTCGGACAGCATCGAGTGCGCCTCGTGCCCACGGTTGCCCACACCATCGGCGATCTGACCGTGTATCTACCGGATGCGCGCGTGGCCCACTTCGGTGACACCTATCTGGCCGGGAATCCGATGATGTTTCCTGGTAGCGAGGATCCAGACGGGTTCCTCGACAGGGTCGATGGGCTCATCGCCGAGATGCATCCCGAGACGGTGGCGATCGGCGGACACGACGGGCCCACCGACCTCGCCGCGGTCCGAGAGCAGGTTACGGTGAGTCGCGCTGCCATGGCGTTCACCCGCGAGGCTCTCGCCGACGGCCTCACCATGGAACAAGCTGTCGAGCGAGCAGCCGATCGCTTCCCAGCTCAGTGGGTCGGATTCTTCTATCGGCTCTTCAGCGAGGATCCCGGCTGATCACGGAGTCGAGGTCCGGAACTACCCGAGCTTCGGCCGTTCGAGCTTGCGATCGAAATCCGTCTTGTCGGCGATCCGCTCCAGCGAGGCATCGATGGAATCCAGCCGGTCTTCCAACTGAGCGATCCGAGCCGCGAGGAGCTTGTCGTCCTTCGGCGTTTTCGCGAAGAGCTCGCGTAGGGTGGGCGCCATGAAGAGGCGAACCGACAGCCCGATGGTGAAACAGAGCACCGAAAGGCCGAAGAGCGACATCAGCACGAGTTCGGCGAGGGCGCGGTAGTCCATGAGGTCAGGCCTTTTCGAATGAACGAGCGAAGAGCCAGGTCGCGAATGCGATGGCTGCAGTGATCCATACGACGCCCCAGATAGTCGCGTTCCCGACTCCGGTAAGCTCGGCGAGCATATAGGCATCGGATTGCAGGTCGGGCCGGTCCAGGACGTCGCTCTTGATGTCGAGGATGGCATACAGAGCGCTGGTGAGGCCGAGGGAGGCCAGCAATCGGCGGTTCCACTTCACGCCGACCTTCCGGGCGGCGCCGATCATGGCGAGGCCGAAGAAGATGCCGAAGATCACCCCGAACGAACTCCGGATGACGAAGACGGTGAGGAGGACTACCCCGACCCCGATGGCGCCGTTGATCCAATCGGTTCGGACCCTGGACGACTGGGCCGCCGAGAACATGAGCCCGCCCCATAAGAGGCTACCGAGGTAACCGGCGTTCAACGCGAGGAAGGCGTTGCCTCCCGTGAAGTACGTGGCTCCACCTTGCCTGGGATCCAACGTGATGCTGTCGACATGGCCGCCCGTCGCCACGACGGCGAGGGCGTGGCTCACCTCGTGGAGGAGCACGACGAAGATCTTCAGTGGATAGACCACCGCCGTGTCCCAGAGGAACCACAGCGCGACGAAGAAGACGCCGAAGCCGAGGAGGAATCGGAGCTTGCGATTCATGGCGTGGTGCTCAGGGTAGGTGCGAAGAGAGGCCGCCCACGAGCATCGGGCTCGTCGACAGGCGCGTCGAAAGGTCAGACGGCCCGTTAGCCCCTACGGTTGCACCTCTGGCCGAGTTCCACGGCGGCCGTCAGTTCGCCGCCGCCTCGGCTCCCACCCGGATGTCGTAGCGGGCGTCCAGAAGGTCTCGGTGCCGGGAGATCTCGGTGCGCACGAGCCCGGTGCCCTGTGAGGGGTCCGACAGAGCGGCCATCGCCGCTTCGGCGACTGTCGCTGGCGACATGCCGTATCGGAAGCCAAGCGTAGCCGACCATCGATAGACCATGTCGTCCCATTCCCGCTCGAGCTCGGCCCGTTCTCCTTCCGGCACTGTGATGCCCCGAGAGTCGGCCTCGGCGATGGCCGCTGCTCTTCGAGCATCGGGATCGTCGGCGGCATTCTCCATCCACTCCTCGACGGCCCGCTCGGGGTCGCCGATCTCGCTCCCCACTTCGCGGACGACGACGTTTCGGGCCTCGGGGAAGGGAACCGGCTGGCGATCGTCCAGCCTCAGAATGTGGTAGCCGTATTGGGTCTCCGTCACCGGGCTGATTTCCCCCGTTTCCAGTGCCAGTGCCGCCGACCAGAACTCCGGCACCCACGACCCCTCGCGGCCCGGGGCAAGGAGTCCCTCTCTACCCTCGGCACCGGGCTCTTCGGAAAGGGTCGCCGCCGTGGAAGCGAAATCAGCCCCGCTGCGGAGGGCCTGCATCGCACGCTCCGCCTTGGCCTTGGCCTCCGCCCGATGGGAAGGTGAGCGCCACCTCTCGCTGAAGAAGAGGATGTGGCGAACGGTGAGTTCCCACTGGGGGGCGGTGAGGTATCGGGCTCTGAGCACGTCGTCCGCCACCTCGTTCTGCTGGAGAACCAGCTCGGCTCCCAGGATGTCCAGCCGCACTTCATCGATCCACTCCTGGACCAGGGGCTGCCCCAACTCGGTCGTGGTGGAATCGGCGACGGCAAGACCGAAGGCCGTGAGCTCGGCCAGGGACTCCTGACGCGCCTCCGAGAGCCCGAGCAGCTGGTCTTCCGAGAAGCCCACCGGACCGACGGTGATGGCGGGCTGCGCATCGCCTTCGCACGCGAGGGCGAAGAAGCAGGTGGCGGCAATCAACGCACGGCGCTCAAGCATCGACGGCCTCTCGTCGTTCGGGCTTCAATACACCCAGCGACATGATCATCTTGATGCCCTCTTCCACGGTCATGTCCGTCTCCTCCAGTCGGTCGCGCTCCACGAGCTGGAGAAAGCCGGTGGTGGGATTGGGTGTCGTGGGCACGAACACCGTGCTCCAAACCGAGCCGTCGGGTCTGGTGAAGTTGGACGTGACGAACCCCACGGACCGATGGTCGGGCAAGGGGAAATCAACGTAGACCACCTCCTTGAACGCCTTGGTCCCCTGTCCCTGAAAGGCACCCACCACCTGCTTGGAGATGGAGTAGACGACCTTCACGATGGGCAGCCTGAGGACCACGGCCTCGCCCACCGCCAGCACACGGCGACCCACCACGTGGGCGGCGATCTCACCGAGGACGTAGACGACGACCAGGAGGATCCCCACCGCGAGCAGGGCCCGAAAGAAGGTGGGCCACTCCCCGACCATCGGGTCGATGAGGGGGAGAAGGATGCCCGCGGTGAGATTGAAAAGCCAACGAAGGACGACGAAGGTCACCGCCAGCGGGATCAGGGCGAAGACCCCGGAGGCCATGCGCGTTGCGAAACGACTGGGGCGCTGTAGCGGCTTCGGCTCGGTGGTATTCATGTCCGACAAACTTCGCGAAGGGCCTGGCCCGAGCCAAGTTGATGGCGAACCCCGGCCTGACCATCACCCTGGTACCGTTGCCATCGCCCCGACCTGGTATTGGACGTTGGGCGTCGGGCACGCGATCCTATCAGCGTGACCATGCTGACTCTACTTCAGATCGAGCCTCCCGGCGGCCTGTCCGAGGCGCTTTCCAACAGCCCCCTCCTGGCACTCGGGGTGATGTTCGGCGCGGGTGTATTGACCAGCCTCACGCCGTGTGTCTACCCCATGATTCCCATCACCAGCGCAGTCATCGCCGGGACGGCCAGGGAAGATCAGTCGAAGCTGCGGACCGTCGGCCTGACCCTCACATATGCCGTCGGCCTCGCCATGCTCTATGCGACGCTCGGCGCCGTTGCCGGCCTCACCGGTCAGCTCTTCGGGACGGTGAGCGCCAGTCCATGGGCGCTGTTCGCCATCGGAAACCTCCTGGTGCTCTTCGCCCTCGCCATGCTCGATGTCATTCCGGTGCCCGTGCCCAAGAAGCTGCTGGCCAAGGCGGCGGAGACCGAGGGCGGCTCCTACGGGGCCGTCTTCCTCATGGGCGCCATGTCCGGCGTGGTAGCCGCGCCCTGCGGCGCTCCCGCCTTCGCCGTCGTTCTCACCTGGGTCGCCGCGACCCAAGCCGGGCTCATGGGCTTCGTCTACCTCTTCGTCTTTTCGCTCGGGATGACGGCTTTGCTCATCGGGGTGGGGCTCTTCTCGGGAACCCTGGCCGTGCTTCCGCGTTCGGGAACGTGGATGGTGTGGGTGAAGCGCATCGCTGCGGTGATCATGTTGGCCATGGCGGAGTACTACTTCATTCAGACCGGCTACAACCTCTGATCCACTGCTCGAGTACCGCCGAGGATTCAATGAAGACGATGGCATTTCGCGCTTCGGCGCTCTGGTTCATGGCCGCGCTCCTTGTTGCGCCGGTTGCGGCCCAGTCCGGCGGTGTTTCCCTCGCCCTCGGCACCCAAGCCCCCGACGCTGAGCTCGAGACCCTCGACGGCGAGGCGGTTTCCCTCCTCGAGTACGCCGAGGACGGGAAGCCCACGGTCCTCGAGTTCTGGGCGACGTGGTGCGAGCAGTGCGAAGCGCTCCAGCCTCAGTTCGATGCGTTGCAGGCTCAGTACGGAGAGCAGGTCAACATCGTGGCCGTGGCCGTCGGCGTTTCGCAGAGCCCTCGCCGCATCCGTCGGCACCTCGAGGATCACGATCCCGGCTATCCGTTTCTTTATGATGCCCGTGGGGATGCGGTGCGGGCCTACAATGCGGCTACCACGTCCATCGTCGTGATGCTGGATGGGGAGGGGAAGGTGGCGTACACCGGGGTGGGGACCGAGCAGGAGCTGTTGGCGGCGGTCGAGGGGCTAGTGGGGCGGTAGTGCGGTCCTAGCCGCCCAACGCGCCTCTCAACTGGCCGACCCCTCTTCCTGTAGCTGGATGGCCATCCGTCCGACGAACTGACCCAGGACGGCCATGGCGGGCTCGGATGTCCGAATCAGACCCGCTGGATCCGTGGAGACCGCTTGAAACCCCTTGGGCAGGCGGAGGGTGAGTCCCTCGATGGGCTGGGGCGCGTTCAGTACCACCTCGATGCCTCCGCCGGCGGCCCGGACATCGACCTCCACTTGGTCGCGTGCCGCCCAGAACGAACCGAACTCCTGGAGCGTGCCGAACCAAGCGTCGGCCTCCAGCGCCTCCACGAGCTTCCGCTCGAAGTCCAGTTTGGCCTCCGTTTCGTCGGTGTGGATCAAGACGACGAACAGTCCACCGTACCTCCCGAGTTGATCCGCGAGGGCGACGGCCTCGTCGAATCTCGATGCCAACGCTGGCTCCCGCTCGTCCTCGATGGTGACGGGGAACTCGAAGACCGGAACGGCGGCCTCGGTCCCACGACCCTCCGTGAGGCGAAAGGGGAGATGGGTCAGAGCGTTGCCCGCCGTGACGGACGAGCTGAACCGGTAGCCGGTCCTCTCAAGCGCCGCCGGCAAAGAGTAAGGGTTACGGAGATGGCCAGGTCGAAAGCTCACCACGCGCACGCCTGGAACGAGCGTTTCGAGCAGAAAGCGGCTGACCCGGAGTTCACCCAACACGGTGGCCCCCTCGGTAGTGCTTTCGTCTCGCACGAACGGCTGATACGTCGGGTACGTTTCTGCTCCCGAGCCGGTGGGCAACTCGGCGAATTGGAGGGAGTGGGCGACGGAGTGACTGGCGATCTCCATTCCCAACTCGGACAGGGTACGGAGCACGGTCACGCCGTCCTCGTCCAGGAACGCTTCGTCGTTCCAGTCTCGGACGTACTTGGTCTGGATGAAGTAGGTGGCCGGCACGCCAACCGAGGCCTCGTACTGGGCGAAGATCTCCGCATTGGGGAGGGACTCCTCGTAGTCGACGTCGTGCGTGATCAGCGCCGTCAGGCGCCTCCCGTCGGGCACTGTATGAAGCGTCACCGCGTCGGGCTGGCCGGTCTCGTAGATGCCGAGCAGGGTGCGAAGAAGAACGTCGAACGCCGGTTCGTATTCGTTGACGTAGGAGCGTGACAACCCTTCCTCCCTGTTGCCGTAGGCCCTGAGGGCCAGGAAACCGGGATCGACGCCGAACGCGAACGCTCGACCTGCACCAACCCGGCGCGACGTGATCGCCGCCGTGCCGTCGTCGTAGGCCGCCAGAGGACTCGCCGCTCCGGTGTACCCGAGGCTTCCGGCTGCGAGGGTCCCGCGCTCGGGGTTCGAGAAGGGTACACGTCGCTCTCGCTCGTGAGTGAAAGCCGCCGCGAGCGGGTGATCGGGATCGAACACCAATTCGCGCCTTTGGCGTGAGAGGACTGCTTCGTCGAAGCCGAAGACGGACGCCATTCCACCCCCCTCCACGTTCACCCCGATGAGCGTGCCACCCCGCTCGGGGAATGCGGCCAGCGCCCTGAGCGCTTCAGGGGACAAGAGGCGCCCCGAGATGCGCGGATACACGAGCACGACGTCGTGGCGAAGCGCTTCCCTGGCGTCACGTGTGATCCGAAAGGGAATGCCGATGGTGCTCAGCCCGTGGGCGACCCCCAGCCACGACGAGGTCGTGTCGGTGAGCAGCATAGCGAGGCGACTCGTGCCGCCCGCCTCGAATTTCCGCCACTCGTCGGGTGGGTTCTCAACCGGCGGGGTCGGCGCGGACGGCCCTTCTACGCCCTTGAAGATGATGACGTCCGGCCGCGAAGTGGCCCAGAAGAAGATCGAGAGGATGCCGACCACCGCGGCGAAGCCGATGGGGGCTGCGTATTGAGTGAGTCGTCGCAGGATGGCATCTGGGATTGTAGTGATCTTCGCTGCTGCGGAGGCTACGGCTGTGCAGGCAGCAGGGGCAGGCAACCTGCGGCTAAGAGCGCCAGTTCATGAAGCCACCGACTAGCCACGGCATCGAAGGATAATGTGGAAGCTCTCTAGCGGTACCCTGGACGTATATCGAGCGGGAAAAAGGCGGCCCGACGCGCTCTCGCGCATCGGGCCGCTCACCACTCGCCTATCCGAGCACTTGGGGAACCCACGGGGTTCGCGCCCGGCAGCATTTGAACCCGGCCGGGTCTACCCTCCTTCCTCCGGCTCCGGGGTCACCCGGTCGACGTTTCGCAGAGCCCTCGCCGCATCCGTCGGCACCTCGAGGATAACGATCCCGGTTATCCGTTCCCTTATGATGCCCGTGGGGATGCGGTGCGGCCACGACGTCCATCGTCGTGATGCTGGATGGGGAAGGGAAGGTGGCGTACACCGGGGTGGGGACCGAGCGGGAGCTGCTCGCGGCGGTCGAGGGGCTAGTGGGGCGGTAGTGCGGGGTCTGGACTGGGTCCGGTGCTTGGCCAGGTGACCAGCGTTGCGCCCAGCCTGCGTCCGAACGATTGTCTCCGACTAGGCGACCCTTCACGGAGACCTCATGCTCGAGCCCGGGACAAACCTCGCGCACTACGAGATCAAGGGGGTGCTCGGCGTGGGTGGCATGGGCGAGGTGTACCGGGCGCTGGATCGGAGATTGGAGCGTGATGTCGCCCTGAAGCTTCTCCCATCCGCATGGTTGTCGGATGAAACCTGGGTGCGGCGTTTCCGCCGTGAGGCACGGGTCCTGGCGTCGCTAGACCACCCTGGCATTGTCACGGTGCACTCGTTGGATGAGGCAGACGGTCTGCCCTTCCTCACCATGCAGCTCGCAGAAGGGCGGACTCTTAGCCAGGTTTTGGCAGAGGTCGAACGGGTGCCGGTGCCCGAACTGCTCGGGATCGCGCTAGCGCTATGCGACGCGGTGGCTGCGGCGCACGACAGTGGCATACTTCACCGCGACTTGAAACCATCGAACGTCATGGTCGGTTCCCACGGTCGCGTGAGGGTTCTCGACTTCGGGCTCGCGAAGGGGCCCGGCATTGGTGCCGACACGCTCACGGCGACGGAAATCGGCTCGACCCTCGGTACGCTAGCCTACATGGCGCCCGAATTGCTTGCGGGCGAGCCGGCGACCCCTGCGTCCGATGTCTTCTCGCTTGGCGTGATCCTCTACTGGATGGCGTCGGGTAACCACCCCTTTGACCGCAGCACGCCGGCGGCCACGGCTGGCGCGATCGCCACTCTCGATCCACCGCGGCTGGAAGGGGTCGAGCCGGAGCTCACCGGGCTCATCCTACGCTGTCTAGGAAAGGACCCAGAGCAGCGTCCTGCCACGGCGGGCGACCTCGCGACCGCCATGCGGTCGCTCCCAGGTAGCGGTCGACCCGAATCTGGCTCGACCCGCTACGCCGTGGGGGCTGCGGTGGCTATAGCGCTCATCATGGGGTTGGTCGCTGCCTGGCAGTGGCGGGGCGGCCAGGACGAGCAGTGGCTTTACGCCGAGGCGCTTCCAGAGATCGAGCGTCTCAACGACGCCGATCTGGTGTTCGATGCGTTCACGGTCTTGGAAGATGCTGTGGCGCGTATGCCCGACCATCCGGAGGTCCGGCGCTTCGTTAGTCAGATAACTGTGCCCGTCACCATTACGTCTGATCCCCCGGGTGCCCGGGTCCTGGTTCGCGACTACCGTCGACCGGAGGATTCGTGGCGGGAGATTGGGCGGACCCCTCAGGAGTCCGTTCCACTTCCCTGGTCGCTCGTGGCGATCCGCATCGAGAACGAGGGGCATGTCCCTTTCGAGGGTTATCGGAATCCGCTCTTCGACCGCCAGGTCAACGTTGAGCTTCCTGCCTTGTCCCAGTCTCGTGACGGGATGGTATGGGTCGCGGGTGGAGCACGAACGTTCAATGGACGGCGGATCGAGTTCGCTCCGCACTGGATGGATCGCTACGAGGTCACCAGCCACGAGTACAAGCAGTTCGTCGATGCCGGAGGTTATGGAGATCCGCGGTGGTGGTCGGAGGATGGCCTTGCCTACCGCGGGCGCATGGTCGACGCGACGGGTCGACCGGGCCCGGCGGGATGGGAGGTCGGCGGACATCCACCGGGAGACGCTGATCTTCCGGTGACGGGCATCAGCTGGTACGAAGCCTCGGCTTACTGCAGATGGCGCGGCTACGAGCTCCCGACCTACTTCCACTGGCGTGAATCGGCGCGGCTTGGGAGTCCGACGGATATCCTCGATCTCAGCAATTACGGCACTGGGCTCAGGCCGAGAGGCACTGGCCAGGGGCTGGGTCCGTGGGGGGCGTATGACATGGCGGGCAACGCCAAGGAGTGGATCTTCAACTCGTGGGCGTCTGGTGGAAAGGGTGTCCTGGGCGGAGCCTGGGACGAGCCCGAGTACCGCTTCATCAACCTCGATCGAGCGGAGCCCACGGAGCGCGCATCGAACATCGGGTTCCGCTGTGCTGACTACCAACCCACCCCCGAGCTTCAGGCGACGCTGGCTCGTCCGACACAGATCGACTACCGGGGAGCAACCCCGGTCAGCGAAGAGACATTCGAGGTACTCATGCAGTTCCATGACTACGACGCGAGCCGGTCGTTGGATCCGCAGCGAGAGCTGGTCGACAGCTCGTCATCGACCTGGATACGGGAACGCGTCGATTTCAATGCGGCGTACAGCGACGAGCGCGTCGTCCTGAACCTCTATCTGCCCAGGGACGCGGTCCCACCATACCAAGCGGTGCTTTGGATACCGGGTGCCGACGCCTGGTTCGTCGAGTCGAGTGACGATCCCAAGACGGAGTTCGACTTCATCGATCTCTTCGTCCGTAGCGGTCGCGCCTTCGCCTTTCCCGTTTATAAGGGTACCTACGAGCGTCGAATCGCCGAGGCGTTCAGCCCCAGCACACCCGACATCTGGCAGCAGGTATGGATCTGGCACGGCCTGGATCTCCGACGCACGATCGACTACCTCGAGACGAGAGAAGACATCGACCTAGACGCACTGGCGCTCGCCGGTCTGAGCAGCGGGGCAATGAGGGCACCGGTCTACTTGGCTCTCGAGGATCGCCTCAAGGCCGGCATCTTGTTGAGCGGTGGCTTCCAACCATCCAGGCGGGACCGCCCCGCAATCGACGCCGTGAACTTCGCGCCGCGAGCCACACAACCGCTGTTGATGATCAACGGCCGGTACGACTTCTCCATCGACTACGAACTCCACCAGGTCCCGCTCTTCGACGCCATGGGGACACCCGACAGCTTGAAGCGCCACGCGGTGTTTGGGGGTGGACACTTCGTCCCAAGGGTCCAAATGTTCCGGGAGATCTTGCCCTTCCTGGACGAACACGTCGGACCCGTCAGACGTTAAGCTGATTGAGGCCCGAGGTATGGGCACGGCCTCACCGCTGCAGCAGTGCCTCGAACCCGGGATCGCCCCGCAATGGGTCCCACCAGGGGTTGATGCGCAGGGTCGTCTGCGAGGTCGCACTGTGGCCGTCCAGCGCCAATCGCAGCTCCTCGATCGCACCTTCGTGATCACCTATCAATGTCAGGACTCGCGCGCGCCGTTCGCCGGCGTCCTGCTGGATATCGAGGAGTTCCTCACCCGCTAGCCAATCTCGGACAGCCAGCGGGGCCTCCTCGAAGTCACCGAGAGCGGCAAGCACCAGTGCCATGTTTCCGTTCAAAGCGGCAGCCGCTCGGGAGCTCATTTCAGGAGGCAGCCGGCCTTGCTGATAGAGTGGCTCCATCTGAGCTCGGGCCGAGTCGAACTCACTCAGCATTCCGGCCGTGTCCCCCCGCATCTGATAGAGCGAACCACGTCGCACATGGTTCAAGCCGGGCAGATAGAAGAACTGTCCGGCGAAATCCGCAGCGAGAAGGGCCCTGTAGAGATCGTCGTCCATCGTGGCAAGATAAGGCAGCAAGAATCCGTCGAACCCCCCGAGCGTCTCCGGACCGAAGCGCTGTACACCGGTACGAAGCTCATTGAGCGCTCGGTCGGGTGCGCCGTCGTCGATCTCGAGGAGGGCGCGGGACTTCAGCGCGAAGGACCAGGGGTCGACAGGCTCGGAGCGTTGGGCGAGCTCGGCGAACCGCAGCACTTGGGCCCATGCCCTGAGCGGGATCAGCGTGAGCGAGGCTTCCGACGCCCAGATGGAGCTGCTCGGGTCCAGTAGGGCTGCTTCCACCAGCTGGGCCGCTCCTACTTCCACGCTTTCGACGTGGCGCGTGACCATACCCATGAAGCGCAGAAGCGTAGGGTCCTTCGGGGTCTGCTCAAACGCGATCAGGTAGTGCTCGAGGGCGGTGTCCAGCTCGCCCTGGACGGAATAGGCGAAACCACGAGCGACGCGCGCTTCGGGGCCTCCCGGCACCAGCGCAAGGGCAGAGTCGGCATGTGCTGCCGCGAGTGCGAGCCGCTCCGGTGTCTGGTCAAAGCCCCACCACCAGATCCAGCTGTGAGCCAGAGATTCCCAAGCCAGCGCTCGGGCGAACCCGGGATCGATGGCAGAGGCGCTGTCAAAGAGGGCCACCGCATCGAAGAGCGCCGATGGTGTGTCGAGTGTGTCCAATCGGGTCCGGCCCGCTGCGAAGTGGTAGAGCGCTTCGGGGTCCACGCGGCGCTCATCCGCCGCTATGACCGGCGGCTCGGACCCCAAGTGAGGGGAGAGGTCTCGGACGATCTCGCCGAGCAAGCCGAAGACGTTGCCCACCTGCGAGCCATACTGGCCGCTCCAGACCGTCTCCTCCCGCGGACGGGCACGGATCAATGTCAGGTCCACCCGAAGCGAGTCATCGACCAGGACCACTATTGCCTCGAGGACCGCATCGACATCCAGTTCCCGAGCGATCTCGGGAATTCCGAGAGCTCCGTTCGCGAAGCGAAGGACAGAGGCGCGTGATCGCGTGTCGGTACCACCGAGACGGTGAAGCTCTCCTATCAACATGCCATGCAGGCCGCTCACGAGATCCGAAGTGGCCCCGCCGGCGAAGTTGCCGAAGGGAAGCACGGCGAGGGCGGTGATGGCATCGTCCACTTCCGGCTGGGCGATAGCCTGGGGCTCGCTTCGTGGTCCGAGTGCGGCAGCGGCTATTCCGACCGCTACAGCGCCGGCGAGCACAGCGGGCGCCCAAACCCGTGCGGCATTCGCGGAGGGTTCAGACGGTCCCACCCTGGCCAGCGCTTCGCCCAGTTCCGCGGCCGTTTGAAACCGATCCGCGGGTGTGCGAGCCACGGCTTTCAGCACGGTGCGCTCCAGCTCCGCGGGTACGGAGTTGCGGATGGTTCGCAGGCGCGGTGTGTCCTCTGTGGCCTTTCGGACCAGCAGCGCCATGGTGTTGCTGCCGGAAAAGGGTGGATCCCCCGCGAGCATTTCGTACAGGACGCACCCGAGGCTGTATATGTCGCTTCGCCGATCGACCTGCGTCGTCTCCAGGCCCTGCTCGGGACTCATGTAGGCCGGTGTCCCGATGCTCATGCCCGTGTCGGTCAGGCGCGTGCTCTCGTGTGCACCGACGGCTAGCGCGATGCCGAAGTCAGCGACGATCGGTTCACCCTGTGCCAAGAGGATGTTGGCGGGCTTGATGTCGCGATGCACGATCCCGCGCTCGTGGGCCTCGTGGAGGGCTGATGCGACCTTGCGCGCAATATCGACGGCTTCGGCGACGGGGAGCTGACCCTTGCGCGAGAGGCGCTCACTGAGCGTCTCTCCCTCGACGTAGGGCATGACGTAGAACAGGAAGCCGTCGACATCGCCGGAGTCGAAGAGCGGCAAAGTGTGGGGATGGTGGAGATTGGCGGTGGTGCGGATTTCGGCGAGGAAGCGGTCTGGCCCAATGGCGGCGGCGAGCTCGGGCCTGAGCACCTTGAGCGCGACCTTGCGCTCGTGACGGATGTCGTCGGCGAGGTAGACGGTCGCCATGCCGCCCTCGCCGAGCTGACGCTCGACTCGGTAGCGGCCAGCCAGTGCCGCATTCAACTCGGTAATCGGATCGGCCATACGCACCTCACGGAGTCAGATGCGAACATCCTATACGCCACGCGTATTCCGCAAGCTGGAGACAGCCACCCCGACCGACGCGCCACTACTCTCGGTCACCACCGGAGGTATGGATCGCGCGTCGCGTCGCCGATAGCTGAAAGGGAAGCCCGGAGTTTCAGCTGAAACCGGGCAGGCGGATGTGCGTCCTAGGCGCACCGCCTCGAGGCCTCCATCGGTCCAGTGCCCGCTCACGAACCAAGCGGCCCGACGCGCTCTCGCGCATCGGGCCGCTCACCACTCTCCTATCCGAGCACTTGGGGAACCCACGGGGTTCGCGCCCGGCAGCATTTGAACCCGGCCGGGTCTACCCTCCTTCCTCCGGCTCCGGGGTCACCCGGTCGACCACGTCGCCCAGCTGCTCGTACGCCATCGGATCGTTCGCGTTGAACGACTCGATGACTTCGGCGATCCGACCGTCTGGTCCCACGACGATCACGGCACGTGAGTCCACCATGTTGTTGTCGCGCAGACCGCCGCCGAAGGCGGTGTAGGTCGCGCCGTTGTTCGCGGCATCGCTTGCGAACACGAAGGGGAAGTCTTCGTCGTGCAGCCAGGACCCCAACTCCTCGACCGAGTCGTTGGAGATCCCCATGACGACGACGTTCCGTCCATCGTTGAAGAGGCTTGCGTACTGATCACGGTACGCTGTCATTTGAATCGTTCAGCCACGCGTTCGGACGCGGAAGAAGAACGCGAGGACGACCGTTTCGCCGCGGTAGTCGCTCAGGCGTACGGGCTCTTCGAGCACCCCGTACCGGGTCGCGCCGGGCAGCGCGAAGTCCGGGGCCATCTCACCTACGGCGAGAAGACCGCTGTCCTGAGCACCGGCGTCGACCGGCGCGCCCATCGCGAACGCTCCCGCGAGAAGCGCGACGCAGAGTGCCTTACGCATCTGGTCCCTTTCTCTCGAGTCATCCCGATAGGTACGTCGCTCCGAATATCGGGAGGGCGGAAGGATCGGGCCAGGGGAGGCCCACTATGTTGGCGGTACCGGACTTGATTGACGGTACCGGACTTGCAGGCACACCAGAGGGCCGGGGCGCGATGCCTTCGAGCCTGGACCCTCTCCTTTTTCACGCTCGTTCCGACGAGGAGCAACACAAATGCCTTCACGGCGCACATTGGAACTCTTCCGTACGGCGATGGTGCTGGGCTTCCTCGTGGTGGGAGCCCCCAGCCCGATGGCCGCCCAGCAGGACCTGGAGCCGGTCCTGGACCAAGTACGCCAGCTGTTCAGCAGCCCTGGCATGAGCCTCGGCTTCCTGCTCCAGGCGGTAGCCGATCCGGGCATCGACGACGATCCGGCTCGGGTGACGGTGCCCAACGCTCGCCTCCGGCTCTACGGCCAGCTCGACAAGGGCTTCGGCTACAAGCTGCAGACGAATCACGCCGGGACCGCGACCCTCCTCGACGCCCAGGTGACATGGTCGCCGGGCTCGGAGCTCACCATTGCGGCGGGTCGCTTCAAGGCACCCTTCAGCCGTGAGTTTCTCGTCTACGGAGGAGCAATCGACTTCGTGAACCGCTCCCGCGTCGTCTCCCGGTTGGCTCCGAACCGCCAGATGGGTGTGCAGTTGGGTGGGCAGCTCGACCAGGTCATCTCGTGGACGGTGGGTGGCTTCACCGGTGCCAACAACTCGACGAGCGACGAGTCGCTCATCGGGGTCGTCCGGCTGGAGGGCTCGGGCATCGAGGTAGGCGACGGTACGCTCTCCGTGGGCGCCAACTTCGCAGGGGGTCGCGAGGATGCCATCGGAAGCCGCCAGCTCGGCCCGGCCTTCACGGGAGACGGTGTCCTCTACGGGGCGGATGCCCTTTTCGTGTCCGGCCCCTTGATGCTGGCCGGTGAGTACATCCGGGGGGAGTGGGACCCCGACGTCGGCGTGATCGACATCGAGTCCGACGGCTTGTATTTCACCGCCGGATACATGGTTCAGGAGATGCGGCAGATCCTGATCCGATGGGACCGATTCGAAGCACCGGGCGCTATCGAGGCCGACGATGTCCTGGTCTTCGGCTTCAACGCGTGGCCGACCTCCGCCACGGAGATCCAGGTCAATTGGCAGGTGCCTCTCAAGGACAGCTCGGAGCTCCATAAGATCCTCGTGAACTTCCAGGTCGGCATCTGAGGGCCGCTCTCCAACTCTTCACAAGGGTCGCGGCGGCGCCTCGGCACGCTGCAGGAGGCGGCGCGCGGGGGCGGACCGGCGCTCCAAGAGGGCGAAATCAAAGCGGCCGACGGGGATTTCCCGCTGGCCGCTTCTTTCGTCCGGAGAGCCCCCACCGGAGCCCGCCAGGCCTTCCCGACGGCCTCTGTGGGGATTGTCCCGACACCTGAGAAGCCGCGTCTCTCCGAGCTTTGAAACACAACGTTTCACGACGCGATGTCGCGAGGAGAGATCTGGTGAATCAGACAGCGAAGCAGGCCAACCAGACTGCCGAAGGCGACCTGGCGGCGCTCATGCGTCGCGCCGGGCTGCCGTTCTTCCGGGTCGATGCAGACCGCAACGTCGTGGAGATGAGCCCCGCCCTGGAGCAACTCACCGGATTCACTGCCGACGACATCGTGGGGCGCTCGTGCCTTCGCGTGCATCGGTGCGCCGAATGCTTGGCGGGATGCGGTGTCTTCGACAACGGCGAGGTCACCGACAAGGAGCTGGAGATCTACCGCGCCGACGGCTCGACGCTGCGCGTGAGCAAGTCCGGGCGCGCGTTCTTCGACGATGACGGCGTGGTCGTCGGCGCTATCGAGGTCATCGAGCCCCTCGGGCGGAAAGCCAGCGAGGACTCCGAGCCCGAGGAAGCTCGTCGGGTGCGGGTGGCGCTGGAGCGCGCTCGCTACAACCGATCGGCCGCAGCCCGAAGCCTGGGTGTGAGCCGGACGACACTCTGGCGGAAGATGAAGACGTACGGGCTTCTCGACGACGAGCCCACGACGAGGACATGACCATGAAGAAGCTCGTAATACTCGGTGCCGGCACCGCGGGCACGATGATGTCGGCCAAGATGCGGCGTGTGCTCCCTCGAGATGACTGGAGCATCACCATCGTGGATCAAGACGGAGACCATTTGTATCAACCGGGCCTCCTCTTCATCCCCTTCGGTGTCTACGACCGGGACGACGTGGTTCGCACCCGGGCCCGCTACGTGCCCAAGGGTGTGGAGTTGGTCCTGTCCGGCGTCGATGCCATCGAACCGGACCAGAATCGGGTTCGGCTCTTCGGAGGCGGCACCCTCGACTACGACTTCCTCGTCATCGCCACCGGAAGCCGGATCGTGCCGGGGGAGATGGAGGGGCTGACGGGTCGGGGGTGGCAGAAGACGATCTTCGACTTCTACACCCTCGATGGTGCCCTCAAGCTGCACGAAGCGCTGAAGGACTTTGCTGGGGGCCGACTCGTGCTCAACGTCGCCGAAATGCCCATCAAGTGTCCGGTGGCGCCCCTGGAGTTCCTCTTCCTCGCCGACTGGTACTTCCACGAGCGAGGGATGCGCGACAAGGTGGAGCTCGTCTATGCGACTCCCCTCGACGGCGCATTCACCAAACCCGTGGCTTCGGCCACCCTCGCGGGGCTGCTGGCCGACAAGAAGATCGCCGTCGAGCCCGTCTTCAACGCGGGCTCCGTGGATTCGGAGAGGCGGATCCTCACGAGCTGGGACGAGCGCGAAATCCCCTACGACCTGCTGGTGACGGTACCCACGAACATGGGTAGCGAGGTCATCGAGCGGTCTGACATGGGGGACGAGCTCATGTTCGTGCCCACCGACCGGAACACGCTCCAAGCCCAGGTCGCCGAGAACATCTTCGTCATTGGCGACGCCACCGACCTGCCGTCGTCGAAGGCGGGATCCGTCGCGCATTTCCAGGGAGCGATCCTGGAGCACAATCTGCTGAACGCCATCGCCGGCAAGAAGCTCGCCCCCGAGTTCGACGGTCACGCGAACTGCTTCGTGGAGACCGGCTTCGGCAAGGCGCTCCTCATCGACTTCAACTACGACGTCGAACCTCTCCCCGGACGCTTCCCGCTGGCCAAGGTGGGCCCGATGAAGCTTCTGGAGGAGAGCCGCATGAACCACTGGGGCAAGCTCGCCTTCCGGTGGATCTACTGGAATCAGCTTCTCGCCGGACGGGAGATCCCCCTGGTGGAGTCGCGGATGTCCATGAAGGGAAAAAAGAACCCGACGGCCCAAGAGGCCGCTTGATCAAGGAGACGAGACCGTGAGCACCGCAACCATCGCCGGAATCCCTGTCGAGCTGGACGGCGAGGGCTTCATGACCGACGCCAGCCAGTGGACCCGCGAGATCGCCGAGGAGATCGCCCGTGACAACGGCATCGACCCGCTGACGCCGCGCCACTGGGAGGTCATCGAGTTCTGCCGGAAGGACAACGAGGAGCGGGGAACGCCTCCCACCGTCCGTCGGATCACCAAGGGCACCGGCGTCCAGACGAAGGAGATCTACCAACTCTTCCCGAAGGGGCCGGGCATCCTGTCCTCGAAGATCTCGGGACTCACCAAACCGAAGGGGTGCATCTGATGGCCACGACCATGGAGAAGGAAACGACGATGGTGGCCGACAAGGCGACGCCCGACACCGGCGGACAGCTTCACAGCGAGGCGGAGCCGGAGGTGGCGCGCCGGGTGGCGATCATCTGCAGCAAAGGAAGTCTGGACATGGCCTATCCCGGCCTGATCATGGCGAATGCCGCGCGCATGATGGGCATGGACGCCATGATCTTCTTCACCTTTTGGGGCCTCGACATCGTGACGAAGGGCAAGGTCGACAAGCTGCACGCCGACATGCTCGGAAACCCGTCGAGTCCCATGCCCCATTCCATCATGGGGCTGCCGGGCATGGAAGCACTGGCCACGAAGATGATGAAGAAGAAGATCGAGGATCTGGACATTCCCGACATTCCCGAGCTTCTGGAGATCCTCGACGATGCCGGCGCCGACCTCTACTCGTGCCAGCTGGCCATGGAGATGTTCGACCTCGAGGCCGATGACCTTGTTCCCCAGGTGAAGGAAAGCCTGACCGCCATGGACTTCTGGGAGAAGGCCGACGGGGCGCAGGTCGTCTTCATCTGATGAACGCGCGTAGGTGGGGTGCGGTCACAGCTCTGGCACTGTCGGGTCTGGCCTCGACAGCCGGCTCGGCAGACGCCAGAGCAGCCTACGGCCCGGAGATCGCGGCTGCGACGGGCCCGTCCGCTGAGTGGACCGTGGAGCGCGACCCGTTCGCGGATCTGTGGTTCCACGGCCTCGCGGTGGTCGGGTTCGACGGGTTCGGAGCGATACCGCTCTACGATCCGGGGTACGGATGGGCCGCGGCGGCGCACCGGGCTACGCTCGGCGGGCCGACGCCCCTGGAGCAGACACGCGGTCGGATCCTCGCCAGTTTCGCCGCAGATCCGTCGTACGAGGTTCTCCACTTCGTCCCGCTGTACCTCGCGGGCATGCCTGAAGGCGCCGCCCTGGACATGCTCCAGCGGCTTGGCGCCGAGAACGGCGACCATGCGCGAGGCGGTTCTGCGGGGTCCCATCTGCATCATTTCGGGTCGGCCCTCGCCGCCGCGCTCCCTTCCCATCATCATCGGGAGGTGGTGCGGGAGTTTGCCACGCTGCTTGCTCCGGAGCGTCGCGTGCTCGACCGGTTCGAGTTGGCCGAGATCGACCTGGGAGCGATCCGGGACGCGTGGTCCGAACTCGCCTCGGGCGTCTACGGGTCCTTCCTGGCCGAGGAGCAGTTGACCGACGGCCGCATCATCGTGACACCGGCCCTCGGTATGGAGGGTCGTTACCTGGATGCCGGCTCCGGTCGGGTCGTGGCCATCGGCGCCACGTCCGACGCGGATCCTCGGGCCGTCGCGGGCGCGATCCTTCGGGAGCTCTGCTACCCGGTGGTGCGACGCGTGGTGGCCCCCTACGAACGAAGAACCGGCGATCGCGAGCGGCTCTCGACTGTGAGCCATCACGTCGCCACCCGGTGCGGGGCGCGCCTGCTGACGGCGCACGCGCCGCACTTCCTCCCCGCCTATCAGGCGCGCTTCGGTTCGAGCGCGACCGACGCGGGATTCCTGTCGGTGCCCGGCATTGGGCCGAACACCGCCACGTTGATGCGCGAGATGGACCGAGCGCTGACACGTGAACTCGACCTCGACGGCGACGAATCACGGGACAGCCCATGGCTCGTCAGGAGGTAATCATGTCATTCTCTCGGTGCGTCCGGTTCTACCTGCCGGTCGCCCTTTTCCTCTTCGCGACTTCCCCAGCGTCGGCTACCGACGGCCACTTCCTCCACGGCGTTGGCGCCGTGAACTCCGCCATGGGCGGAGCGGGTGTGGCTGCGCCTGGTGACCTCCTGGGCAGCTTCTACCTAAACCCCGCCGGGCTCGTGTGTGAGCACGGTACCCGGATCTCTCTCGGCTTCGAGCTCATGAAGCCGCAACGCACGGTTTCCAGCGAGTTCGGCACCTTCGCCGGACGCACCACCAGCAAGAGCGACTTCACGCCGATCCCCGCCTTCGGGTGGGCGACACGAATCGGTGAGCGTCTCTCCTTCGGCGTGGGCATGCTTGGGATCGGGGGCTTCGGAGTGGACTACCCCGCCGATCCCACGAATCCGGTTCTCGGACCACGGCCACAAGGCTTCGGCCAGGTGGCGAGCAACTTCCAGTTCATGAAGATCATGCCGAGCTTCGCGTACGAGGTCACCGACGACCTCTACTTCGGAGCGGCGCTGAACCTGGATTGGGCTTCGCTGCAGGTCGATCCGATGCCCATCGCGCCACCGGCCTACGATCCCGGGTCAGGGACGGCCTTCTACAGCCGAGCAACGGCTACAGATGGCGCCTTCGGCATGGGATTCCAGGCAGGAGTCCTCTACCGGGCCACCGAGCAGGTGCGCCTGGGGCTCTCGTATACGAGCCCGCAGTGGTTCCAGGACTTCGAGTACAACGCCGTCCACGAGAATCCCAATCTGGGCAACTTCCAGAACGCTCGTGAAATCAGCTTTGCCATGGACGTGCCGGCGGTGTATGCCGGCGGCGTGGCGTTGACCCTGGGCGACATTCTCTGGACCGGGGACGCGCGCTACATCACCTACTCCCGTACCGACGGATTCTCCGATTCGGGAATGGACGCCACGGGCGCCGTTCTCGGCTTCGGGTGGGAGGACATCTGGGTGCTCGCCTCCGGCGTGCAGTTCCGTCCGGTGGACCGGGTGGCGCTGCGTGGCGGATACAACTTCACGCAGAACCCCATTCCGGCGGAGCAGTCGGCATTCAACGTGCCGGCGCCGGCGATTGTCCAGCACCATGTGACACTCGGGTTCGGCTTGACGTTCGGTGACCTCACGGTCGACGCCGGCTACTACCACGCCTTCGCGAACGAGATCACAGGGGTCATGACGACACCCCAGGGTGACATGACGGTGACCAACGAGATGTCCGAGGACGCAGTGCTCCTCAGCTTCTCCTTCCTTCCAGGCGGCATGTAGTCCACGCATGGCTGCCGCTGGCCACTGCGCCGGTGGCAGCCAATCGCGTGGACCTTCTTCTTCTCCTTCTCGAGATCGAAATGGATAGACGACGTTTTCTCACTTTGGCCGGTACCGCCGGAGCCGTAGGGCTCCGATCTCCGATCTCGCGGGCCTGGGCGGCAGCCGGGGGTGTGGCGCCATCGGTTTCGGGTGCTCTGCGCCCTCTGGCGCGCAGACATCCCCTCGGGGTACCCGAGGTCGTATCCGCCGCCGACCTCACGCTGGCGGCAAGGCCGGCGACGGTGGACATCGGCCGTGGGGCTACCGAGGCCTGGACCCTGAACGGCGCGCTGCCCTCACCGACCATCCGGGTTCGACGCGGTGAGCGAGCGAGCATCCTTCTCGAGAACAGCCTGCCGGAACCGACGATTTTGCACTGGCACGGGCTGGATGTACCCGAGGCGGCCGACGGACATCCACGCCTCGCCATCGCAACCGGGGACAGCTACCAGTACGACTTCACGGTCGAAGATCGAGCCGGGCTGTACTGGTACCACCCCCACACACATGGACGGACGGGAGCACAGACTTATCAGGGCATGGCCGGTCTGATCGTGGTCGAGGATGATGAGGAGTCCGCCCTGGGTCTTCCGTCGGGAGAGCTCGACCTGCCCATCGTGCTTCAGGACAAGCGGCTCGGTGACGGCACCTCGTTGGCCTACGAGCGCTCCATGGGTCCGGACGTGATGTACGGCTACCTGGGCGACACGGCCGTGGCCAACGGCGTCGTCGACGGCACCGTAGAGGTGCACAGGACCGGGTACCGTCTCCGGCTCCTGAACGCGTCCAACGCCCGGGTCTTCGAGTTGGGCTTGAGCGACGGCCGGCCCCTTACCCTCATAGGCACCGACGGTGGCCTGCTGGAGCGCCCGGTCACTCTGGACCGGATCATGATGGGGACGGGCGAGCGTGCCGACGTCCTCGTCGACTTCTCATCCATGGAGCCGGGAGAACGTGTGTACCTGCGGTCCTTCGAGTTCCAGATCCCCGGCATGATGGGGATGATGGGGGGGCGGGGGATGGGTGGTGGCGGTATGGGCCGTGGTCGCGGCATGCACGCCATGATGGGAGGGCTGCCCCAGGGGGCGGCCATGGACCTCGTGGAGTTCGTCGCCTCCGACGCCCCGGCAGAAACGGCCCGACCGGCGTCGGACGTGCTCTCTTCGGTCCCACGCATCGAGCTGGAGTCAGGCGCACCGCGGCGGACGTTCCGGTTCGAGAGCGCGATGATGCAGCACACCATCAACGGACGCTCGTTCGAGATGGAGCGGGTGGATGTGCGGGTCCCTCGGGGCCAGCCGGAGCGGTGGATCATCGAGAACACCAGCGGATTGCCCCACCCGGTGCATATCCATGTGGGTCAGTTCCAGGTCCTGGCGCGGGCCGGAGGACGCAACCGGGTCATGCCCTGGGAGACCGGGCTGAAGGACACGGTTCTCGTCTGGCCCGAAGAACGCGTGGAAGTGGGCGTCCACTTTCGCACACACCGGGGGCTCTTCCTCATGCACTGCCACAACCTCGAGCACGAGGACATGGGCATGATGCTGAACTTCGAGGTGGAGT
>JABDLS010000052.1 GCA_013002885.1 Gemmatimonadota bacterium | reverse complement strand
CCGACCTCACGCTTATCAGGCGTGCGCTCTAACCAACTGAGCTACAGGCCCTACGGCTCCGCAATCGCCGACGCCGACGACTCGGAGCCGGGAAACTTAAACAGGGCATAGGATGGGCTCAACCTCGCGGGCGCATCGGTCGCAATCCGCGGGCCGACCGGTCGGCGATGGCCTCCCAGCAAACCTCTGCACCGAGAAGAGCCGCCGGTGCGAACAGACACGTTCGGGCCGCGGGAGATCCCCGAATACATCGCTTCGTCGCCCCACGGGTTCAATCCGCCTCAACGCCCCCCGTCCGGAGTGGGTCCAGTCAGTGAGAATACCCGACGACTGACTGAACTCACTGGACCCCGTATGCAAGACTCGAAGCCTTACGAAGACGCCACCCTCACCGCACTCCGCATCGCCGCTGGACTCGGCTTCTTCTCACACGGCGCCCAGAAGTTATTCGGATGGTTCGGAGGCTTTGGCGCCGACGGAGGTACCGCCGACCTGATGACCCGCTTCGGGGCCGCAGGGATCATCGAGGTGGTATGTGGGTTGGCCATCGTTCTGGGCCTGTTCACGCGCCCGCTGGCGTTCATCGCCTCGGGCCAGATGGCGGTGGCGTATTTCTGGGCTCACGCCATCGGCCGTGACGACCTCTTCTGGTGGGGCAACGGCGGCGAGTTGGCGATGGTCTACAGCTTCCTCTGGCTCTACTTGGCTGTGAGAGGACCGGGCCGGTTCAGCATCGACGCGCGGATGTCCGCTGCAACTGCGGGCTGACCGGCCGGCCCTACGACCCTCCGAAGGGGCGTCACAAGTTAGGCCGGCCAGTCGTTCTAGAGACGATTCGCAACCTGAATCGGAGCACCTCGTTGAACGTCTTCCGTGCCACCTTGCTTCTACTGGTCGCTGCCCTCGCATCCTGCTACGAGAGCCCCGGCAACCCCATCGTCTGCACCGACGAGGCCCGCCCGGGCATCATCCTCCGGGTCTTCGAGGTCGGCACGATGGACCCCGTGACAGAAGGACTGGAAGGAGACCTGGTCGAGGGCGATTACCAAGAGAGCCTCGCAATTTTGGGAAGCGACAACGTGCTCTTCGGCGCCACGGAGCGACCGGGCACCTACACGGCAACGGTCCGCGCGGCCGGCTACCAGGAGTGGCAGCAATCGGGCATCGCCGTCACTGCCGACGAATGCCATGTCATCACCCGCGACTTGAGTGTCTCCCTCGTACCCTCCGAGTAGGCCTCACGCCTTGCGGCGACCACTCGCTCCAGACTAGAGCGAGCGCCCTACACTCACGCTGAAGCGCCCACCGCTGCGCGTCGACGCCTTGCTCCACTCGACGAGCACGGGCCCGACGATGGTGCTCGCGCCAACGCTGACGTTCCAGCCCCAGACGCGATCGGGGACGGGAAGCCTCCAGACATCGGCCACCCCGCCGACGTCCATACCGACCCGGACGTACAGGTTCGGTCGCGCCCCCCACCGGACGCCCACCCGGCCCACTTGCGCGACGGTACCCACCAGCGCCTCGGGCCCTAGGCCGTTGAAGGTCGGCTGGACCCGAGGGAATACCGCCGAGGAGTGGGCACCCCCCACGTAGAGGAAGCGATGCGAAGGCAGGTCGAGACCGCGCGCAACACCGACGAACCCTCCAAGATCGAGAGTCATCCGCAGGCGCAGGGGCACATACAGGCGGCCCCGCGCCGTGAAGAGGGAGAAGCCCTCATCGGGTGCGAGGTCCGTGCCACCCCACTCCCACCTGGCGTGGAAGTCGGCGCCCCCACGAGGGAAGTCGGTACGATCGAGGGATTCGTGGTCGAGGAGTGCGGACCCGGACAGCAGCAGCACGTCGGGTGCGCCGGCCACGTCCATGACGGCAAACTCACCGAGGACCTCGACCCCGATGAAAGTGTTCCTCGCAGCGACGAGACCGAGCGATGTCGCCAGGCTCGTGATCTCGATACCGGAACTCGACCGGGAGGGCCCGGGCAGCATCAGATTGCCTTGACTCCATGCCAGTGTCGAGCCGGCTTCGAGTCGGCCGGTAACGCCTCGCCGCCGGAGGTATGAGATGGCGGCGCGGGTCTCCTCTCCCACTCGGAGATCGAACCGGGTTACGGAGCCGTAGCGTACCAAGTTGTGGAGGGTCATGGTGAAGAGAAGTGCTGCCCGCCGCTCATCGTCGTAGCGGAGCCCAACGCCGAAGCGGTCCTGAGCTCTCTCCTCGACACGAACAACCAGGGACGCCGCCTCTCCCGAGGGGTCCAGTCGGTACCGGACCAAGCCGAAGAGGCCTGTGGCGTCGAGATCACCGAGACGGTAGGCGAGGATCCCCGGCGTGACCCAGTTGCCGGGTAAAATCCCCAGCTCCTCGCGAACGAGGCGTTCGGTCTGCGGCCGGGACGTGCCCTCGATGATGACTGATTCCACGAGGACCGAATCGCCGAGAAAGCCCTCGGAGAGGGGCAGCGTCACCGGTCCACGCCGGCGCGCGATCTCCTCGAGCTGGAGAGCGTGATCAGAAGCTGCCGCACGCCCGCGCTCGATCCAGTCGGCGTATCGGTCGTAGGCGAAGCCGGAAATACCCTCTACCGGTGGACGGATGAGTACGTCGCAGAGCTCTCGCTGGAAGACCATGGACGGACGCATGCCCAGGGTGAGCACCTGGTCGAGAACGTCCACGAGGGAGCCGAGGTCCTCACGGGTGGAAAGCTCGTCTGAGACATCGCTACAGATGACGATGTCGGAACCCAGCTCCACGGCGTCCGAGGCCGGGAGGTTGCGGACGACCGCACCATCGACGAGAAGGCGCCCGTCGAGGTCCATGGGCTCCACAGCGCCGGGGATGCCCACGCTGGCACGCATGACTTCGGAGAGGACCCCACCGGTCATCGTGACAGCCTCGCCAGTTTCGATATCGGTGGCGACAGCGGCGAAGGAGCGGGGCAATTCGTCGAAAGAGCGGACGAACGCGGCGGGCCATGTCGTGACCTCGGCAAGACGAATCAAGTTCGAACCGACGGTGGCTCCGGCAGGCAACCCGATGGAGCCACCTTCGACGGGTAACGTGAGCACGGTTCGCCCGTCGAGTCGGCGCTGATGGAGGAAACGTCGCCTCCGCTCGACCCGGTCGCCTAGGACGACCGGCCAGTCGACGCCAGCCATGATGGAGCGAATGGAGTCGGGGCTCAGGCCGACGGAGTAGAGACCGCCGATGATGGCCCCCATGCTGGTGCCGGTGACGATATCCACATGGACCCCGGCGGCCTCCAGCGTCTCCAGGACCCCGATGTGGGCGAGGCCCTTGGCGCCGCCACCGCTGAGAGTGAGTCCGACGCGAATCTCCCTGGGGGACACAGCACGAGCGCTGTCGACCGGCTCCTGGGCACGGACCGCCTGAGGTACCGCAACTGCTGCGGACGCCAGGAGCACCAGCACCGCGACTACCACCCTCGTCCCTTCAGTCATCCTCCGCCCGTTCGCTCCTGCGTCGCGTTGGAAAG
>JABDLS010000144.1 GCA_013002885.1 Gemmatimonadota bacterium | reverse complement strand
CAGGGAGCCGCATGCTCTCCGGAGTGCGCACGTCGCGCTACCTGACGTACCGCTCGAGAAAGTCGACACTGTGTCGGATCACGTCGGTCAGGGGCAGCGGCTGGTGGCCCGCGTCGAAGAAGAACTGATGCTTGTCCTCCTCGACGGTGCCGAAGTGACGCAGAAACTCTCTTTGGTGCGGGTCGATCGGGTGGCTGAAGTCTCGTCGTCCCCCGAGCTGCAATACCGGGATCCGGATCCTCCGGAGGAGTGCGATACTGTAGTCGATACGCGCCTGGCTCGAGGCCACGCCAAACCCCCCGCTGTACAGGATGGCTGCCTTGAAGCGAGGCTCATGGGGTAAGAGATCGGGTGAGATGGCCGCTCCTAGACTGAGACCGAAATACGAGATGCGGTCCGCATCGATGTCGGGGCGCTCCTCCAGGTAGTCGATAGTGCGGGCGATGTCCTGGATCCAGTGCGTAAACAGCTCCTGGGAAGCTGGCCCGGTGAGTCGCTGGGCGGTCCGCCCGTCGTTCCGGCTGAAGGTCCCTTCGTACATCGGCTCGATCAGAACCCGCCCTGAGCGCACCAGAAAGTCCACGGGTGGTCGCGGCTCCTCGATCTGGCTGCTGCGTATGACGTTCCCCCCACCAAAGAAGATGAACGCCTCGTAGGGGGGTTCGGCGTCTCTGGGCAGATGGATGCGGATGGGCAGACGCTCACCACCGTATGCCGCATCGATCGAGACCCACTCCTCCGTCGCACCCCAGTCGAGCGTACGCCTCGATTCGAGGCTGTCCGCGAGAGGCATGCTCTTGTCGTAGGCTGCGAAGCGCTGGTTCATCGCGAAAGCCTCGTCGGACATGGACGCCGCCGGTGAGCTCCCCGAGAAGTCCTGCTCGGGGAACGTGATGGGACCTTGAAGATGTGTAGGCGGCTCCCCGTCCGGGTAGCGCGCGCACCGAACACCGTTCGTCGGGTCCCGCTGCCAAGGCGAGAAAGGGTAGGCGTCGTGGATGAAGTAGAGCGGATCGCTCCACGCCCCTCCCATCAGGTAGCGGTCATCACCTCCTGCCGTGGTTACCCACTCACGGACGTTCCCGACGATGTCTTGAGCCCCGGAGATGCCCATGGCATTTCGGGCTCCGACCGGCTGAGGCCCTTCACCATCGAAGTTCGACGCTCGAGCCAGAATGTGATTGAACGGCACCCATACGTCCGTGCTGGGCAACGCAGCTCTGGCCCAGTGGTACAAGGTCGGTAGGCTCGCTCCTCGCCATCGGCAGTACGCTTCCGCCTCGAACCAGCTGACCCCTCCGACGGGGTGCGCGCCCGTCCCCGCAGGGGGTTGTCCGAGGAGCCACGTAGAGGGCCCCGCCCTCCCGGTGGAGTCCAGCATGCCCTGCATCGCCTCGTCCCAAGAGACCTCCTCACCGTCCCGCATGAGGGACTGCTGCCAATACGATGGATCCTCGTACCCGCCGTCCTCGACAAACGCCAGGTACGCTTCGCTGGTCACCTCCGTCCGATCGATGAGGTACCCGGGGACCGGCCTGGGGTCGATCCCTGCGAACCCGGTGATGGGCACGGTCGTATAGAGCCCGCCGGGAACGCTGATCATCCCATCCGCAACACTGCCGGTTGGCGCGAGGGCAACATCGATGGCATAGCTGGGATCAGCCATGTAGTCGATCCCGGAGCTGCGGATTTCGTCGAGAAGTCCGGAGGTGATGAAGGAGCGAACCTTGTCGACAGGCTCGAACCCCTCCATTTCGAGTCGGAAGCGGAACGCGCCAACGGGAAAGCGCGCCGTCTCGTACGGAGTCTTCCCGAGCGGTTGCCACTCGTCTTCTTCCGCCTCGTAGGGCCTGAACATGACGTCGGCACCAGGGGGCTCGGTCGTGATCCGTAGCGGCGTACTCATCAGTGGCCACATCGGCTCGAGCATCGGATGCGGTCCTACGGTCCGCTCCACCTCCTGCCCGAGGGCCGCGGCCTCGGCCATCCGATTGGCGCCTTGAAGCCGCATGACCTCCGGGATCGCTTCGGCCAGGGCCCAGCGCTCGAGATCGCGCTGTTGGTCCCATCGCCACGAGCCGAACGCGCCTCCCGCCACGATCGCGACGGCGAGGGGGGCGTAGACGAGCAAGCTCCTCCGACGCTTCCGATCGGCCTTGCTGTGCCACGGCGTCGAGCCCCTAGGGGCCGTCTCGACAGTCTCTAGGTGCTCGACCAGCTCCGCGGCCGACTGAGGACGCTCCGCCGCGTTCTTCTCGAGACACCACATCACGGCGTCGCTGAGCGGTCGCGGAACTCCTTCCCGCAACACTGCGGGTGGATCTGGCTCTCGCGTCAGAAGCGCAGCCAGAACCGCTTGCGGCGTGCTAGCCGCGAAGGGCGACGTCCCGGTGAGCATCTCGTACCCGATCGCTCCCGCAGCGAAAAGGTCCGCCCGATGGTCGGCGTCTTGGTCGGCAGCGGCCTGTTCGGGGGACATGTACTGCGGCGTGCCAAGCGACATCCCCACCGAGGTGAGGCGGGGTCGGTCGGTCACTTCGCTGACGGCTCTCGCGATCCCGAAATCGGCAACGAGCGCGTGCCCCCCTGCCAAGAGCACATTGGCGGGCTTCACATCCCGGTGCAGGATCCCCCCTCTGTGCGCCTCGCCCAGGGCATCGACGATCTCCCGAAAGATGCGGGTGCAGTCCCGGATCGGAAGCCGGCCTTCCCGAGAGAGCCGGTCGCGGAGGGATTCGCCTGCGATGAACGGCATGACGTAGTACAGGAAGCCGTCGGCTTCGCCCGAGTCATGGAGCGGCAGGATGTGCGGATGGGTGAGGCCGGCAGCGATCTCGATCTCACGGAGGAATCGTTCCGGACCCAACGTGTGAGCCAGCTCAGGCTTCAGCACCTTCAGCGCAACCTTCCGCTCGTGCTTCAGGTCATCCGCGAGATAGACGTTCGCCATCCCGCCCTCACCGAGTTCGGACTCGATGCGGTAACGGCCTTCGAGGGCTGCGTTCAGGCGGGTGATGGGGTCGGCAATCATCCGGAGAAGATGCGACTCACACCCTCGATCTGCGAGAAATCCCAAACTGTGCCAAAATCTGTGTCGTTACCCGCCGACGCTGGCCGACGCAACTGACGCAGAAATCGAGCATTTTTCCGACGCGGGCCGACGCCCACAAGCGCCGGAATTTGGCTCCCAAAGGAGGTGCGCTACCGGACTGCGCCACGCCCCGAGGTTGTTGTCATACAGGTGCTTACACTGCTGCCATCGGTCTGCACGAGTACGATCTGTGCCCAATCTAGCCTCGAATCCCGAACCCGACCACCGACTTGATCCAGGGCCCCGGCTGCACAGGAACCATCCTCGTATCTCATCGTCACATTGCACGGCCGCAAACTCCGCATGAGATTCACGTCATGGAAGCCATGTCCGACGCTGAGGTCGAGATCCTCAAGGCTCTGGGGCCGGAGCGAAAGCTCGCGGTGATGCAGAGTCTCATTCAGCAAGCCTTCGATCTGAAGGAAGCGTGGATTGGATCTCAGGAACCTGAACTCCCGAGAGAGGAGATCCTGGTTCGCGTCCGGGAACAGATGGCTGGTGCAGGTACCTGACCTCATCGGGCTCTTCATAGGGCCCCTTGAAGAGATCGGACTCGCCTATATGGTCACGGGCGGTGTTGCGGCAGTCGTCTACGGGGACCCTCGTTTCACACGAGATATCGATCTCGTGCTCGAATTGCATGAGTCGCAGATCAGCAGCCTCGCAAGGGCGTTCGGTGGCGGTGCTTTCTACGTGCCGCCCCCCGAAGCACTGAAGCGCGAAGCGTCCCGTCGGCAAGGCGGGCACTTCAACATCATCCACAGAGACACAGCGCTCAGAGCCGATGTCTATCTGCTTGGTGATGGAGCGCTCCATCAATGGGGCTTCGAACGCCGGAAGCCCATCCCCGTGGGTGCCGGTACGATGTGTATCGCACCCATCGAGTATGTGATCCTGAGGAAGCTCGAGTACTTCCGGGACTCGGCCTCCGACCGCCATCTTCGAGATGTCGCTCACATGTGCCGCATCAGCTCGGACGAAGTGAGCGACGGCGAACTGCTGGCCTGGGTCGACCGCTTGGGGTTGAGCGTCGAGTGGGCAGCCGTCCAGCAATTCCGGGAGTAGGGCCCGGCGCCGAAGATATGTGGCGCACCGCATGCGGGCCCTCTCACCAAACTGTGCCAAAGACTGCGTTGTTACCCACCGGCGCTGACCGACGCGACTGACGAATAAATCGCTGATTGCCGAC
>JABDLS010000142.1 GCA_013002885.1 Gemmatimonadota bacterium | reverse complement strand
GCCTCGGGCTGGCTCTCCGATGCCATGCTCGAGTACTCGGTGAGCTTTCTCGCGGAGGGCGCGGGACCGATTCCCTACGAGGACCAGGTCAGCCGGGGGCTCCGCCTGAAGCTGTTCGGAGACACCTACGAGGTCACGGATACGACGCCGGCCCGCTACCTGGGTACCGAAGGCGAGCTACCCTGGGAGTACCACGATCGAGACGACATGACCTTCGCCGATCTGAAGTCGGCAAGCGGACGTGTCGTCACTCTCGACTACAGCGAAGATCCGCCCCTGGTCTTCGCCGGCGAGTACGTCGACTTCGACGAACTCTCCCTGGAGAATCTGCGAGAGGATGCCGGAGAGGTGCTCCACCACGAGCAGGTGCGAACCTTGAACTGCCCGAGGTGCGGCAGTTCCGTGGAAGTCCGGCAGGCGGGCATGTCGGTGAACGTGGTGTGTGCTTCCTGCGCTTCGGTCCTCGATGCCACGTCACCCGGCGCCAAAGTCCTGCAGAGCTTCGAGAAGCGTGCCCACCTCGAGCCGCTGATTCCCCTCGGCGCCAAGGGACGGCTGAAAGGAGCCGAGTACGAGTGCCTGGGCTATCAGCTACGAACCATGCACTGGCCCGGCGAGAGGTATTCCTGGAACGAGTACCTCCTCTACAACCCAGAGCACGGCTTCCGGTACCTCACGGAAGAAGACGGGCACTGGAACGACGCGGTGACGGTGAAGAGCCCTCCGGATGAAGGCAGCCGTTACACAGCGGGTCACCGCAAGGTCGAGTTCAGGGGAGAGACGTACAAACACTTCGAAGGCGCGCGCACGACCACGGACTACGTGCTCGGTGAATGGCCGTGGGAGGTACGGGTCGGTGATGAGGTCCACACCGACGACTACGTCCACCCTCCTCGGTCGCTGTCGAGGGAGGTCTCGGACGACGAGACGGTCTGGTCCGTCGCCGAGTACATGGACGGCTCGTCGATCTGGCAAGCTTTCAGACTGGAAGGCAAGCCGCCACGGCCTCGAGGTGTCTACTCCAATCAGCCTTCGCCATACGGGCCCGCAGCCAAGCGGCTGGGGGCGACGGCGGCTCTGGTACTCCCTCTCTTCATCGTCTTGTGGATCGTACGTTCTGCCACAGCATCGACTCCCGTCCTCGCCGAAGCTCACCGGTACGCGCCGCCACAGGACAGTGCCGTCGTCGTCATCGGTCCGTTCCAGGCAGAGGGCCGTACGTCCAACCTCGCGGTGGAGGCTCGCACAGACGTCTCCAACAACTGGATCTACTTCGATTACGCCCTGGTGAATACCGGGACCGGTACCTTGCGTGAGACGGGGCGGGAGGTGAGCTACTACTTCGGCCGCGAAGGGGGCGAGTCGTGGCGGGAGGGGAGTCAGCGCGGCACGGTGGTCATACCTCGAGTGCCCTCCGGCGAATACATGCTCCGAGTCGCCCCCGAAGGCCCCACGCCGACCCAATACACCATTCGTGTCGTCCGGGACCGCCCAAGCCACCTCCTCTGGGGCCTTACCCTCGTCATACTCCTGTTGCCCCCAGCCTTCGCCCTCCTGCGGCACGCCTCCTTCCATAGCCGCCGGTGGGCGGAAAGCGACTACGCCTCCGATGATTGACTACGAGCGTCCACGATGAAGGCGAGCTGGAAGTACCTGATCATGAGCCTCCTCGCGATGGCCCTGCTCGGTTTCGCCGAGTACCACGGTTGGGCGCCTTCATCGGTCCTGCCGGCCGCCGAGCCACTCCCCCAATCCGTTCGCGACAACCCCGGCGCGTACCGCGCCCACTACGTCCGTACCGGCCGCTATGTCGGCGGAAAGTGAGAATGACATGACCGAAGAACTGCTGCCCAACATCATCCTCTCCCTCATCTACTCGGGCCTCGGGCTCATGATCTTCATCCTGGCCTTCGTCGTCATCGACAAGATGACTCCGGGCTCTCTCTGGAAGGAGATCATCGAGGACCACAACACAGCGCTCGGCGTCATGATGGCAGGGGTCTCAGTCGCCATCTCCATCGTCATCGCGGCGAGTATCTTCTGATCCACGTGCTGGCCACCTCGTGAACTCGAGTCCGAGTCGAGCTCCGCTTCATGCGGCGCTCTTCACCACCGTGCTCCTCATCGCGGCGTGCGGACTCGTCTACGAACTCGTCGCTGGCGCCTTGGCGAGCTACCTCCTCGGCGACAGCGTCACCCAGTTTTCGACGATCATCGGGACGTACCTCTTCGCCATGGGCGTCGGGAGTTGGTTGTCACGCTTCATCGTACGGGGATTGGCCACGCGCTTCGTCCAGATCCAGCTGATGGTGGCGATGGTCGGCGGCTTTTCCTCCACTGCCCTTTTCCTGGCGTTCGCCTACACCGATGGCTTCCGGGTGCTTCTCTACGTCACGGTGTTCGTCATCGGAACGCTGGTCGGGTTGGAGATCCCCTTGCTCATGCGCCTGCTGAAGGGTCACTTCGACTTTCGCGACGTCGTCGCCCACGTCCTCACCTTCGACTATCTGGGCGCTTTGGCGGCGTCTCTGCTCTTCCCCCTCCTCATGCTTCCTTGGCTAGGGCTGGCTCGGACCGCCCTCTTCTTCGGACTCGTGAACGGAGCGGTCGCCCTCTGGTCGTGCTACCTCTTCCGAGACACGTTGGGGGCGAGGCGGCTCCTCCAGGGGGCGTCGGTGGTCATCCTGGTCGTTCTCGGCGTCGGCATGGCACAGGCCGAGCGCCTCACCCGGCTGGCAGAGTCCAGTCTGTACGCCGACCAGGTGGTCTTCACCCGGGACTCCCCCTACCAACGCATCGTCCTCACGGCCTGGCAGGACGATCTGCGGCTCTTCCTCAACGGCCACCTCCAGTTCTCGTCCCGCGACGAGTACCGATATCACGAAGCACTCGTGCACCCCGGTCTCGCCACGCTGAACCCCTCGGCCCGGGTACTGGTCATGGGTGGTGGTGACGGGATGGCGGTCCGCGAGGCCCTCCGCTACCCGGACGTGGAGGTGACCCTCGTCGAGCTCGACCCCGAGATGACGACCCTCTTCGCCACCCACACCGAGCTCGTACCCCTCAACGACCGCGCGCTCCAGTCGGACCGGGTACGGATCGTCAACCAGGACGCCTTCCGATGGCTCGCCGAGTCGGACGAGGTCTTCGACCTGATCGTCGCCGACTTCCCTGACCCGTCGAACTACGCCGTGAGCAAGCTCTACACGACGGCCTTCTACCGCCTCGTGGGGCAGCACCTCGCCGAAGACGGGCTGGTCGCGGTGCAGGCGACATCGCCCATGTTCGCCCCTCGGGCCTACTGGAGCATCGTCGCCACACTCGCGGATGCAGGCTTCCACACCTGGCCGTACCACGTCTACGTTCCGTCGTTCGGAGAGTGGGGATTCGTGCTCGGAGGACGAGGCGGCTACGACCCCGACGT
Source organism: Gemmatimonadota bacterium (assembly GCA_013002885.1). Classification (GTDB taxonomy): domain Bacteria; phylum Gemmatimonadota; class Gemmatimonadetes; order Longimicrobiales; family Gaopeijiaceae; genus UBA2589. The sequence continues at coordinate 20,331 of JABDLS010000142.1, read as the reverse complement.
GGCGGGGCTTCCTGACGGACTACGCTTTTTGACGCCGCGCATACTACCGCAGCTGTTCGACTTCCCCCTGGACCTCCAACCGGTGCTCGTCGAAGCCAACCGGCTCGACGATCCCGTCCTCGTGCGCTACTACGAACAGGACTGGCGACGGATACAACGCTGAACTCGAACGACCAGCCTGAACCTCACCCCATTCAACCAACCGCGGAGAAGCCGCCGTGAATCGTCTCGCCATCATCGTCCTCGCCGTCTCGACTCCGTTCCTTTGGGGATGCGAACCCGGCGAATCCGCTCCCGTAGCCGCGGGCCCAGCGGCGAACGCGGCCCCGGCAGCGAGCACGGCTCAGGTGCCCGAGGCTCAATTCTCCCTCCCGGCCGATAACACCCACGCCCGATGGAGTCGCACCATCGAGCCCGTGCTGACCGTGCCGTCAGGATCGGTGGTCGAGGTCTTCACGCAGGAGGCGACCGGCGGACAGCTAACCCTGGAATCGACGGTGGAGGACGTGGCGAACCTCGACTTCGACCTCATCCACGCACTCACTGGTCCCATCCGTGTCGAAGGAGCCCAGCCAGGCGACGTGCTTGCCGTGACCCTGCACGAGATCGAAGTAGGCGACTGGGGATGGGCAGCCATCGCGCCGGGCTTCGGATTCCTGGCCGATATCTTCACCGAGCCTTGGCTCAAAACGTTCGAGCTCGGCCCCGATGCCACCCACGCGGACTTCGGAAACGGGATCCGAATCCCCATCGACCCCTTCCCCGGGGTCCTCGGCGTGGCGCCGGACACCGACGAGCTCCTGGTCACCATCCCGCCCCGGGCCAACGGCGGCAACATGGACAACCGTCACATGAAGGTCGGGACGACGGTCTATCTACCCGTGGCGGTGGAGGGAGCGAACTTCTCCATCGGTGACACCCACGCCGCGCAAGGCGACGGCGAGGTCTCCGGCACGGCTATCGAGGCGCCCATGCGGATCGTCCTGGAGTTGGAGGTCCTCGCCGACTTCCGGGACATCGCCGAGCCCGAGTACGAGACGAGCGATTTCTACGCGGTCACCGGCTTCGGAACCGACATCGACCAAGCCACCCGGAAGGCGGTCCTCGCCATGATCGACTACCTCGAGGCCGAGCACGGGATGGCGCGTGAGGATGCCTACGTGCTGGCATCCCTCGCCGCCGACCTGAAGATCTCGGAGACCGTCGACATGCCCCACTACCTGGTGAGCATGCACATGCCCAAGGCAGTCTTGCCGCGCTAGCCGAGCCGGAACTGGAGGGTGCCACCCGAAGAGGTGGCACCCTCGGTGTTACTCGCCCAACCACATCCGGGAGAAACGGCGCTCGACTTCATCCGCCTCCGCATCCCGTCCCTGGGCCCTAAGCGCCCGAGTTAGACCTCGAAGGGACCAACCATTCTCCGGAAAACGCTCCAGGTCGCCCTCGAAGGCCTCCTCGGCGTCGCTGGCGCGACCGGCCAGGAGGAGCACCTCGCCGAGGTCTTGGCGTGTCGGTACCGACCACTCCGGCGGCTCGCCGTAGAGGAGCGCATCCTCCCTCGCGACGGCCTCCTCGAGGGCGGAAACGGCAGCGTCGAAGCGACCCTCCGCAGCGGCGACCCATCCTGTCGCCACCCGCTCCGCGACGGCCACCAGGTCGGGGGAGGCGTTGAACTCCATCTTCAGGCCTTCCAGGGAGCCACTCGCCATGATCTCCCGGATCGCCCGCAGCTCCCCCTGGGCGGCTCTCGCGTCTCCGCTGGCCGCAAGGGCACGGGCCCTGGCGTAGTGCCACACCGCCCTGGAGTGGGGTCGATCCGCCGCAGGAGCCTGACGCCGGAGGATGTCAGGCCACCTCTCGAACCTGACCTGGAAGAGGAGTGGGCGAACTGACCAATGCTGCAAGAAGCCCATGCCCGGCGCACCGAACAGTTCGTCCGGGAGGAGACCCGCCACTTTCTGGGCAGATTCCACGGCCTCGTCACCCTGACCCACCATCATCGAGGCGAAAGCCAGGAAGTCGTAGTTGTGGGGGTAGTATCCCGCCGTGTACATGCCCATGGCCGGACGCTGATCGCTGATGTACGTCTCGTCGGCATGGATGGCGTGGCGGTTGGCCTCGATGGCCTCCTGGTACCGGCCCACCCGGATGTAGATATGGCCAGGCATGTGGACGATGTGTCCGGCACCCGGCATGAGGCCGGCGAGGCGTTCTGCGCAAGGCACGGCTCTTTCAGGGAAGAGCTTCTCCACGGCGTGGATATAGAAGTGACATGCGCCTGGATGCTCGGGGTCCATCTCCTGGACGAAGCCGAGTCCATCGAGAGCGGTCTGGATGCCCGGCTGAGGCCGCCCGTCCTCCGTCCAGTAGTCCCACGGCCGCAGATCCATGAGGGCCTCGGCGTGCAGGACCCGGATCTCCGGGTCCGACGGGTAGTCCTGCGCGAGCTCGCCCATCGCCTCGGCATACGCCCGGTCGAGATGAGTGCGCTCCTCCGGGGCGCCAGCGGCATAGCGGACAGCCAGCGCCTCGATCATCGCCCCCTCCTTCTCCGACGCGTGGTTCACACGATCGAGTGCTCCCCGGGTGGCGGCGTACGCGGCAAGCGCTGACTCCCCATCCATCGCCAGGTTGATGTTGGGACCGAAGGCCAGTCCCTCACCCCACCAGCACATGGCGCAGTTCGGGTCGAGCTGCTGAGCGGCGCGGAAGGCCCTCACCGCCTCCGCGTGGTTGAAGGCGTAGTAGAGCCTCATGCCCTGGTCGAAATACTCCTGGGCCTCGGGGCTGTCGGTCGTCACCGCTACGTGGTGTTCACCGAGATCGTCGTAGAGCGGTGGTACAGCCGAGCCGTCTGGCACTCCCTGCGCCGCCGCCGCCCACGGGAGCGCCGCGAAGAGCGTCAGACCCACAGCTGTGGCGGCCCTTCGCCACCCGGTCGAATCGATCATCATGCTTTCTCCTGACCTGCAATGCCTGTGCGTGTTGTATTAAACTGACCGGTCAGTATAAATACGTAGAGGATGGAATGTCAAACGCCTCCACCGTAACAAGCCGCCGCACGGGGATATCGGAACAGATCCTCTGGTTCAGGGTTCCGAGAGTTGAGGACGGCGGCGAGGCCTGAAGCCTCTGATTTCGACCACTGAGTACAACAACCACGAGCCCGCGGATGCCCCGAGACGGAAACGAAACCAAGCAGCGCATCCTCGACGCTGCCCAGGCGCATGTGCTCGAGAAGGGGTTCGCGGCCACGTCCGTCGACGACATCCAGCAAGCGGCTGGTATCAGTCGAGGGACGTTCTTCTATCACTTCCCGTCGAAGGACGATCTGGCCCGGGCCCTTATCGTGCGGTACGGCCAGGCCGACTACACTTTCGTCGAGGGGTTCCGCGAGCGAGCCGAGCGCCTGGCCACCGATCCGCTCCAACGGGCGCTCATCTTTCTCGCTCTCCACGAAGACGTCTTCCAGGAGATGCAGCCGGAAGAAGCCGGCTGCCTGTTCGCCTCGTTCTCCTACGAAGCGGGCGTCCTGGACGACGAGACCGAAGCGATCATCGTCGAGTCCATCGAGCACTGGCGCAGGGTCCTCGGCGGCATGCTCGAAGAGGCGATGCTCCAGCACTCACCGGTGATGGAGGACGTCGATCCATACCTGCTGGCCGACCTGGCATATGGCGTATTCCAGGGAGCCTTCATTCTGAGTCGTTCGCTCGGCGACAAGGGCCTCATGTCGAGCCACATCAGAGAGTTCAGGAGATACCTGGAAGTTCTCTTCGGTGTCGTCCCAGCGAGGGGTACGAGGACGGAGACCGGCTCCGCGGCGCCACTTTAGAAGGCTGCCTTTTCAGGCCCCCCCGGTGCGGCGCCATCGGATCCGATGGGCTACGAGTCCCGCCGCCCCTGCTCGCCCCCCCGGGACCGCTTGTGCCGGTACATCTGCAGGTCCGCCTCGTTGACCAGAGCCTGCACCGACTGATGACGCGAGGGATCGTAGGACGCTACACCGACGCTGAAGACCACCGACGGTTCGCCGCCCCGGGTTCTCAGCCGACCCGCGAGGAGGGAAAGGGGGCGCTCCACATCCTCGGTGGTAGCGGAGGTAAGCAAGACGCAGAACTCGTCGCCACCGACCCTAGCCACCACGTCCGAGTCCCGGAACGTCGTATTCAGGTGGTGGGAAAAGGAGCGGAGCACCCGATCGCCTGCGACGTGCCCGAGAGTGTCGTTGATCTGCTTGAACTCATCGAGATCGAAGTAGAGAAGAGTCGCCGGCTCACCGACCCGTCGACACATGGCGATGGTCTGTTCGGCGATCGCGTCGAAGCCTCGGCGGTTGGTAAGGCCGGTGAGCTCGTCCCGGGTAGCCAGTGAGAGGGACTTCAGTTCCTGCTCGAGCATCCACGCCAGGTCTTTGAGAACGCCCGCTTCCTCTTCGTTGATCTCTCGAGGTTCGTGATCGATGACGCATAGCGTGCCCAGAGCATTGCCGTCGGGTCCCTTCACGGGGCATCCGGCGTAGAACCGGATCTCCGGCAGGTTCCGGACCGCCGGGTGGTCGCGGAAGCGCTCGTCCCGGGAAGCGTCGGAGACGATGACCATGTCCTCGTCCATGGCCTGGTTGCAGAAAGACAGCTCCGGGGGCGGCTTGCTGGGATCGAGACCGATGCGCGACTTGATCCACCTTCGGTCGGATCCACTGAGGCTCAACAGGGCCAACGGCGTGTCGAACAGATGACGCGCAAGACGCGTCAACCGATCGAAACGCTCATCAGGCCCGGTACCCAGAAGGTCCAGGTCGATCAGGGCGCGGGCGGTCCCTTCCGCCTTGCCCTCGGGTGGGGGTTCGTGCACGAGTTGGGGGTCCTCGTAGGGGTGCTGCCGTCCTGCTCACCAGACGTGCCAACATCAATAGTAGCTATTAGGCAAGCCGCAGCGCACCAATTTTGATAGGTATACCCGAGGCGGCCGTCGTTGTCTCCTGGTCCGACCGGCGATAGCCTGACAGACGTTTCCGGCCTCGCGCCAGCTCGTCTCGGAGGATCCATGACCCTGCCCCGTCTTCTCATCGCACTGCTGGCCGTGACGGCCTACAGCCTTCCTGCCACAGCCCAATCGAGCTCGTTCGGCAACACCGTGGTGGTCGACGGCACCACCCTCGTCGTCGGTGAGCCGAACAACAGCTTCCGACCCGGGATGGTCTACGTCTACCGGAAACAGGATTCCGGTTGGGTGGAGGTGGACCGGCTCCGCGCTCCGGACGCAGAGCGGGCCGACGGATTCGGTGCGGTGTTGGCCATGTCCGGCACCACGCTCTTCGTGGGTCAGCGAGGCGGAGCGGTGCACGCCTTCGAACGCGACGGCGGTACCTGGAGTCACTCGGAGACATTGGCCCAGGGCGATCGGGAGGGGCTCGATCCCCGCTGCAATGCCTACGGGTACTGCGGCACCGACTTCGGCATGGCACTCGCCGCCGGGGGAGACTGGCTCCTCGTCGGCGAGGCACGCGCGCCGACCGACATGAGCCGTCTCCGCCCACGCCGGCGCAGGGGCGATGAAGACGTGCCGCCGCCGCCACCGGGTAGCGTGTACGCCTTCCAGCGGACTGCCGATGGATCGTGGGTGGAGCGCCAACGCATCGAGGCACCTGATGCGACGGAGGGAGACGCCTTCGGCGCGGCCATCGCGTTGGCCGGTGATCGGGCCCTCGTCGGGGCTCCGGAATCGGCCGTCACGGATGGAGCGGCCACCGTCGAACAGGCCGGGCGTGTCTTCGAGCTTACCCTCGAGGACGGGGTATGGCGGCACACCGGTGAGCTGACCGTCGCAGCAGAGACCGAGGCCGCCTTCGGAGCAGACATCGCCCTGGACGATGGGCGTGCCATCGTCGGCGCGCCCGGCGCGGCATTCGGATTCGGGGCGGCGTTCGCCTTCTCCCGAAATGGCGACACCTGGTCCGCGCCCGTCCGCATCGAAGCCCCCGACGCCGCCGAAGGCGACGTGTTCGGAGCCGCCGTCGGTCTGACAGGAGACGACATATGGGTGGGCGCTCCCGTGACCCGCGGCCTCGAGAACGGAATGGCCTTCGTGTTCTCCAACGACGGGCAGGTCGTGGAGTCCAGTGCTCGTTTCCGCTTCACAGAGGAAGAGACCAACACCGAGGACTCGTTCGGGCACCGGGTCTTCACGGGCGACGATGTAGCCGTCGTCACGGCATCGGGCCTCGATCACGGTGCGGGTGGTGTGTTCGTGTTCGAGCGCGACGCCTCCGGAGCGTGGAGCCAGACGGACCGTCTGGTGAGCGAACCCGACGCCCTGGGCGCAGTGCTCGGCGAGGAGCGCCGCTGCGACGAGGGCGCCGTGGAGTTGTTCGACTGCGACCAGATCGAGTTGTACGCCTACGTCCCCATCTCCCTCCTGAAGGCACCTGGAGACTCGCGCGGCGTCCGTACGAACGACAACTGGGGCTGGACGGACCCGGTGACCGGACGTGAGTACGCCCTCGTCGGCCGCAACGACGGAACCTCGTTCGTGGACATCACCGACCCGGTGAACCCGGTCCTGGTGGGTGATCTGCCGAAGACGCACGAAACTCCGCGCTCCCAGCTCTGGCGCGATATCAAGACGTACCGGGATCACGCGTTCATCGTCGCGGACGGGGCCGGCGCCCACGGGATGCAGGTCTTCGACCTGAAACGACTGCGCGACATCACCGACCCACCGGCGGTCTTCGAGCCCGACCTTCTGTATCGCGGCGAAGGGCCCAACGTCGTGGAGAGCAGCCACAACGTCATCATCAACGAGGACACCGGCTACGCATACCTGACGAGCCGAGGGTGCGCCGGGATGCACGTCGTCGACATCCGCGAGCCGCTGGACCCCACCTTCGTGGGGTGCACGGATCCAGGCAGCACACACGATGCACAGTGCGTCATCTACCACGGGGCCGACGCTCGCTTCCAGGACCGTGAGATCTGCCTCCGGATGTCGGGCAACCAGTTCCAGATCTCGGACGTGACGGACAAGCAGAACCCCGTCCAGCTCTCCACCGCCTCGCACCCCAACCCCGCATACATGCACCAGGGGTGGGTCACCGAGGACCACCAGTACTTCATCATGGACGACGAGAGCGACGTCATCGCCGGCAACGTGGGCACGACGAGGACGCTCATCTGGGACCTGAGTGACCTCGAAGATCCCGTGCTCGCCAAGGAATTCATGGGCTCCATGCCCGCGAGTGCCCACAACCTCTACGTGAAGGGTGACTTCACCTACCAAGCGAATTACCGGTACGGGCTGCACATCCTCGACACGTCGGACCCGCTGAACCCAGTGGAGGTAGGCAGCTTCGACACGTCGCCCTACCAGACGGGCCCAGGCTTCAGTGGAGCCTGGAGCACGTACCCGTTTTTCGAGTCGGGCTCCATCATCGTCACCAGCCTGCAGGAGGGCTTGTTCGTCTTGAAGAAGCGCTCGCGGCCGATCTCCTAGGCGGCCCGCTACGCTCTTGTCGCGGTCGGGGGCGCCGAGTCAGGGCTCGGCGCCCTCTCCGATCCGTCGCAGTTGGGCGTCGGCCCAATCCGCCTGGATCGTTCCTTCGTGCTCCGCGCGGTAGCTCATGAGCAGGGGGACGGCTCGGTCCAGCGCGCCGCACGATCGGCACACGCGCACCACTTCGTGGAGGTAGCGCTGCTTCTGTTCCAGGGTGAGTCGCGCCACTTCGAGGCCGTCTCGCAAGGCAGCGAACGCCCCATCGGGATCGTCGCGCTCCTTGTCCAACAGCCGCCCCAGTGTGATCCACCCCCGAGCATCCCTTGGATGCCTCATGACATGGTCCTGAAGCGCCTCGATGGCACCGTCGACGTCCCCTCCCGCGATCTTCGACTCGATGTGGGAGAACGGGACGCGACGTCGCCCCCAGCTACCGGCGAGGAAGCCGGAAAGCGCCCGGCTCCCGCCATCGTCGAAGAACCAAGCCAGTCCCATGGCATAAGTACCACCGATGAGTACAGCGCTGGTGACGGCCTCGAAGGTCGGCATGCCGAGGACGTCCGTGACCAGAAAGACCACCCCGCCGATGACGATCCAGTCCCATATCAGGCCAACCGTCCAACCCAGTCCCCCGAAGACGTGGGCACCCAGATGCTGGATGGCCGGTTCGAGTCGGAAGTACAGATAGCCCATGAGCGAGAAACCCAATGCTCCACCCGCCACCCAGCCCAGCACCTCGGTTGGCGCGGGGGCGGCCAGGGCTCCCCAGATGATCCCGGCGAGGGTCATCACAGGCGTCACCAGGGCCTGTCGGATCCGCCGAGTCCGGCGCGCCATCGCGTCCTCTTGCCACAGTGGCTTGGTCAGGAGTCGGACGATGCGTGTCACGAGAGAAATCGGGGCCCGGGCGGAGCGTACGAGAAGCTGCAAGATAGGACCTCGAGCGAGTTGGAGACGAGATTTTCATGAGTAACTCCCGCCACGACGTCGGACTCTGCATGTCCAGACGCCGCTTCCTCGCCACCGGGGGGGCCGGCCTCGTCGGGCTCGGCGTCGCGGGCTGTGTCCCCGACGAATCGGCCCTGCTCGGGCCCCAGTTCGACCCGGCGCATCTGACCATCAACCGGCGCGCTCCCACGATTCAGCCGGAAGTCGGAAAGACACCTCTGGGGATCGATACGGTAGGCAGAGACGGGTACCTCTACGTGCCCGAGAGCTACGATCCCGAGACCCCGGCGCCCCTCCTCGTCGCCCTGCACGGACGCGGCATGGACGTCGACGGCTGGGGAGCGTTCTTCGACGTGTGCGAGGAAGCGGGCATGATCCTGCTCGCGCCCGAGTCACGCGATCGCAGCTGGGACCTGACGATCACGGGTCGCTTCGGGTCCGACGTGATCTTCCTCAGCTTGGCGCTGGATCATGTGATTCAACGCTGCAACATCGACACCGCGCGCATCGCGCTCATGGGGATCTCGGACGGGGGCACGTACGCCCTCTCGCTGGGCGTCTCCAACGGTGACTTCTTCACCCACATCATCTCGGTGGCCCCCGGCTTCTTCACACCCGGCCCCGAACAGCGCGGGAGTCCTCTCGTCTGGATGGCCCACGGCCTCTCCGACCCGGTGTTCGACGAGGAGTACACCCACCGGGAGATCCTGCCTGAGCTTAGGCAGATGGACCTCATCGTCCAGTACGTGCAGTTCGAGGGTGGACACGAGTTCCCTCCGGCCGTTCAACAACAGGCCATGGACTGGCTCCTGCCCTGACGCCGGTGCGCCGACTTCGCCGCCGCCGCCGACGGATTGCTCCCGGCCCCTCCTGCCCGCGATCTTTGGCATCCGTCGCCCGGCGGTACCCGAGGGCGACATGACCCCACCGACGCTTTCAGGAGCCGGGCTCCCCACGCATGTCAGACAACCCTCTGGAGTCCAAAGACCAATCGGGAGGCGGCGGCTTTCGGGCGTTCTGGAGCCGCCACCGCCATCTCTTCTGGACGTTGCACTCGCTCTGGGCCCTGGCCACCGGCGTCTTCGTCGTCTGGCTCGCTCGTGAGCGCTACGCGTTCGTTCCCTGGGTCGTGCTCTTCCTGGCGCTCACCTGGGCGTCGACGATGTTCTTTGGTCGTCGGATCCCCGACTCGCCCCGGGAGGAAGAAGGCTCACCGAGGGTCCCTGGACTCGGCGAAGAGGCCACCTCGTATCTGACCCGGACCATGTACCAGGAGACGCTCTTCTTTCTCCTGCCCTTCTACGCGTATTCGACGGTCGTCGGATCCGTGAACATGGTGTTCCTTCTGGGGCTCGGGGCCCTGGCCTTCGTGTCGTGCCTGGACCTGGTCTTCGATCGCTGGCTCCGTACGAGTCCGGTGGCCAGCGTTGCCTTCTTCGCCATCGTGGCGTTCGCGGCACTGAACCTGCTCCTGCCCATCCTCATGCCCTTGGCCCCTATCTGGTCCACTCGGATCGCTGTGGTGGCGGCCATCGTGAGCGCCGTCCCATTGGCCGCCGGAAGTATCTCCTGGACCACCGGGGTGAAGGCACGGGTGGGGGGCGCGGCACTCGTGTTCGTTGCCGTGGCGTTGGGCTTCCCGCAGCTGGTGCCTCCCGTGCCCCTGCGCCTGGATTCGGCGACGTTCAGCCGGGACATCGAACGGTCGACGCTCGAACCTATCCAGACCTTCACCGGCCGGGCCCGACTCACCGACTTGGATGGAGCGGTTGTGGTTCTCATGGAGGTCTTCGCCCCCACCGTGGTGCCGACGCGGGTCGCGATGGTCTGGGAGCGCAATGGAACCGTCATCCGCGAGTCCCGTGAGATTGAAATTCTCGCCCACGATCTTGGCTTTCGGGTATGGGATGCGTGGCGCCCGACGGACGCGCCACTCGAGGCGGGCGAATACGAAGTGGTGCTTCGAACGGCCGCCGGCAGGATGTTCGGTCGCGCCAGCATCGAGGTCCTCGACTCATGACCGCCTGGAGCGATCCCGACTCCGCCTCCTCGAATAGGGGCAGAATCTCGCTTCTTGTGCTCCTGGCCATGAGCGTCGTCGGGCTCTGGTGGTTTACGCGAAGCGACGGATCGTTACGGCCCGACCGCCCCGCCGTCTCCGCTGAAGACGCCGAGCCCCTCGAACTCCCGGTTTCTTCCCTCCCGGTGCCCGTCCAGGTCGATCTGGTCACCCTGCTGGACGAGGTGGAGAAGCACGTGCCCAGCCGTTGGGGGGACCTGTCCCAGCCCGCAGCCCTGGGAGACAGCACCGAGAACACCGCCGCCATCGAGCTGGCTCGATCCCCCTTCCGCGCCTCGCTCGAGGGCAATGCGGCGACCCTCTCGGCCATTGTCGCCTACCGGGTCCGGGGCACGTATCACCTGCCCCTCCTGCCCGACGTGAATTACGCGTGTGCCACGGACCCCGAGGACGTCTGGCCTCGACTCGAGGTGGTCCTTCACGCTCCCATCGACCTGGCCTCGGACTGGAGTCTGCGAGCCACGACGGAGGTCCAACGCCTTGACCCTCTCACGACCGATGCCCGAGACCAGTGCGAGGTGACGGCTCTCGGCATCGATATCGCCGACCGTGTCGCCTCTGCCGCCCGTGACTTCGTGGAGAGTCAGACGCCCGCCATCGACTCCATCGTGGGTACCGCCGACGTCCGGTCCAGCTTCGAGGATTGGTGGTCGGTCCTCGCCGAGCCCATCCAACTCGACGACGACATCTGGTTGGAGATTCGCCCGGAGGCCGTGAGTCGAGGGCCCATCCAGGGACAGGGCTCCGTTGTCCGGATCCCGGCCAGCCTGGAAGCTCGACCGAGGATCGTCGTGGGTGACCGGCCTGAGTCGATACAACGTCCTCTCCCTCCTCTCGGCGCCGGGGTCGGTGACGGCCCGCTCCAGATTCTCGTCGAAGCGTTCGGTGAGTACGGCGAAACCAGTCGCCTCCTGACCGAAGCCCTCGCCGGCATACGCATCGAAGCCGGAGGACGCACCCTGGAGGTACGAGCCGCGCGCCTCAGCGGCATTGGGGCCGGACGCGTGGCTCTGGAAGCGGAGATCGCCGGAACAGTGGCAGGCCGGCTCTTTCTCGTCGGGACGCCGATCTATGATGCCGAGTCGGGCTATGCGTCGGTGCCCGATCTGGCCTTCTCGGTCGCGACCACCAGCCTTCTCGTGTCCGGCGCGTCCTGGATCGCGGACGCCGGCCTGGAGGCCCTGCTGCAGGAGCGAGCCCGCTGGCCAGTCGACGCGGTGGTGGAGTGGGCGGCCGAGCGGCTGCATGAAGGGCTCAACCGCTCTTTGACGCCGGGGGTGCGCTTGGAGGGCACCGTCCATGACGTGGAGGTCATCGGCGTCAGGGCAACCCCCGACGGATTGGTCGTCGGCGCAGCAGCCACTGCCGACGCAACCCTCATCATCACCGAAGAGAACTGAGGCAGCGAGGCGGACCTCAGGCACTCGGACCCGTCACGGGCTACGGCGTTGCCTTCCCGTCAGAGCCTCGAGCCTGGCCGTTGCGAAGCCATTGCCGGGAGCGACTTCCAACGCCCGGCGGTAGTAGTCCACCGCTTCGCCCACGTTCTCGATCTCTTCATTGAGCTGGCCGAGGGCCAGGAGGATGGAAACCGACTCGGGATAGTGCTCGAGATTCTTGCTGTAGATGGTGATGGCATCCTGCGGGCGACCGTCCCGGGCAAGGCGCTCCGCCAGGGTGTTCATCTCCCACTCCCCGAAGTCGAACATGCCCGACGCCATGGTGGTGGCTCGCAGACGGTCGTACTGGGTCACCGTAGAGTCGGGACCGTGCTCATCGAGCGTAGCGAGCAGGACATCCGTGAGAAGGGCGGGCTTGGCCACGCCGCGATGACATGTCTTGCACGTGACGCGGGTCTCGGCGCTGTCCCGGTCGACCATCATGGGTAGGAGTCCATCGTTGATTACATCGACGAGCCGCAGCATATGGCGCGCCTTGCGTTTGTCGGGGTCCTCGTCGCTTTCGAAGACCACACCCTCGAAAGAGACTCCGTCGCCCCCTACGTGGCAGTACTGGCAACGGACTCCCAATGCGAAGGAGAACTGACGCATCTCCTGGACGAGGCTGTCCCTGGTGATGTCGGTGGAGAAGTACTGGAGGTTTTGCATGGGACGATCCTGGGCGGCAGCCGGGATGACCCCCACCAGACCCAGAAGCACCAGACGGACCCCCAATCCAACCGCTGCCTCGCGCATCTCCCGTTCCTCCCGCTGGTGACCCAGGGCCGCGCCTCCGCCGTCCCCTCGTCAGGAAGATGCAGGCAACCCCTCCGTGGCGATCCATGAATCGGACAGAGGTCTGTCAGGAAACGGTAAGGGCGTGGGCACGCTGTGGCGGCAGGTCGTACTATCTGGTGGGGAGATGATGCGCCTGTGAATGGAGAGAGTGGGGATGCAGAAGCGAGCTCGAAACGCCGCCACGCCCGTCGTGGTCATCGCAATCCTCACTGCGGGTGCGCCATCAACCCCTGCGGCGGGCCAGGAGTACACCAACCTCCAGGTGCTACCGGCCGACATCACCCGTTCGGAGCTCAATCGGCTCATGCTCGACAACCTCCGGGGCCTCGGGCTTCCCCGACGCGCCAACGAGGGCTGTCTCTTCTGCCACGTGGGCTCCATGGCCACCCCCACCGGGGAGTGGGACTGGGCTTCCGACGAGAAGCCCCAGAAGCGTACGGCCAGGGCGATGATGGCGATGGTCGAAGACATCAACGATCGGCATCTGGCAGAGATCGAGCGAAACTGGGATAGCGAGGTGGGCTGCTACACCTGCCACGCGGGCCGCACGAATCCCATGCCGCTGACGGAGGTGCTGTCCCGGGAGTACGCTTCCGGTGGAGTGGAAGGGCTGCTCGAAGCTTACAGGACACTCCGCTCCCGCTACTTCGCCGCCGACGCCTACGACTTCCGCACGCCGGTCCTCGCTCAGGTAGCGGACGAGATCGCCGCTGCAGGTGACGTCGAAGAAGCGGCCGCGATTCACCGGGCCAACATCGAGTACTCGGATGATACGAAGGCCTATCACGGTCTTATCCACCTCCGAATGGCCGAGGCCCTCGATTCCGACGGCATCGATGCGATGGTCCGTCGATACGACGAACTGAAGGCCGAGCACCCGGCCGAGGCCTTTGATTCCGTCCTCCTTTCGTTCCTGGGATGGCGGCTGATGCGCTCCGAACAGGAAGCGGCCGGGCTGCGGTTGTTCGAGCTGAACCACAGTGAATATCCGGATGCGTACAACACGACAGAGGATCTCGCCTATGGGCGTTCGTTGAGCGGAGACCCGGCAGGGGCCATCGTCCTGGCGGAGGCCTGGTTGGCACGCCATCCAGACCATGAGCTGGGGCAGCGCCTGCTGGAGGATTTGAGTAGGAGGTGACGCACATCCCACCGTCGGAGGAGGGGCCGGGCCGGCAGGGGCGCCGTCGTTGGGCCAGCGGCCAGAGCATCGTCGTCCTGCTCGCCCTGTCCTTGCTGGTAGTCCTCGCCCTCTTCGCTCAGTCGTTACTCGCACTGCGCTCCCATCGAGCCGTGGTGCAGACGATGCTCGAGGACTTCGCAGCGTTCGGTGCTGAACGTGTCGCCACAGAGCTGGACCGCTGGTACGGCGCTGTCATTCCGGAACATCTCGAAACGGCGCACACGGCCCACTACAGCTGGATCGCGGGGGAGGTCGCACGAACAGTGCCACCAGCCGAGCGGTCGCTGCCGCCTGGGACCATCTCAGCGTACTTCTCATTGGCGGACAGCGGCATCGTGCTCCACCGCGGGGGGGCCGACGCGGCTACGCGCTCGTGGATCCAGCGTGAGGTTCGCGGCCACCTCCCGAGCTACCCTCCCCCGGCCCCCTACGTCGTCTTGCGGGGTGAGGAGGCGCGTGCCGTCGTGTACCGGCGTGAGGAGGCCTATGGGAGAGAGAGCGTCTACGGATTCCTCCTCCACTTCGACGCCCCGGTCGGCCGGTATAGCCGGATCGTGGATCGCACGGCCCTCGTTCCCCGCAGTCTGGTGGACGAGGCATCGAGCCGTGAGTTCTTCGACGTGGGCATCCACCTTGCCCCGGACCAGCCTCCCCTCTATCGACGAGCCCTGCCCGTCTCGACGCGTGGGCCCCAGGCATGGGCCTTCGCTCCGAAAGCAGGTCGAGTGGCGGTCAGCGTACGTCTCGACGCGGAGATGGCGAGGGGGCTGATCGCCGGTGCCGGGCCGGTTACGTCGCTCGATCTCCTTTCCTTCCTGGCTCTGCTGACCGCGACGCTTCTTTACGCGGCCATGGCCTTGCTGAGACGGTCGGACCGACTGTCGGCACTCCGTGAATCCTTCGTCGCCAACGTCTCCCACGACCTTCGGACACCGATCACACAGATCCGGATGTTCAGCGAGACCCTCCGCCGCGGTCACCTCACTGATCCAGACGACAAAGAACGCGCCCTCGAGATCATAGAACGGCAGACGGAGGTTCTCGAGGACCTCATCGACAACCTCCTTCATGCCTCCGGCCGGCACGGGTCCCTCCGCCCCGAACCGACGGACCTCGACGCCGTGGTCGCCGACGTCATTGACGGCATGGCTCCGTTCGCTGCGGAGCGTGGCAGCCGCATCGTACTCGCCTCGAATGATGGTGGCGAAGCTCTCATCGACCCCGTCGCGGTCACGCGAGTCCTCACCAACCTCGTGGACAACGCAGTCCGTCACGGCCGAGCCGGAGGCATCGTCGAGATCTCGGTGGCAAACGGGGACGGGGTCACCTTCACCGTCGACGACGACGGACCGGGCATTCCGCCGGCATCGCGAGGCCGCGCATTCCAGAGGTTCGAGCAGCTTGCAGGCCCAGACCCCTCGGAGACCGGTACTGGCCTGGGCCTCAGCGTCGTGCGAGCGCTCGCCCAGCGGCACGGGGGTGAGGCGCGCCTCGAGAAGTCACCCCTCGGCGGCACCAGGGTGGTCGTTCGTCTGGGGTCGCCGCAGGAGATGGGGCAGTGAGCGACATCCTCCTCGTCGAGGACCAGCTGGACCTCGCGTTCGGAATCCGACGAAATCTCGAGGTCGACGGTCACATGGTGGACGTGGCCCACGATGGGCGCGAGGGGCTGGAGGCCATGCTTCGGGCGGAGCACGACCTCGTCATCCTCGATCTCATGCTCCCCGAGCTGGACGGCATGAGCGTCCTCGGTCGGGTTCGAGCCCGGGGGATCGACACTCCTGTCTTGATCCTGACGGCCCGGGGGGCGGAGCGGGACAAGGTGGCGGGGCTCCGGGGAGGGGCCGACGACTACCTGACAAAACCGTTCGGCATCGGAGAGCTCCTCGCCCGGGTCGATGCCCTGCTTCGGCGAACCAACCAGCCCGACGGCCCTCCCGCCTCCCCCGTGTATCGCTTCGGCGAGGTGATGGTGGACGTGGCTAAACGCTCGGTCCGACGAGGGGAAGACACCGTGGCTCTCGCTCCCCGGGAGCTCGACCTCCTCGTGGCCCTGCTCCGAGCAGGGGGTGCGGCCCAGTCCAGACGCGACCTCCTGCGTAATGTCTGGGGGCACCGTGTGAACATCGCCACGCGGACGGTGGACACGCACATCGGAGAGCTCCGACGAAAGCTGGAGCCTGATCCGTCGCACCCTCGGTTCATCCTCACCGTCCGGAAGTTCGGATACCGTTTGGATCAGGACGGCGTAGGGGCCTGACAGTCCGAAATCATGTATCGAGTGCCTGCGCTTGTGCCCAACGCAGTAACACCCGTACCATTCGCGCCCTAAAGCAGGGGTTGCCATGGGGGTGTTGCTCGCCGACGTGAAGTACGCCGTACGGTCATTCTCCAAACGACCGATCTTCACGGCTGTCCTGGTCCTGACCATAGCCCTGGGCATAGGAAGCACCGTGGCCATCTTCAGCGTGGCCGACGCGGTCCTCTTCAGACCCCTACCCTACGACGCTCCCGAGGACCTCGCCCTCGTCTGGACGAGGCTACCGGCGACCAACGTCGAGCGGACCCTGGTTTCGGGTCCGGACCTCGGAGATTACAGGGTCGAGTCGACACTTTTCGAGTCGTTCGCCGGCGCCATGGGCATGGCCGGTACGCTCACGGGGGAAGGGCCAGCCGAGCAGATCATGGTGGGCTACGCGACCTGGAATCTGTTCGACGTGCTCGGCGTGACCCCGTTGCTGGGGCGCAGCTTCGCCGCCGACGACGCCTTTCCCATCGATCCTTCGGCTTTCGGGGGGCCGACGCCGGACCTTCCGCCCGGCACAGTGATGCTCAGCCACGGGTCGTGGCAACGCCGCTTCGGCGGCGACCCGGACGTCGTAGGCCGGACCATCCAGGTCGACGGATGGGGCTCGGTGGTCGCGGGTGTGCTCTCACCCGACTTCCGGATCCATCTGCCGTCCGACGCGGCCATGCCGACCAACATCGATGTCTGGATGGTGCTCCCCAGCAACCTCACAGAGTTCGCCCGAGATGGCCCTTGGCTCACCGTCGTGGGACGGCTCGACAGCCAGGCGACGCTGGAGAATGCCCAGATGGAGATGGACGGGATCGCCTCGCGGCTGCGGGCCACCCATCCATTCCACGCGACCCAGAACATGCAGATCGTGGTCAACGGAATGCACGACGATGTCGTGTCCGGCGCCCGACCCGCGTTGCTCGCACTGCTCGGTGCGGTGGCCTTGGTTCTCCTGATCGCCTGCGCGAACGTCGCGAACCTCCTTCTCGTGCGCGCGACCGGAAGAGGACGGGAGATCGCGGTCCGCGCCGCCCTCGGAAGCGGCCGTGGCCGAATCGTTCGTCAGATGCTCACGGAGAGCACTCTTCTCGGTGCCGCGGGCGCGGTACTGGGCACGATCCTCGCCTGGTGGGGGGTGCGCGTCATCGCAGGCCTGAGTCCCGGGAATCTGCCACGCCTCGATGCGGTCACCATCGATGGGCGCGTTCTGGTATTCACAGCGGGCATCACACTCGTCGCCTCCCTGGTGTTCGGGCTCGCTCCGGCCCTCCGAACCGTCGCCGGGAATCTGGCCGTCTCCCTCAAAGACCGGGGTAGCGACTCGGGAAGCCTCCGGAGCAATCGCCTGCGCACCACCCTCGTGGTAGCCGAGGTCGCCCTCTCTCTCGTCCTCCTCATCGGCGCGGGGCTGATGGTTCGCAGCTTCTCGGAGATCCAGCGCGTCGATCCCGGATTCGATCCGGAGAACGTCGTCACCTTCAGCACGCCGATACCCTTCCTCAAGTACTACACCGCGGAGTCCAGGGCCGACTTCGTCAACCGGCTACGCGAGCGCCTGGGAGACATCCCCGGAGTAGACGCGGTCGGAGGAGTCGCCCCCCTTCCTCTGGCAGGCGGAGATCTCTATTCCGTTGGCTCCTTTGGACGCGTCGGGATCACGGAGGACGACTACCAGGCCAACAAGGCCGACTACAAGGCCGTGGTGCCAGGGTACTTCGAAGCCATGGACATCGAGCTGGTCTCCGGACGCGCTCTGACGGTGGCGGACAACGAACAGGAGGCCTTGCTCGTCGCGGTCGTGGATGAACGACTGGCCAGTCGCGCCTTCGGCGATGAGGATCCCATCGGGAAGGAACTCATGCTCGATCACTTCAACGAGCAGACCTTCTCCATGGAGCGAGCCAACGTCCAGGTCGTCGGAGTAGTGGCACCCGTTCGCTCCCAATCCCTCGCCGCCGACGGCCGGGAAACAGTCTACGTCCCCTATCACTTCAACTCCTTCCTTCCCCCGACCTTCACTGTCCGCACCGCGGGGGACCCCACGCCGCTCCTTTCGACCATCCGCGAGGAGTTGAACCAGCTCGATCCCGACGTGCCCATGGCGGACTTCGCCACCCTGGAGTCCCACGTCCGCGACGCCATGGCGGAGACCCGCTTCATGTTGGCCCTCATCGGGTCCTTCGCGGTCCTCGCTCTCGTCCTCGCTTCCCTCGGCCTGTACGGAGTGATCTCCTATTCGGCTCGACAGCGGACACGGGAGATCGGCGTTCGTGTGGCGTTCGGTGCCGAGGCCGGAGATGTTCTGCGCCTGATCCTCGGCCAGGCGATGGTGGTTGCCGGTGCGGGCGTGGTCCTGGGGCTCGTCGTGTCCTTCGCGGCAGCGGATGTCGTCGAGAGTCTGCTGGTGGGCGTTTCCAAGACCGACCCGCTCACGTACGTCGGTGTTCCAGGGCTTCTCCTCGCCGTCGCCCTCGCCGCGAGTTGGGTGCCCGCCCGCCGAGCCGCGCGCGTAGACCCGGTGGTGGCGCTCAGAGACGAGTAGTCAGCCCGACGAGCACTCCCCGGGGACCCCGATGTCGATGCCCAGGAGTTCCGGCAGACGGCGGAACAGGAAGCCGCGGATCTCTCCCGACTGCGCCCGGGCCGAGCGCCGCATGCCGCGCCAGCGGGCGTTCGCGACAACCACGACTTCGAGGTCCGGGACTGCGATGAGCGCCTGCCCGGCGTACCCCATTGCCATCCATATCTCGTGGTCGGCGCACGCCACCCACCGGACCCTGGCACCCACATCGGCGTAGCCGTCTGCTCCAGCCTTCCCCGACATCGCACCCGATGGACCCGCCGAAATGAACGTTGCCCAGCTCTTCGTCCGTTGTCTCGAAGCGGAAGGCGTACGCTACGTCTTCGGCGTGCCAGGTGAGGAGAACGAGGACCTGCTCTTCGCCCTCCATGAATCGGACGACATCACCTTCGTCCCGACACGGCACGAGCAGGGCGCGGCCTTCATCGCGGACGTCTGGGGGCGCCTCACCGGGGAGGCCGGAGTTTGTCTGTCGACTCTCGGACCCGGCGCGACCAACCTGGTAACGGGCGTCGCTGACGCGAACCTCGACAAGGCTCCGCTCGTCGCGATCACGGGGCAGGGCTCAACCACTCGTCTCCACCACGAGAGCCACCAGTACATCGACGTGGTGGACATGTTTCGTCCGATCACCAAGTGGAACGCATCCATCGGCGATCCCCACATCGTCACCGAAACGGTGCGGAAGGCCTTCAAGATCGCCACGGCGGAGAAGCCCGGAGCGACCCACCTGGAGCTTCCGGAAGACGTCGCCGGCGTCGAACTCGACGACCCCCCGCCCCCTCTTCCCGTGCGCAGCGCCCGCCGACCAGCGCCCGACCGCCAAGCCATCGAACGGACGCTGCAGCTCCTGGCCTCTTCGGAGCGTCCGCTCATCGTCGCCGGTAACGGCGTCATCCGGAAAGGGGGCACGTCGGAGCTGGAGGCGCTGGCCGTGGGGCACGGCATTCCCGTGGTGAGCACCTTCATGGGTAAGGGCGCCGTTTCCGACCGCCTCGACGTGTCGCTGTTCGCCGTCGGACTCGGCTTCGCCGACTACGTCATGGAAGCGCTGCACGAGGCCGACCTGGTTCTGGCCATCGGCTACGACGTCGCCGAGTACGACCCCGAAGCGTGGAACCCCGACGGCACGAAGCGCATCGTTCACCTGGACTTCCAGCCCGCCGACGTCTTCACCCACTACACGCCCGACATCGAGATCGTGTGCGACGTGGCTGCGGGCCTCGTCGAGTTGCA
The DNA here is from genome assembly GCA_013002885.1 of Gemmatimonadota bacterium. GTDB lineage: Bacteria > Gemmatimonadota > Gemmatimonadetes > Longimicrobiales > Gaopeijiaceae > UBA2589. Next base: position 276 of record JABDLS010000142.1, on the reverse strand, counting down.
TCGTCGGATCGACGAGTCGGGCCGCACCTTCGACACTGACTGGTACGGGCCCATTCGCAGTCGAATCCGGGACGACATCGACAGCTATCGACTGAACGACGGTGATGCCTTCCATGTGCCCGGGGTGCTCAGCATCGTTCGCGAAGCCCTTCCCGACCACGGCCTCCTCATCAGCGACGTCGGCAGCCACAAGATGTGGATCGCCCGGAACTTCCCTACCTACTGCCCCGGCGGATGCATCATCAGCAACGGCCTGGCCAGTATGGGGATCGCCCT
>JABDLS010000136.1 GCA_013002885.1 Gemmatimonadota bacterium | reverse complement strand
CCGCCCCTCTGTCGTGGGGTCACCCCTGGGCCGAGAGGACCCAGGGCTCGCCATTGCTAGCGGAGCGTCATCTCTCCACCATGGCGACGCAGCATTTCGCGCTGCATCTCGTCGCTGGCGAAGATGGCGACCTCGACGCGGCGGTTCTCCTGACGTCCGGCCTCGGTATCGTTCGAGTCGATCGGCTCCTCTTCGCCGCGGCCGAGGGCCGTGACGCGGTCGGCTTCCAGGCCGCCATCGACGAGGAAGGTGCGTGCCGAGTCAGCACGACGCTCCGACAGGCTCTGATTGTATGCGGCCTCTCCGGTCGAGTCCGTGTGACCCACCACGAGAACGTCGGTGCCCTCGTACTCCTCGAGCGAAGCCACCAGGTCTCGGAGGTTCTGTTGTGAGGCGGCGCGAAGGTTGGCCGAGTTCACGTCGAAGAGGATGCCAGAGTCGAAGGTGATGTGGATCCCTTCACCGATCCGCTCCACACGGGCGTTGGGGAGCTTGTCCTGCAGGTCCTCGGCCTGAGAGTCCATGATGCCGCCGATGGCGGCTCCGGCAGCTCCACCCACAGCAGCGCCGATGATGGCGCCGCGGGCGCTACCGCTCGCAATGCCGCCGATGACGGCGCCGGCTGCGGCGCCGCCGAGGGCGCCGCTGCGGAGATTGGTGGAACATCCGGTGAGGGTGAGCAGAGTGGCGAGAACGATGAAGGATCGCCCCAACCCGTTGCTGACGACGGTCGACATCTGTGTGGCTCCTTTGGCGGAAGCTCGAAAGAACGGTGCTGATACCCACCCGCTGCAAGATCCGGTCCCTGGGCAGGTCAGGACGCGAGGCACTCCCGGTAGACGGCGAGGGTCCGCTGTGCCGTGCGCTCCCAGGTGAAGGCGTCCGAAGCGGCCCGTGCTCGCTCGCCAGCCCGTCTCGCCTCCTTCGGATCCTCGATCCAACGAAGGATCGCGTCGGCCAGCGCCCGGTCGTCGAAGGGGTCGGCGAGGGTGAGACCCGCGTCGCCGAGCACGGTGACGATACCGGGGATCGCCGATCCGATGATCGGGAGGCCGGCGCACATCCCCTCCAGCACGGAGAGACAGAACCCCTCCGAGAGCGACGGGTGCACTTGGAGTTCGGCTCCATCGAGGCAGGACGCCAGGGTAGCGAGGTCCAGGAAACCCACGAGGTGGACCCGGTCGGCGAGTCCCTCCGAGTCGATCAGCCTCCTCAACTCCACCGCCGCGGGCTTGTCCGTGCGGCCTGCGATGACGAGGTGGTGAGGGACACTGCCTCGTATCCTGGCCAGCGCTCTGACAGCGGTCGCGTGGTTCTTGACGCGCTCGACGTTGCCTACACAAACGACATAGGGGGCGTCACCGAGCCCGGGTGCTCCGAAGACCGGCCGATCGGGGCGCAGGAGGGCTTCACGGAAGTGACCCGGTACACCGAGATGGACGGTGCGAATATGCTCGCTGGGGATTTCCAACTCGTCGACGAGGAAGTCGCTCACGTACTGCGACACCCCGAGGAGGCGGCAGCTGCGCTTGAATACGGCGTTTCCGTATTCGTGTATGGCGCGCTGACGTGGAGACATGGGGAACTCGCTCTCTCGCGACCTGGTGATGGAGTGAACCGTATGGACCATGGGCACGCCGGTTCGGAGCGGGCCGTAGAGCTTGAGGCCGTGGTAGAGGTCGACCCCCCGGCGTCGCAGTGCCTTGGGCAGGGCTCTATTGGTCCAGACCAGGTCCCGGGCAGCGGAGCCGAGCGGGGCCTCGATGGTGGGGGCTTCCGGCAAGCCGCCCAAGGACTGACCCGCGTATCGTACGTAGAGGAACTCGGTGTCCGGGGCGGCTTGGACCAATCGGGGGATGACGGCCCGCACGTAGGTGCTGGCTCCACTCTCCACACGGAAGCGGGCGTCCAGCGCGACCCTCACGGTCTTACGCGGACTCATATGTGCGCCGAGCCTTCCGCGTCCACCACGGCGGCCGGGGTGGTCTGCCCGCTGGTCGATTCGCGGTCGTCGGCGTCGAAGCTGGAGGAGAGCGTATGGACCGCGTAGCCGATGGCACTCAGGCCGACGTTGCAGGCGGTGAGCATCAGGGACACGAAAACGCCGAGGGTTGCCGCGTCGCTGACGTCGCCCAGTTCCCAGGCCGCGAACGTCACCATGTAGCCCCACTGTACGACGCCATACCCGCCGGGGGTGAGGGGCAGCAGCGCGATGAGGAGGATGATCGGGGTGATGACAGCCGCGTCGAGGACTCCGACTCCGGCGCCGGGATCTCCGATCATCCGGCATCCGGCATAGATGGTTCCGATGACGGTCGCGTGGAAGAGGACGCTGTACCCGATGGCGCGCGCCAGGACCGTCTTCTTGCGGCGGTACGCACGGAGGGCGCCCTGGAAGCGATCGAGTTTGTCCAGCCATGGCCGAACGGCAGTCACGGCTCCGAGCAGAACGCGCAGCCCGGCCAGCGTTCGTGTGCTCAACACGGCGGCCATGGCGACCGTGGTCCCTACGATGGCGATGAGGGTCAGCAGCGCGGCGAGGCGCCCGTCGATGATCCCGTCCCTCGTGCTCATGAGGTGCGGGAGGGCGAGTAGCGTCGCGATAGCACCGATGACAACGAGCACCGCCGCACCCGTGAAGCGCTCAGCGACGGTAGAGGCGAACGCGGCCCGGGTGTCGCCGATGATCCTGCGCAGTCCGAGGGACCGCACGATGTCTCCGCCGATGGTGGACGGGAAGACGGCATTGTAGAACTGGCCGGCCAGATAGAGACCGGTGAGCCGCCACAGGCCGACATGGTGGCCGGTTGCGGCGAGTAGCAGCCGCCACTTGGCCGAGCTGACCAGGTGACCGAATGCGATCAGCCCGACGAACCCCGCGAGCCAGGGCCAGGAAAGCGTATGCCGGTAGGCGGCGACCGCCGTCCACTCGACACGGCTCAGGACGAATGCCAGGAGCGCCACGGCGAGCCCGAGGCGAGCCAGCGTGAAAAGGCCTCCCCGTCCAGCTCCGGCTTTGCTAATTCCGGTCATCGGCGCCACCGATGGTCCACCCGCGTCCCATCGCCGCGTTCCACACCATCTTGAATGGATAGATCGTCTGGCGCGCGTAGTCGCCGAGCGCTCCGGCGGGCGACGCCGACGTCTCGTGTGGAAACGCCGGGTCACGGATGCCCGTGTCCGGGTACTCCGTGTGGTCGTCCCACTGCGTGCCCATCAGTCGGTCCCAGAAGCTGAACACCACCGCGAAGTTGTGGTCGTGGTGCCGCAGGTCCGACGAGTGATGGATCCGATGGGACTGCGGCGTGACGAACACGTACCGTAGGACGCCGAAGTCCGACCGGATGTTGGCGTGGTAGACGCGACTGTACGACTCCATGAGGATGAGAATCCAGATCACCGTGATGTCGGTGAGCCCGAGCATGAACAGTGGTACAGCCACGACCGGCAAAGCGATCAGGTACTCGACGACATGCACACGGAGGTCCGTGAACATGTTCATCTCGCGCTGAGAGTGGTGCACCGCGTGGAATACCCAGAAGAGGGGCACCTTGTGGCGGATCCAATGGTGCAACCACTTGAGGAAATCGGCCACGAGTAGACCCCCGACCAGCCCCACCGCGGGAGGCCAGACGTCCGTCGGAATGATCCTCAGGAAGCTCAGACGGGTCTGGAAAAGCGTGTCGAGGGTAGCTGCAAAGGCGCCGATCAACGCCACCCGGAGAAGGCTGTTGACCAGGAACCAACCGACCAGATCCTGCACGAAGCCGACGCTGAAGAAGCGTTGTTCCGCCCGTGCGGGGAAGTAGCGCTCCGCCAGGAAACAGATCAACATCACCAAGTAGAGCCAGGGGCTGAGGAACACCTCGGCGCCCCTGGCTGCGATGGGCATGATGGGGCCCGGCACGGTCGCCACTACGTGGCCGTGGATGGCCGTAAGCAGGGCCTGGAACCGCCCACCGGTTCCTGGCGAGAACGCCACCGCCAGCGTCGTCGCCGAGAGCACGATGGCCCCGGTCAACATCATCAGGGGGCCCATGCCACCACGACCGTCCGAATCCGGGACGGGGGGCTCGACGTCAACGTCGGCTGGACGATCGGGCGCGTACGAGCCCTCGGGGAGTTGGGGGGAGCACATCCTTCAAAGATGTCCCGGAGGCGGGATGCTTGCCAGGATTCTCCAACGGGTCCTCGTGGAGCTGGGCGCCGCCCGCCTCAGCCTACTGGACGAGGCCTGGCCGCACGGACAGCCGGTCGATCAGTCCAGCCAGCCGAGCGCCCGATACGACCGGATGATGTCCCTGATCTCGTCTTCGAGCGAGCCGGTCGGCGCATATCCCAGATCGGTGCGAGCCTTGGACCAGTCGAAGGCTCTCGTTTTGGTGAAGAAGCCCACGCGGCGTCGATAGATCGGGGGCTCGATCCCGAAGGGCTTGCAGAGGGCCTCGACGACGTCGCCCAGCAAGGCGAGTGGGCCGGCCGGCACCCGAACGGGGAGCACCGACGTTCCCAACTGGCTGGCGATCAAACCGAAGAGCCGGTCCAGCCGGACAGGCTCAGCGCCGGCCAGGATGTAGACCTCGCCGGAGTTGTCGGCTTTCTCGGCTGCCAGGCGCATGCCGCGCGCCACATCGCGGACGTCCACCCAGTGCAGCAGGGTTCTGCCGCTTCCTATGACGGGCAACCGCCGCCGCTGTATTCCACGGAACAGCTTGCGAAGCCGACCGTCACCCGGACCCCAGATCATCGACGGCCGCACCACGCAACCGTTCACCCGGCCGTCGCGGAAGTACTCGAGCGCCAACTTCTCGCCCTCGCATTTGGTCACCTGATAGGTGTCGGCCGGTCGGTACGGTTCGCTCTCGTCGGCCGGCGGCTCGGGAATGTGGCTGTGCACGCCGATCGTGCTGCAATGGACGACCTTTCGGACCCCAAGGGCGATGGCCGCGTCCAACACGTTGCGGGTGCCGTCGACGTTCACGGCCCAGTACTCGCTGTCGGGATGCTTGGCTTCGCGAAAGAGCGCCGCGACGTGGAACACGACGTCGGCCTCCTGGAACGCGCGCAGCAACGACTCCGGCTCCTTCACATCGCCTTCGCGGCGAAGGACACCGAGGTCGTCGAGCGCGCTCGTGTCGCTCGTCGCTCGGTGGAGGCCGACCACCTCATATCCGGCCGCCGACATTTCCCTACAAACGCGTTGGCCCAGATTGCCCGTCGAACCCGTAACCACGCATCGCATGGGACGCTCCTGCGAAGACGTCGTGGTGCTCAGGCGTGTATGAGGCTTCGTCGCTCGCCGACTCGGCGTTCTCTACCGGCGCGGGGTCCTGAGCGGCGGTCGCCTCCCCTTCGCCGTTCTCCAGAGGCCCGCCGATCGGCACCATGCCAGACATCGGAGAGCCCCCATGCTGAACCCGCGTGTGCAGCTCGAGGGCGATGCGACCCGTAGATATCCCTGACCTTTCGGGCGAAGCTCCGGGGCGAATAGCTGCGTCTCACCCGTCGCTGAGCCGACTCGCCAAGGGTATTGCGAAGCTCCTCGTCGCCGGCCAGGCGAGCGAGTCCGCGGGCATAGGCCTCCGGTGACGGATCGACCAGGAGCGCGGTCGAATCGTCGAGAACCTGCGTGTGGGTGCTGAGTCGGGTTGCCAGGATTGCCCGACCCGACTCCATGTACGAGTAGACCTTGAGGGGCGTGTTGCCCCCCTTGCTTCTCGGTGAGAGCAGTATGTCGGCTCGGGCGAGCCGCTCATTGAGCTGCTCCAACGGACGTGGTCCGAGGAATTGAATCCGGTCCCTCAGATCGCGTTCCGCGATGAGAGAACGGAAACGCTCGACCTCGTTCATGGGTCCGCCCACGACCTGGATCGACACCGGCGACTCCCTCGGCAAGAGCCCAGCAGCTTCCACCAGGAGGTCGATGCCCTGGTAGGCTTCGAGGTTGCCCACGTAAAGAGCGAGCGGTCGGCCTTCATTCGCGCCGTTCATGGTCAGCGGCAGGGCAGAGGCGACGGAGGCCGTCTCCACAGGAACGTCGTGCAGCACGACCGCGTCCTCGGTTTCCCGAATGTCGACGGCGTAGTCCGCGAGGTCCTGACACATCGGAGCCACCACGTCGGCGTGGCGGATCGCCCACTGCTCGATGCGGGTGAGCAGCGGCCGGAACAGGCGGAACACGGTGTTCGAGTCGGCCAACTGATCGACGAGGCTCGAGTCCATGTCGTAGACCACCTTGGCCTGGTGTCTTCGCCGTAGGAGCAGCGCCAGGTAGACGGCCTCTTCGACTGCGTGGACGGTGTGGTAACGGCCGGACTTCGCCATCTGGAAGAACTTCGGCAAGAGCATCAGATCGAGCAGGAGCTTGCGCAGCGAGAAGCCGATGCCGACAGCGTCTACGCCGGGAAACGTCCGGGCACGATGAATCGACAGACCCTCGACCTCTACGTCCGTGCCGAAAGGGTAGGTCAACAGGTCGACCTCATGGCCGTCGGCACACAACGTCTCGACCAGGCGCCGCACAGCGATGGGAGTCCCCCGTTCCGCGAAGAACGGCTGCGGTGCAATGACGAGGATCCTCACCCCGCGACCCAGGCATGCGGAGACAGTCGATTTACCGGCGTTGGATGGCGCAATCGGCCTCGCTGGGTTGCGGTTGGCGAACTCACGTCCCTTTTGCAGCGAAAAGCGTGCCACGCCACGGTACGAAATCTCACGCTCAGAAACAAGTGTTTATCGCGCACGCGTGACGCAGGGTCACCGCTCCCGGCATTTTGTTCCCCGCAGCGATGGTGCATCGACCGATCAGGCCCCGTGGTCGTCGGAGATCGAGTGAGCGATGAAGTCGTAGAGGGTGTGGACGCGTGAGGCGTGGGCGTCGAAGGTGTGGTTGCGCTCGACGAAGGCGCGACCGGCGTTGCCGAGGCGACGTCGGAGCTCGGGGTCGTCGGCGAGGC
>JABDLS010000086.1 GCA_013002885.1 Gemmatimonadota bacterium | reverse complement strand
CAAGGAGAGGCAGTCCTCCTCCGCGGGCTGCTTCCCGTTCACGGTTTGGACGTCATGCTCGAACGTCGTGGACGACGGCCGCTGGCAGAGGGGCCCGGCCGCCTCGCTCGCGCCATGGGTGTGACGGATGCCCTCTACGGACATGATCTCCGATACCCGCCCCTCGTGGTCCTCCCCGGATGGAGGGTGGCGAGCGAAGACGTCGGTGTCTCCGGGCGGGTGGGCATCAAGATTGCGGCGGATTGGCCTCATCGGTTCTATGTTCGAGGCTTCCCCGGGGTCTCCGGTCCTCGACGAATGAGGCCCGCGGCCGACGGCGCCACGGTAAACCCTACACCATGAGACGAGCATGAGCGATCCGACCTGGATCTCCGTTCTTCCCCCGGTGCTGGCGATCGTCCTCGCCATCTGGACTCGTCAGGTCTACCTCTCCCTCGCGGGCGGCTCTTGGCTCGCCTTTACCATCCTCGACGGCTGGAATCCCGTGTCCGCCGTGGGCGCGACCATCGAGAGTTGGGTGGCGGTCCTGGGATCGCCTGGCGACGCCCGGGTCATCATGTTCACCCTTGTCATCGGTGCCCTCATTGCGACGGTCGAGGCATCGGGTGGCGTCAGGGGGTTCGTTGGGTGGCTTGAGGCGAGGGAGTGGGTGAACAACGCGAAGAGGTCGCAGCTTCTCGCGTGGGCCACCGGCATCGTCATCTTCATCGAATCCAACATCACCGTTCTGGTCGCCGGCTCGGTGGCCCGCCCTCTCTTCGACCGCTACAAGTGCTCGCGGGAGAAGCTGGCATACATCATCGACTCGACGTCGGCACCGATCTGCATCCTGATTCCCCTGAACGCCTGGGGTGCCTACAACCTCCAGATTCTCTCGGGTCTGGGCGTGGAGGATCCTCTCGGGGTCTTCCTCCAGTCGATCATGTACAACTTCTACGCCATGATCGCGGTGGTCGGGGTCTTGCTCGTAATCCTCTTCGGCATCGATATCGGCCCCATGAAAAAGGCCGAGAAGCGGACCCAGGAGGGTGCGCTCCTGTGGCCCGACGCCACACCCATGATCGACGAGGAGGTGCTTTCGCCCGCTCCTCTCGAGGGCGTGGAGCCGAGGGCGCGAAACATGTTCCTACCCATCGCGGCCATGGTGCTCTTCATGCCCGTCGGTCTCTACATCACCGGAGGCGGCGACCTCAGGGAGGGCTCGGGCTCCACCAGCGTGCTCTGGTCGGTCATGATGGGCCTCGCGGTGGCATGGGTGCTGCTGAAAGCCCAGGGCGTGTTCACCATCGACGAGCTCGTCAGGGTGGCCCTCAAGGGTGCCGGAGCGCTCGTCCCACTCGCCCTCATCCTCATGCTCGCTATCGGACTGGGGAATGTGGTGGAGGAGCTCGGAACCGGCATCTACGTGGCACAGGTCACGGCCGGGACCATGCCCAATTGGATCTACCTCCCCTTGGTGTTCCTCGTGTCCGGCGGGATCGCGTTCTCCACCGGAACGAGCTGGGGTACCTTCGCAATCATGCTCCCCATCGCGGTGCCGGCGGCTGCGACGCTCGGACTGCCGTTGGCACCGTTCGTGGCTGCGGCCCTGGCAGGGGGCATCTTCGGCGACCACTGCTCGCCCATCTCGGACACCACCATCATCTCGTCGATGGCCGCGGCGACGGACCACATTGATCACGTCCGGACCCAGCTCCCGTATGCCCTCATCGGCGGCGCCCTCGCATCCGTCTGCTTCGCCCTCCTGGGAGCGACTCTGTAGAAGGGTGTTCGAGGGGAGAGCCGGCGGCTCCAATGCGTCCACCTTCGATGTATTTTCCGTAGGACCCGATGCACCCCATAGGTGTAGACCGGGCGCGAAGCCAGGAGCTTACGACCTCGCTCATGGAACTGCGCCGACCCATCCCGCATTACCGTTCCTCGGAGTAGAGATTTGAACGTCATCGTCTGTGTGAAACGCGTCCCGGACACGGAGGCCCGCATCCGCGTCGACGAATCGGGGCGCGCCATCGAGAAGGCCGGAATCAAGTACGACATGAGCCCCTACGATGCCTTCGCCGTAGAAGCGGCTCTCCGCCACAAGGAGACGCTCGGGGCGGGGGAGATCACGCTCCTGACATTCGGAGACTCCTCGGCCCAGGAGACCCTGCGGAAGGGGCTTGCAATGGGAGCTGACAAGGCCGTCCTCCTCACCGGCGAGGTGAGCCTGGATGGGTTGGCGACAGCCAAGGTGATCGCCGAGGAGCTACGAGGCGCCGATGCCTCCCTCATGCTGTTCGGTGTGAAGGCAGCCGACGACGACCAGTCACAGGTAGGCCCCATGGTGGCCGTGCTCCTCGACCGCCCATGTGTGGCCGGTGTCTCGACCTTCGAGGTCCAGGGCGAGACGGCGGTGTGCCACCGCGAGGTGGAAGGCGGGACCGAGGTGGTCGAAGTGGACCTCCCGGCGATCCTGTGCATGACGAAGGGCCCCACGGAGCCCCGCCTGGCCGCCCTCAAGGGGATCATGGCAGCCAAGCGGAAGCCGTTGGAGGAAAGGGCGGCCACCGATTCCCCCAGCCGCGTCCGCCTCACCGCTCTTGAAGAGCCTCCGGCACGTTCGGCGGGTCGCATCGTCGGTGAGGGTGCCGACGCCGTCCCCGAGCTCGTCCGGCTTCTTCGGGAAGAGGCGAACGCCCTCTGACGATTTGCCGAGGGAACCCGTGCTCTGGCGCCGGCGCCCTCACCCCCCATTCCTTCATAGATCCAACGGAGCAGCTCCATCATGGCGAACGTACTCGCCTTCGCAGAACAGAGAGACGGTCAGGTAGGGTCCTCCGCCCGGGAAGCCGTGGGCGTCGCGGCTACCCTCGCTGATGCGCTGGGCGGTGAAGCCCATGCGCTGGCCATCGGAGGCCCCGGCCTCTCGGTGTCGGCGGCCTCTCTCGGGGCCTTCGGCGCCGCCGCCATCGAGGTGGGCGAACACGAAGGCCTCGCCGAGTACAACCCCGAGGGCTACGCCGACGTGGTAGTCGCGCGCGTCCGGTCCGGCGACTATGGCGCCGTCGTCTTCCCCGCCAGCACCCTGGGCAAGGACCTGGCCCCGCGCGTGGCGGCGAAGCTCGACGTGCCCCTCGCCAGCGACGTGACGGCTGTCTCTGTGGTCGATGGTCACGTTTCCGTGCGCCGTCCGGTCTTCTCGGGGAAGGCCTTTGCCGAGGTGGTGTTGGAAGCCACGCCTGCTGCCCTCACCATTCGCCCCAACGTCTTTCAGGCGGAGGAGCGCGGCGGTGAGGGTGTGGTCTCCACCTACACTCCTGACGTCGACCCGGCCGATTGGAGGGTTCGGGTCGTGGAGCGGAAGGGGGCGTCAGACGGCAAGCTCGATGTAACTGAGGCCTCCATCGTCGTGTCCGGCGGCCGTGGGATGAAGGATCCGGAGAACTGGCACCTCCTCGAGGACCTCCGGGACGCCATCGGCGCGGACGTGGCTCTCGGCGCGTCCCGCGCCGTGGTCGACGCCGGCTGGCGACCTCATGGGGAGCAGGTGGGTCAGACCGGCAAGACCGTGGCGCCGAAGCTCTACGTTGCGGTGGGCATCTCTGGCGCCATTCAGCACCTGGCCGGAATGCGGACGGCCAAGACCATCGTGGCCATCAACCGTGACGCCGACGCGCCCATCTTCGGTGTCGCCGACTACGGAATCGTCGGTGACTTGTTCGAGGTCGTTCCAAAGCTCACCGAGGAAGTCCGGGTGTTGAAGCAGGGAGACTGACGCGGGCCGGGCGGTTCCTGCGCAGCTCGTTCATCGGTGGGCGTCTGGCTTGCCGCCGAGCACGGGAATGGGATCCACAGGGCGCCCCCAGCGCCACACCTCGAAGTGGAGGTGGGGACCGGTGACGTTGCCGGAGGCCCCGCTGAGACCCACTGGCTGGCCCGCCGACACCCTATCGCCCTGACCCACGGCGATATGCGAAAGGTGGGCGTAGGCGGTGGCAAAGCCCGCAATGTGATCGATCCAGACGACGTTGCCGAAACCACGCTGCACGCCGGCGAAGCGCACCGTGCCTCCTGCCATGGCCGTCACCGGTGTCCCGATGGGCACGTCGAGGTCCACGCCCCGGTGCAGGTCGGGACGCATGCCATTGAATCGGAGACCGAAGCCCGAGGTGAGGCGGGCGTCCACGGGCCAGCGGGGGAGGGCGCACGCCGAGAGGGTCAGCACTGCCAGGCAGAGGGCTGGCCTCGACCACCGGCGTTGGCCGGAGAGGCGACGGGCCATCCAGCTGACGTTCCTGCGCCCCTCTGCCACGTGGCCCTCAACGGCAGCCGGCTTCACCCTACGTCGACCTCCAGGGCGCCGGGTCCGGTGTCCAGGAGCATGACTTCGACGGGGTCGCCAGCCTGCACCGCCATCGTTTCCGGCGGGACGACGGCGAGACCGTCCGCGCCGGCCAGACCCGATACGAGGCCGGAGAGCTGGGGGCCCGTTAGATCGGCAATGGTGTGCATTCCGTCACGCCGGAGCTGTACGCGCTGGAAGTAGGTGAGCTCCGCGGGAGTCTCCATGCGTTCGCCGGCCCGACATGTGACACGACGGCGTGCGACCCGACGGTGCCCTGACAGGGCGAGGAGGAAGGGGCGCACGAAGGCCTCGAACGTAACGAAGGCCGACGAGGGATTGCCGGGCAGCCCGAAGACGGCTTGTCGCCCATTGTCCGTGGGTAGCCACCCGAAACTCACCGGGCTCCCAGGGCGCATCTTCACCCTCCAGAAGTCCAGCTCGAATCCGGCGGCGTCCAGCACGCCTTTGACGAAGTCCGCTTCACCCATGGACGCGCCCCCGATGGTGACCAGGACATCTGCGCCCGCCCCCGTTTCCACGAGGCGCGCGAGCTCGTCGGGCTCGTCAGGCGCGATGCCCAGCTCAACCGGTCTGGCCCCGATGGCAGCCACCATCGCCGACAGCATGCCTCCATTGGACTCGGGAACACCGAGCCCTCTGCGTACGTCCTGGTAGTCACCCGGTTTCCTGAGCTCGTCACCCGTGGGAAGGATGGCGACGGACGGGGTCTGGTGAACGACGGCCTCGGAGAGACCCGCCGCGGCGAGAACCCCCAGGGTCCCTCCCGTGATGGAGTGACCGGCCTCGAGAAGCGTCGCGCCGTGCCTCATGTCCTGGCCCGCGGGCCGTATGTGACGGCCGACGTCGCGATCGTCGAAGATCCTGACGGTGCCGTCTACTGCTTCGGCGTCGGTGTCTTCCACCCGGATGACGGTGTCGGCACCCGACGGAACCGGCGCACCCGTCATGATCCTGACCGCATGACCCTCACCGACGGAGTGGTCGGCGTCACCTCCGGCTCGAACGATTGCCGTGACCTCCAACTCGACGGGGGCTTCAGGCGATGCTCCTCGCACGTCGGCGCCTCGGACCGCATAGCCGTCCATGGCGCTGTTGTCCCAGGGCGGGAGCGTGGCCGTCGCGACAACTCGCTGCGCGAGGGCTCGCCCCAGAGCGGCGGGGAGTGGCAGGCGTTCGGACGTCAGGGGGACCGCAGCTCGGAGAATCCTGCTCGAGGCCTCCTCGACGTGGAGCCAGTCGGCGGGCCGGTTGGAGAAGCCTGTGGCCGGGGGACCCGGAGTCATCGCGTCCGGGTCCCCCGGTGCTGGGCCGCGTCCGGTACCCTCACCAGCGGTAGAGGATGGTCAGCGTGAGCGCCTTGCCCGACACCCATTCCCCGTCCGCGACGTTCTCGAAGCCTCGCTCCGGATCGCTGAAGCCAGGAGGTGTGTCGAGCTTCCAGAGGGAGAACCGTCCGTCCACCCGCGTGGCGATGCGATCGGTGACGAACCAACGGGTGCCCAAGCCCAGGCTTCCGAGGAAGCTGTTGCCGAAGTCGAACACGTCGGCAGGCAGCAGTGTCTCGTCGAGACTCGACGTCTCGAGCATGTCCGTGGCGATGCCGGCGTGGGCCGTCAGAAAAGGGGCGAATCCGTGCCACGATCTTCGGCCTGTGAAGCTGAAGCGGAACCCGACATCGAAGGTGAGGACCTGGGAATCGACCGCACCGATGATCTGCTCGCCGGGTAGGCGACTGGGGTCGATGACCTGGCGTTCACCGTCTACGAAGCCACTGCGAGCCTCGAAGCCGAGAGGTCCTGAGAGCTCCACGGCGTAGCGAACCCCGTAGGTGGCACCTCCGTCGGGGCCGAACCCGAAACGGCCGGTTCCAGCCGACATGGTTCCGAAGTACGCACCGATCTCCTGCCTGTCTTCGAGGTACTCGAACGCCGATGGAATGGTCTGGCTCGTGACGGGGTAATTGGCAAAGGCCAGGGCGACCACCGTCAGGGAGGCGCTCGAGAAGAGATGCCGCATCGTGTGAATCGACTCCTCGTCGATCTCGATTTCAATGATTGACGCCCTCGGGCGCCCCGGGCAGATTCCTGATACGACACCACTTACGTGGTGACGAACCGCACTTGTAACACCTTCCGTTCCGGATCGTTTCAGACCACATGTCATTTCGATGGGGGACCCTCCGCGGGGCGTTGCTCCTGGTCGGTTGGCTCCTCTTCCTACCTCCGGAGGCGGTCACCGCCCAGGAGGCTGCGTCGGTCCGGGTCGAGGAGAATTTCCGTCGCGAGCCCAACGGACTCATCCTGGCACGGGTGTCGCCGGGCGCGGAGGTGCGTGTCCTGGACAGCCGCGACGGATGGAGCCAGGTGGAGCTGTCGGGATGGGTGTGGCTGCCCTCCCTTCAGGTGAGTGACGACCCCGACCTCGGGCTCGTGGTGTCGGCTTCGGACGGAGAGAACCTCCGGGCCGAGCCAAGGGGCGCCGTGCGCGCCCGCCTCGTCGAGGGGGCCCTCCTGGCGGAGCTCGAACGCCAGCCGTCGTGGGCACGGGTCTCCAGGATCGGGTGGATCTGGACGGCTTCTCTGCAGGATGCTTCGCTCGAGGCGGCCCCATCGAGCCCGCCACCAGCGGCGAGCCCGCCTGTCGGGCCCCGTCCACCCGCCGCCCGAGCCCCCGGCGATTTCGTGGCCAGTGCCGGTGGTGCAATCCTCGTAGCGCCAGACGGGGACACGCTTGCCGTGGCCCGGCCCACCAGTGACGTCCAGGTCGTCCGCAGGGAGGGCAACTGGGCCCGGGTACGGCTCGAGGGGTGGATGTGGATGCCGGGTAGCGCCACTCCCACCGCCGAGGACGCTCCTGTCGAGGAGACGTCGGCTCTGGAGCCCGGAGATCTGGCGTCCAGACCCGACGAGGGTGCGGGACGAGCCGTGGAGTGGACCCTGCAGTTCATCTCCCTGGAGCGTGCGGAAGAGATCCGCACGGACTTCTTCCGTGGCGAGCCCTTTCTCCTTACCCGCTTCGGAGGTGGCGACGGGCCCTTCGTCTACGTCGCAGTTCCCCTGGATCGTCTCGATGAGGTCGAGGGGCTCGTCCCTCTCGAGTCCATCTCCATCACCGGTCGCATCCGCACGGGGGCGTCGTCCCTGACCGGCGTGCCTATCGTCGATCTGGTGAGCATCCGGCGTGCCGGAGGCGCTCCGTGACCCGCCACCCGAAGAGGGAACGTCGGTCGTTGGGCCGATGGATCGCCGGAACCGTTCCCACCGCGCTCTTGTTGTCCGCGGCGTGCTCCAGTCCGGTCAACATCATCGAGCCTCCTCTCGAGGCGCTCGTCGCCAGCGGTGACAGCCAGTACGGTACCGCCGGGCAAACCCTGGGCGAGCCTCTGCAAGTCGTCGTCCGGTCCATCGTCACCAAGGTCCCTCGAGAAGGGGTTACAGTGGTATGGTCAGTCGAGGCTGGAGACGCCTCGATCTCCGGGCCCGGGGCGACCGTCACGGACTCCACGGGCTCATCGCGTGCCATGGTCCGACTGGGGTCGACCACCGGCGAGGTGACGGTAAGGGCGACGGTCCAGCAGCAGAATCAGGCCAACGCCGACTTCCGGCTCTTCCTCGTCAATCGACCTGTCCTTCAGGACGTGTCACCCGTAAGCGCGTCCCCAGGCGAGACGGTGACCCTGACTGGGGCCAACTTCTCGCCGGATCCTGATCAGAACGTCGTGCTGTTTTCGGGTATCCGCGGCCGCGTTACGGCTGCTTCGACGACGGAGCTGACGGCGACGGTGCCGACGTGCCTCCCCGAGGGCTCCGTCCTCGTGCGGGCTCAACTGGGTTCGGTAGCGAGCGACGGTCTCGGCCTGTCTGTCGGGGCCGGCGGACAGCCGACGGACCTGCAGCCAGGGGAGGTCGCCGACGCCGATGATCCGGACGGCTTCGATTGCCTCATGCTCCCGGGGGATGGCTCAGCCACGTACGTGGTCATGGCCCAGAGTACCAGTCGACTCGGCGCCGCCTCCCACTCCTTCACCCTCCACGGGTTGTCATCGACGGCGACCTTGGCGGCCTTCTCGAGGGGGCCCGCTCCCACGATTCAGCGCTCTCCCGGAGCCGCCCCACGAAGCGCGGGAACTCAAGAGGTGGGTGGTCAGGTGGTCGGCAATCGAGGCGCCGACAGGGAAGCCGGCCCGTCCGACCCCCAGGTCGCGATGGACTACCGCCTGCGTGCTCTGGAGAAAGAGGCGACCCGGCAAGGTGGTGCTGTCCGGTGGGGTGGCGATCCGGCCCAGACTCAGGGCCCGGCGGCCGTACCTCCGGCGGTAGGTGAGCGCAGGACGTTTCAGGTCTTCCGGAGCGTGGGCAACTTCACCGAGGTTACGGCAGAAGCTCGCTACGTAGGGGAGCGTGCGGCCCTCTTCGTGGACGAGGACGCCCCTTCGTCGGGACTCACGCAGGCCGATCTCCAGCTCTTCTCCGACCGATTCGACGACTTCATCCATCCGACGGTGACCTCGGCTTACGGCTCCGAGTCCGACCTGGACGCCAACGAGCGGGTGGTCATCCTCTTCTCGCCGGCGGTGAACGCCCTTACGCCTCGGGGTGCCACGGGGTTCGTCGGCGGCTTCTTCTTCGGCATCGATCTGGTGCCGGAAACCGAAGGGAGCAACGGCGGCGAGGTTTTCTACACCCTGGTGCCCGACCCAGACGGCACATTTTCGGACCCGCGGTCGAAGGATGCCATCCTCGATGTCGTCCCCGGGATTCTCGCCCACGAGTTCCAGCACATGGTGCATTTCAACCAGCGTGTGCTCCTTCTCGGGGCCGAAGCGAACGAAGCGCTCTGGCTTTCCGAGGGTCTTGCCCAGTACGCCGAAGAACTCGTCGCACGGGAGTATGCCGACGCCGGGGATCCCGCCGGTGAGGAGCTCTTCCGGGACGGCGCTCGCGAGCGCTCGCGTCGCTATCTCACTGAACCCGAAATGGTGTCGGTGGTCATCTCCACCGGGCAGGGCACCCTGGAAGAGCGGGGTGGCGGCTTCCTCCACGTCATGTACCTCGCCGACCGCTTCGGCGATGCGATCGTGACGCGTCTCGGGCGGACGACGCGTATCGGAGTGGACAATGTCGAAGCCGAGACGGGAACCCAATGGCCTACTTTGCTGTCTGACTGGTGGGCAGCGGTCCGTCTCGACGAGACGGGCGTGGAGTCGGCACCCACGGAGTATCCCGGTGTGGATCTCCGAAGCTACCTCCAGGACCCGTTTCCCCTCGAACCCGATGCGCTGAGCGCAGATGGCTTCGAAAGGTCGGGGTCGCTTCCCTCGTCCTCCGTGGCGTACTTTGAGGTGGTACCGCCTGCCGGTGGTTCACTGACTGTCCGCATCGGGGGAGCTGGCGGCGGTGTCATCCCGCCGCAGGCGGGGCTTCAGATCAGGGTGATCCGGGTCCAGTGAAAGGTCCGAATCAAGTAGACATGGAGGGGGTCATCGGGGTGGGGAAAGGCGCGATCGTGCCTGAATCTTCGCCTTGCGGCCCCCGTAGGGTCGATAACCGAACGCGAAACGTCTTCCGGCGATAGAGAATGCGCTGTTCCACTTGCGGCGAGAGCCTTCAGCCCGGTTCCGTGAAGTGCCCGACGTGCGGGACGGCCACCCCGGTGGGGATGGCCATCCAGCGCCCGTCGGGCGTTCGGCGGTGCCCTCGGTGCTCGTACCAGGGCGAGGGCATGCCCTATTTCCGCCGAGCCGGACACGTAGGTCTTCTCCTGGGCGTGAGCCTTTTCACGTACGGCTTCGGTGGCCTCGTCTATTGGCTTGCCCGACGCAAGCACCTCGTTTGTCCCCGGTGTGGCCTGGGTTGGGAGAACGCGTCTCGGGCTCTGGCCGTCACCGGGCCGGAGCCGGAGCGTCGGATGATCGAGGCCGAGCCTCTGGAGAAGCTCCCCAGTTCAGGGATCAAACGCCGAGTGCTGGGGACGTCGCTGGTTCTGCTGGCGAGCCTTCTCGTGCTCATCGGGTTCGTGGAATGGGAGATGGCCGCGGTTGCAGTTGGGTCGGTACTCGGTGGGGCCGGTAGCATGACCTTCTATTGGGGATGGAGGGGACTGCAGGACCGCCGAGACGCCATCATGAAGGGAATCCAGCGCAAGGTGTTGAAGTTGGCGGGGGCCAAGGGCGGGACCCTCACGGTGACCGAGGTCGCCGCGGACCTCAATCTCGAGCTCCCTGCCGCAGAGAAGATCCTCACGTCTATGGACGACGGCTTCCGCGTCCGTTCGGACATCTCTCCCCAGGGCGTGCTGTACTACGAGTTCCCTGAGATCCTCCATCGGGCGGGGCTCGCCTCCCCGGAGCTCAGCGGGGGCTTCGGGCCGGCTGCTCTCGAGCCTGGATCGCCAGACCGGGCTGACTGAGCGAAACGGGCGGCCGTCAACCCGGTCAGGATGATGGCGGCTCCGATCAGCTGCAAGGCTCCAGGCACCTCGCCGAGCCAGAGCCACGCCGTGAGAAGTGCCATCACCGGCACCAGATTCGAATAGATGGCCGTCCGGTTGTTGCCGAGGATCCGGACGCCGCGGTACCAGAGTAGATACGCCAAGGCAATCGAGAGCAGTCCGGCGTATACGACGCCCAGCCACGCCCCCCCGGACACCCCGGCGAGGTCGGTGGCCTGAAGCGAGGGGACCCCCAGGACCACGAGGATCGGAGTCCCGACCCAGAGCGTCCATGTGGTCATCCGCAGCGCGCCGTAGCGACTCACGGGGCCGAGTCCCGCCACCGTGTAGAGAGCCCACAGCGTCGAGGCCACGAGCATCAGGAAGTCACCCGCCAAGGTCCGGGAATCGAGTGTGAGTGCCTCGCCCCGACCGAGGACCACGAGGGCGATGCCTACAAGGGTTGCCGCCACACCGGCCAGGGCGGCTCCTGTCAGGGCCTCGTGACCTGCCAGCCGGGAGAACAGCAGCGTCCAGGCCGGCGTCGTGGCGAGAAGAAGGCTTGCGTTGCCGGCGAGCGTCCAGTCCAGCCCGATGATGAAGCAGAGTTGGTAGAGGACGTTTCCCACGACGCCGAGGAGGACGACGCGCCAAAGGTCGTCTCGGTCGGGGAGCAGTGGGCCAGGTGTGGCTTTGAGGATCAGACCCATGGCCAAGGCCGCCATGGGAAAGCGGAGGGCGTTCAGGGCCAGGGGGTCCAATTCGCCCAGAACCACCTTCATGACCGAAAAGTTCACTCCCCAGATTGCGGCGACGGCGATGAGCCCGAGGTCGGCGAGGAACCTCCTCGATTCTTCCGGCATGCTCACCCTGTTTCGGGACGTTGTGTCGCGCCGTCGTGCGGCAGTAAGTTGAAGGAATCTAGAACAAACGGTAACAAAGAGACTTTATGTCCGTAGCCAAGGTGCTGAAGCTCGCCGAGCACCGAGATCGACGCCAATATCGGTTGGCCATGACCCGCGCGTTGGTGCACGGGGACCCGGCTCGGCGGATCTTGTTGAAGCACCTGGCGGAGGTCGCCGATCTCACCGGATCGGACCGCGTCGCTGTGGTGTGGATCGACGAGTACGGTGCGGGGCTCGTGCATCCGCACCTGATCCTCGACCTGCTCTCCGACCGTCCGCGGCGCTTCTTTTCTTCAGACCCACTCGAACGTGCATGGGACCTCGGCGTCCCTGGCGCACTGGACGACGTCATCGGCTCGGCCAGGGGGCGAGTTGCCACGTTCGCGGTGGCCTTGGGAAGCGACGGTGCCCGGGGGTGGTTCCTCGTAGCGGACTCGGTCACCCGCCGGGTGAGGGTGGACGAGCAACGACGGGACCGTCTCATGTTCCTTGCCGGCGAGGCATCGGCCATCGTGTTGCACCGGGATTTGGACGCTGAGGAGAGTGAGACCGCCAGGTTCGCCGGCTGGCGCGTCCTCGAGGACCTCGAGGGATACGAGTCCAATACACGTCGGTCCGAGGTCGTGGGACGCCGGTTCGAGGTGGGACGGCTGGTCGTCGGTCTGGTTGAGGACGATCTCGTCTTGCCCGACGAGCGGCGTCAGGAACTCGCGGAGCGGGCTCGGGAGTCCATCCACCGAGACCAGGACGTCGACGAGCATGAAGCCCTCCTCCTCGGCGACCTTCTCCACGCCTATGAAGCGGGCGACCTGCCGCGACTCGCGACCGTGAGTCTGGAGGCGGGCCATGCAGCCGAGCGTGACGACCACGCCCACGGCGCGCTGGAAATGTACAGATGCTCGTTCGAGATGGCGGCTGCCCTCGGTGAGCCCGAGACGGCCATAGAGGCGGCCCGCTCCAGAGGGCGTGTGCTCCGTCGCCGAGGCCAGTGGGCCGAGGCGGATCATTGGTACGGTCTGGCACTCAAGATCGCGGAGAGGGCCGAGCTATGGGACCTGATTGCGCGGACCCGTGCCGGTCTCGCGGTCATCCACAAGGACCGCGGAGATCTGACGGCGGCCCGCAGTGGATTCGAGGGAGCGCTCGACGCCGCTGGCTCGGCCAAGGATGCCGATACCACCGCCAGCATCTACCAGGATCTCATGAACCTGGAGCATGTCGCCGGGGATCTGCCGGTGGCGGCGCGGCACGGCTGGCGGGCGGTCAACACGGCCTCCACCGATGCAACGCGCACCCAATGCCTGGTCGGGTTCGCCTGGATCTTGAAGGAGCTGGGCGATATCCACGCGGCTGAGGATGCCTATGCCGTGGCTCGGGAGACGGCCGACGACTATTACTATCGTCTTTATGCCTACGACGGCTACGCCCACATGGCTGCTCTTCGGCGGGACCCCGCGGCCTTCGATGCCCGGGCCGCGGAATGCGACGCACTAGGTTGGCGAGACGGGCCCGCCACGGCCAAAGCGGAGATCCTCTATTTCCGTGGAGTTGGTCACGCACTCCTGGGACGTCGTGACGAGGCTCGGTCATGGCTCGAGAAGGCAGTCGCCTTCGCGGAGGATCATGCCTTCGAGGTCGTCCTCGACAACGCCCGGCAAGCCCTGGCGGACCTTTCAGGAAGGGACTTCGAGGTCGGGGCCCTTCAGCGAAACGCCGTACCCATCCGAAGTGCCGCTCCCCACGACGTCCGGGACGGACTCCGTGCCATGCGTGACGAGGTGCTTGGCGCCCTGAGCGCGTGACCCCGAGCCGACGATCGTCGACCCGGGGCCTGCGCTACTCCGGGCTGGTGTCTCAGCCGCCCGACGCGTTTCCGCCATCGGGAGTGTAGTTCCCACCGTCGGGCGTATAATTACCACCGTCGGGCGTATAATTACCACCATCGGGCGTGTAGGGGCCTGTGATCGAGGTCCCGCAGGCGGCGACGCCGAGGGTCAGAGCGAAGGCGAGGAGGGTGCGTCGAAGCGTCTTCATCAGGAGTCCCCTGGTTTGTTGAGAGCGAGTTGCGGACCGCCGCTCGGCCGTCCGCTCGCGACTATATTGACTTGAACTTTCGAAGACGATCCCCGAAGCGTAGTATCACTTTCACGCGAGGGTATGTCTTTTTCGAAGATCATGGCGCTCATTCCAGTCTTAAGCCCCGATCCACGGCTCGCCGATGTTGTTTCCGAGGCGACATCGGACCGTTTCGTGGTGGCTCGTTCGAGCTCCTGGGACCGCCTCCAATGGCTTGTTCGGGAGCGTCCCGCGACGGGTGTCGTCCTTGACAGCGGGGGGCTACCGACCGTGCCCGAACCCGACGAGCGCATCGCCGATCTTCGGCGCAAGTTCCCGAGTCTGGGCCTCGTCCTCGTCTTCCGACCTCATGCGGATCGCGTCATGCTCCTCCGCCTCGGTCGGGCGTCCATCCCCCACCTGGAGGCGGTCCCGGGTGACAACGTGCGACGTGAGATTGCCCGGGCACTGGCTCGAGCCAGCAGCGGCGGGGCGCGAGCGACGGTGCTGCGAGCCCTGGGCGTGCAGATGCCGCCTCCTCACCGCCACATCGTCCGCGCAGCCCTTGATGGAGCGCTCCTGGGATGGGCCACGGACGATCTCGCTGCCTGGGCAGGGTGGACCCGTGCTCACCTCTCCGTTCGGCTGAAGGAGCAGGGATTGCCCTCCGCCGGCAGCCTTCTCCTCTGGGCACGACTGCTTCATGCCAGCCAATGGCTTTCCGAGTCGGGGCGGAGCGCGGAGAGCGTGTCTCGTCAGCTCGGATACTCCAATGGGGCGGTCTTTCGGAGGGCCCTCCGAAACTATGTGGGGGCGACACCCACGGCGGTCGCCCAACGGGGCGGCCTCGACTACACCCTCGGGCTCTTCCTTGACGAATGCGGACTCGGTGATAGCGTTCGAGACACCCTCTCCGTCGCCTGACGAAGAGTCCTCGGGTCCCCGGACCGCCACGCCGAGAGGTCTTCATGAATGAGTTCACCGATGCCGAAGGTCGACGCTGGGTCGCCTCCGCGACAGAAGAGGCGTCCACCGACTACAAGGGACGGTATTTCATGGTGCTGAGGCCTGAAGAAGGGGACGAGACCTTGGCCCTTCGGGACGTTCGTTGGAACTCCGAGCGCACGGCCAGGCGGACCATCCAGACAATGTCGGATACGGAACTCCGCAGACGCCTCCGGTTGGCTCGTGGCCGTTCGAACCCGATTCCCACGGTCTGAGCGCGGCCTGCCGTACTTCCTCGACAGCCTTCTAGGGTCCGCCGCCCCCTCTGCGCGGAAGCTCGAGCCACTGACCGGCGATGATCCGGTTCGCCTCCATGCGCGGGTTCACGTCGAGGATGTCATCGACGGAAACGCCGTACCGCAAAGCGATCGTCGATAGGCTCTCTCCGCGGGAGACCCGATGGCGATCGCTGAAGGCCGTGGACCGCACCGGGGTATCGTCGCGCCCGTCAGAGACCAGAGGCGGCACCTGACCGTCTGGTCGCTTGAACTCGGCAAGGCGGACTCCGACCTGGTTCTCCAGACGCTTCGCTCGCGTCTGCGACGGGGAGTCGTTCACGATGAGCGAGAAGGCCAGGCGTTCACCGTCCCGGGACCGCACCATGCCGCTCAACGCTGAAACGCCGCGGATCGTCCCGGTCTTCGCACGGAGGTTCCCAGCTGCCGCTGTCCGGTACATCCGGCCCAGTTCGTATCGGGTACCCGCTCGCGGGAGCGTCGCCCAGTACTCCCCCCAGAGAGGACCATCGCTCATGGCCTCGACGGTCTGCACAAACGCCCCGGCCGGGATCCGGTTTCGCCCGGACAGTCCCGACCCGTCCCGCTGCACCAGGTTGGTCGTGTCGACTCCGATCTCGTGGAGGGTACGGAGCACGGCCGTGGCCGCTGCTTGCGGAGTGCCTTCGCCCTCCGTGACCCGGCCCATGGTGCGGAAGATGAGCTCGGCCAGGAGGTTGTGGCTCTCCTTGTTCACGACGTGGAGGTAGTCGATGAGGGGTCTGGATTCGTGGGTGGCGAGAATGCGAGGCCCCGGCCGGCCCAAGGCCGGTGCGGCGAGCTTGGGGACGGTCGAGAAGCCCCCCCGGACCACGCTGCGGTCTCCGCCTTCGACAACGATGCCACGCTCCTCCAGCGTGGCCCGGAGTGAAGCCGCCACGAAGTCGGCCGGAACGGCGACGGTCATCTGGCGCCAGACATCGCGGGCCCCTACCCGCAATCGACCGACAATGCGAACCGGCTCCAGAGGGTCGTCGCGCAAGATGGCCAGGCGAGGCCGGGCCTGACCCGTCACCGTCTCCGCCGCATTCTCCACGACCAGAGCGGAGTGAGGCGGAACGGTCTCGACCAAGGGCGGCTCACCGGGTTCGCCGGGCCGGATCCGAAAGGACACCACGTTCTCGTTGTACGACAGAGCGGAGATTCCCGCGGTGAAGTGCTCGTTCAGATCGCGCGAATCCCAGCCCTCGTCGCGCAGAGGGCCATCGAAATACGAGGCGTCGGCGACGAGATCGCCGGTCACGGTGTGGATGCCGGCGGTTTCGAGTTGGTCTGCAAGGCGCTGGAAGACCTCATCTTTGGAACGATAGAAGCGGTCCGAGATGCCGGGGTCGCCGGTCCCGTAGATGACGAGGTCGCCAAGGAGCACACCATCGTCGATGTCAGCCTCGCTCAGGAGCCAGGTCCGGAAGCGGAAGTCGGGGCCGAGTAAATGAAGCGCGGCCGCGGTGGTGAGGAGCTTGACATTGGAAGCGGGTGCCAGGGGCGCATCAGGCGCGATGGCGAAGATGGTGTCGCCCGTGTCCAGCGATGTCACCAGAGCGCTCCACTGGGCGTCCCCCCAACGGTACCCGTCGAAAATCTCCTGCAGGTCGCTGCCCAGCTCCTCGGTGCTCTGGGCCTCAGCGACCGTGGTGAGCGACAACAAGAGCACCGCAAGCCACCCCAACGCGACCGTCCGTCGGATCTTCATGCGGGCAAGGGGGGCGACGGCGAGCGGGCTCAGGCGGCGGCTGGCTTCGGCCCGCCTTCGGGGAGACAGGCGGAGCAATAGCCCGACAACTCCAGACGGTAGCCGGTGACGGTGAAGCCGGTGGCTTCCTGCCGCAGATGCTCGATGTCCGCGGTGGGGATCTCCCCTGGAATGTCCAGCACCCTTCCACACGACATGCATCGAGCGTGGTGATGGGGATCGGTGTTTCCGTCGTAGCGGGCCGAGTGGTCCGCGTAGGTCAGCTTGACCGCCAGCCCGCACCCAACGAGGGTTTCCAGGCTCTTGTAGACCGTGGCCAGGGAAATCGCCGGAAGATCTTCCCGTACGGCGAGGTATACCTCGTCGGCCGTCGGATGCACGTCGGTGCTCACCAGGTAGCGGAAGACCGCCGCCCGCTGTTCGGTGAAGCGCTGTCCGCTCGCTTCCAGAGCCTCACGAAGGCGATGGTCGGTGGACTGCATGCTCATGGCCATTTCCGGAACGTTTTTCCGCCTCGTCGACAGGGACTTCGTAACCGTCCGTCACGCCTTACGTTACATGGCTTCACGAAGAAGTGTCAACGGAGTCGTACACCATGAAGAATAGCGTACATCGCCGCTCGAGGCGGGACTTCCTCTGATGGCGGCCTCCCCCGGGCCCATCCTCACCCTCGAGCCCCTGATCGCTGCTGTGCGCCACGGCGTCTCGGGTGAGGGTTGGGAGCTGTCGGGCCTACAGAAGACGACGAGCCATCAATTCGAGGGCCGATGGGAGGGTGATTCGACACGGAGCGCCTATCTCTTCTTCCACCCGACGGACGGGCCGGACCACGTGAGCATCGACGTCTACCTCGACGAGACGAGTCGCGGGCTCACGGGCAACCTGGCGCTGGTCGTCGACCTGGCGCCATTCGGTTCGCTCGGGAACGCCCGAGGCGTTTTGGCCTCTCTGGGTGAGGCCTCGGCCCGGGAGCTAGACCGCCGACACAAGCGTCCCGTGACCCTGCGACTCCGGCTTTCGGACGCTGCCGAGGCGGTGGAGCACGCCGATACGGAGATCCGTTTCAAGATCCGGATTCCTCGGAAAGCGATGGGAGCGGGCCACGCAACGGTGTCCATGTTCTCGAAGGAAGCCGTGCACGGATTCACCCGGCTTCTGGACGCTCCGGAGGTCGTCCGACTCCTTCGCGACCAAGACGCTGAATCATGAGTGGGGGGGACCGGCTCGCACCTGTCGCAGGTCGGGCGTTCGGGCTGCGCTTGCTCGCGTACCGGAGGCATACAGATTGATGCCGTACTGATCCTTCCAGACCGAAAAGCAGAGAACGGCTCATGAGCACCGATTCCGGCGCCTTCGATGATCTCCTCCACGAAGAACGACGCTTCTCACCACCGGCGGAGATCGCCGACGACGCCGTCCTGAGGGACCCCTCCGTCTACGCAGAGGCGGCCTCGGATCGCGAAGCCTTTTGGGCCGGTTGGGCGGCAGAGCTCGACTGGTTCGAGCCCTGGAGCAAGGTACTGGAGTGGGATCCGCCCCGGGCCCAGTGGTTCATCGACGGCAAGCTCAACGTTTCCCACAATTGCCTGGACCGCCATGTCGAGGCCGGGAGGGGGGACCGCAGGGCCCTCATCTGGGAGGGAGAGCCCGGCGACACGCGCACGTACAGCTATTCGGAGCTGCTCGAAGAAGTCAGCCGCTTGGCAAACGCCCTCAGGGACCTCGGCGTCGAGCGAGGTGACCGCGTCACCATCTACCTCCCGATGATCCCTGAAGCCGCCGTCGCCATGCTGGCGTGCACCCGAATCGGGGCGATCCACTCCGTCGTATTCGGCGGCTTCAGCCCCGAGTCCCTCGCCGATCGCAACAACGACGCGCGGGCGAAGGTGCTCATCACCGCCGACGGAGGCTGGCGTCGAGGCGCGGTGGTACCGCTCAAGGCGAACGCTGACGAAGCGCTCCAGACGTCACCGACGGTGGAGAACGTCGTGGTCGTGGCGCGGGGCGGGGCGCTCACCGAAGAGGTCGCGGCACCCATGGTGGACGGACGCGATCACTGGTACCACGAGCTGATCGCGGGTGCGGCCCCCGACTGCCAGCCGGAGGTCATGGATTCCGAGGACACGCTCTTCGTTCTCTACACCTCCGGGACAACCGGAAAACCAAAGGGTGTGGTTCATACCACCGGCGGATATCTGACCCAGGTATACGCGACGACGAAGTCGGTCTTCGACCTCCACGACGAGGACGTGTATTGGTGTACGGCAGACGTCGGGTGGATCACTGGCCACAGCTACATCGTGTACGGTCCTCTGGCGAACTGTGCCCAGGTGGTCATGTACGAGGGTGCTCCGGATACCCCCGATCGCGGACGCTTCTGGGAGCTCTGCCAGAAGTACGGAGTGACCATCTTCTACACCGCGCCCACGGCCATCCGGGCCTTCATGAGATGGGGTGACCAATGGCCAGGGGAGTACGATCTGTCGTCTCTACGGATCCTCGGCACCGTCGGCGAGCCCATCAATCCCGAGGCGTGGATGTGGTACCACGAGGTCATCGGGGGCGAGCGCTGTCCTATCGTCGATACCTGGTGGCAGACAGAGACGGGTGGGATCATGATCACCCCGCTACCCGGGATCACGGAGACGAAACCGGGTACCGCGACGCGCCCCTTCCCGGGGATCGAGGCGAAGATCCTCGACGATGACGGAAACGAGACTCGAGCCGGCTATCTCGCCATCACCGAGCCGTGGCCGTCGATGCTCCGGACGGTGTGGGGTGACGACGAGCGGTTCATGCAGACGTACTGGTCGAAGTGGAAGGACATCTACTTCGCGGGCGACGGGGCCAAGCTCGACTCCGACGACTACTTCTGGATCCTCGGGCGGGTGGATGACGTCCTGAACGTGGCGGGCCATCGCATCGGCACAGCCGAAGTGGAGAGCGCGCTGGTGGACCACCATGCCGTTGTCGAGTCTGCGGTGGTGGGCAAGAAGCACGACATCAAGGGCGAGTCGATCGCCGCTTTCGTCACCCTCAAGGAAGGGATCGAAGGCTCCGAAGAGCTGGTGGCCGAGCTTCGGCAGCACGTGGGCACCAAGATCGGGGCCATCGCCAAGCCCGAGCTGATCGTCCTCACGGCGGACCTGCCCAAGACCCGTTCTGGGAAGATCATGCGACGCCTCCTCCGCGACATCGCCGAGGGTAGGGCCGTGGGGGATACGACGACCCTGGCGGATCCCGCAGTGGTGCGACGCCTACAGGACGAGCACGAAGAGGAGGGCTGAACTTCCGGCGGGGATGGTTCTACCCGTCGGCCATGGGGTCGCGAGTGGGCGGAGCCTTGGTGGCTCGCTCGTCGGCCGGCTTCTCTTTGACCTTGCGAGCCGGCACCCCGACGTAGACCCAATGTGGTTCGGTGCTCTTGGTCAGCATGGAGCCTGCTCCCACCATCGAATCCTCAGCCACCGTCGTACCGGCGAGGATGGTGGCGTGATACGTGATGCGTGCACCCCTGCCGATGGTGGTCTTGGGCAGATACACGATCCTTCCGTCCACGATGTTGTGGGAGTGGGAGTAGACGTTGGCGAAATCCGACACCGACGCGCCGTCACCGATCTCGATGCCTCCACGGTCGTCCATGAGAACGTGACGGTGAATCACGACGCCGTCGCCGACATCCATGTTGTAGCCGAAGGAGAAGCGGACATGGGTGAAGGCCTTGAAGTTCTTCCCGCATCGCCCGAAGACGTGTCTGGCCAGGATTCTTCGAAAGTGGACGCCCAGCTCGACGTTTTCGCCGAGGGTGCTCCGGTCGAACATCTCCCAGAGCCAGAGGAGGGGCTTCCTCGGTTCGTACCGGGCGAGGTCGATCTCCTCGTAGTACTCAGGCTCCAGCGTCACGTTGCGCGGGTCCATCTGCGCCAGGGCCACCCTCGCCGTAGGTGATAGCGTCGACGGGTCGAGCTTCGACGCCTCCGGATGGTAGATGTCTGTCAGAATCGCTCGGCAGAGCTCGTTCCGGTCGCAATCCGGATCGTCGAGGGCTTCCCGGAGCCACGCCAGCCACTCTTCGTAGAGATCGGTTGCGGCGTCGGCCACCGGAACGGGGCGGAGGGGCAGAAAGGGCATGGGTGGACGTTATCGGGATTGGCGAAACGAGCAAGGTGGTCCACACGTATCGGTGGGAAGGCTGCCTCCGGGATCGGCGTACGTTAGACTTGGAAAGCCGGGTATCCCGCAGCCCCGAGAGTCTCACCCACGGGCCCATCATGCACGACGTCCTCAGACAGCGCCTTCTCAGGAAGATCGAAAGTCTCCCCGACGAGCAGGTCTACCAGGTGCTCGACTATATCGAGTTTCTGGAGTCGAAGTACGTGACCGCCGAGGGCGTTACGACCTCGGGACTCCAGAAGTTCGCCGAGGGCCTCGAAGACAAGCTCCGGCGGCGGGCCGTCAGCCCGAACACCATTCGGGAGGCTTTTCAGCTCATCTCTGCTGCCGATCGGGTGCTGTCGGGCGTTTCATCGGCGGGGCGTCAGATCCTGGGCGACCTGGGTCAGGCCCTCGAGGTGGACGAGGGCTCGCCCCCGGCACCCGTGGAGGAAGGGCAGGCCCAGACGTTCGAGGCAGACCCTAGGAAACGCCGGGCATCGGCTGGCCGACGGGAGGGGCAATCCACGTCTTCTGGGGAGACCGGCGGCGGCGGGTCGCCCGGTACCGCCACGGGCGCTGCCTCTACGCACGGTGGAGACTCTCGGCCGGACGGTGGGGAGGCTCGGCCGGACCGTGGGGAGCCTCGGCCGGACCGTGGGGAGCCTCGGCCGGAAGGCGAGGAGGCTTCGCAAGGGAAGGGCAGCGGTGGTGGTACGACCACTCCAGGGGCTGGAGGCCGTTCCGCGGGCTGACGCATTTAGACGTCATCCCGACCTTTGGTCCGCTCTACCCTGGCTCGAGCCGGTCCGCCGTTGACCTCCCACGGCCGTCCGAATATCCTCTCCTATGGTACGATCGAACGCTCCTTGGAGAGCCATTTTCACGCCCGCTCCCGCGCGACCTCGAGGTCTCGGCGGAAGCGGGCGCTCGCATATGCCGAAAGGTCGGAAACGCGATGACTGACGGGCCCAACCACGACCGGATCGTCAAGGAAGCGCTCACCTTCGACGACGTGCTCCTCATCCCGGGGCACTCCACGGTGCACCCGAAGGACACCGACGTTTCGTCGAAGGTCACGAGGGGGATCGAGCTGCGGATTCCTCTCCTCGCTGCGGCGATGGACACGGTCACCGAGTCCGGAATGGCCATTCAGATGGCCAGGGAAGGCGGTCTGGGCATCATCCACAAGAACCTGCCGCCGGAGAAGCAGGCCGAGGAAGTCGATCGTGTGAAGCGGTCCGAGAGCGGGATGATCCTCAATCCCATCACGCTGAGGTCTGACGGCAGGCTGAAGGACGCCCACGCCCTCATGTCCCGCTTTTCCATCAGTGGCGTGCCCATCGTGGAAGACGGCAGTCGACTGGTGGGGATCATCACGAATCGTGACCTCCAGTTCGAGACGGATCTCGAGAAACCCATCTCCGCCGTCATGACCTCGGAGAACCTCGTTACCGTGCCCGTGGGGACGACCCTCGAGCAGGCCCAGGCCATCCTACACGAGCACCGAATCGAGAAGCTCCCCGTCGTCGACGACGACGGCAGCTTGAAGGGGCTCATCACCGTCAAGGACATCTTCAAGCGGCGCAGGTACCCGGACGCTTGCAAGGACGAGCACGGTCGCCTCAGGGCCGGAGCCGCCGTGGGAGCGTCTGGTGCCGACCTGAACCGCGCCGAGATGCTCGTAGAGGCCGGCGTCGATGTCCTCGTGGTGGATACCGCCCATGGACACTCCGAGGGCGTCCTCGAGGCCATTCGCCGCATCCGGAAACGATTCCCGGACGTGCAACTCGTAGGCGGCAACGTTGGCACGGTGGAAGGAGCTCGCGCACTGGCCGACTGCGGCGTCGACGCGGTGAAGGTCGGTGTGGGCCCTGGCTCCATCTGTACGACCCGAGTGGTCACGGGGGTGGGCCTGCCCCAGCTTTCGGCCATCATGGACGCCGTGGCAGGCGTCGACGACGCCGTCCCCGTCATCGCCGATGGCGGCATCCGGTATTCGGGGGACATCGTGAAGGCCCTGGCCGGCGGCGCCCACTCGGTAATGATGGGCTCGATGTTCGCCGGGACCGACGAGTCGCCAGGCGAGACCTTCCTTCTCGAGGGACGTCGCTTCAAGACGGTCCGCGGTATGGGATCGCTCTCGGCCATGGAAGAGGGATCGGCGGACCGCTACTTCCAGGACGGAAAGGCGGAGAATCGCAAACTCGTGCCCGAGGGAATCGAGGCGCGGGTCCCCTACAAGGGGCCGGTCTCCGACACCATCTACCAGCTCATTGGCGGACTCCGGAGCGGGATGGGATATTGCGGTGTCGGAAGCATCGAAGAACTCCGTACCAGGACGCGCTTCAACCGGGTGACCACGGGTGGTCTTCGCGAATCCCACCCCCACGACGTCACCATCACCCGCGAGGCGCCGAACTACCACCTCTGACCCGGGCGGGCATCGGTTTGACAACGACGATGAAGGGCAGGGGAGGCCGCGTGGAAAAGGCCGCTCACGGCTCGAGGCCGGCAGTGGTCATCCTCGCAGCCCTGTTCGCCCTCGGCTTGTACGGGTGTTCGCTTCTGCCCGGAAGTGACCCGGAGATGAATGTCTCGCCTGCGGTCGTGCAGACGCCAGACATCGACGTCGAGCCTGCGGATCTGGGTGCACCGGTCCACGTGGCCTATCTCGCTCCGCCCTCGGGCGAGCCCATGGTGGACGAGCTGCTCGCTTCGCCCCTCCTCCGCGATGAGGCCTTCAACACGGCGCTGGACGATTGGATCGACTACTGGCAGAACTCGGCCAACCGGTGGTTTCCCGATTTCGTCCGTCGGATGGGTGCGTTCGAACAGACGGTGGATTCGGCTCTCGCCGCGCGCCGCCTCCCGCCTTCCCTCCGGTACCTCCCCCTCATCGAGAGCGGGTACAACCCGGGGGCCAGGAGCCATGCCTCTGCCGTGGGCATGTGGCAATTCATGGCGGGCACGGCGAGAGAGCACGGCATGGAGGTCGGCGCCTTCATCGACCAGCGTCGCGATCCCTTCCTCTCCACGGCGGCGGCGGTGAACTTCCTGGCCGAGCTCCATGAGGAGTTCGACTCGTGGTTCCTCGCCCTGGCCGCCTACAACGGCGGGCCGAATCGGACTCGTCGGATCCTCCGGCAGAATGCGCCCCTGGCCCAGCCTTCGGACAGCTTGTTCTGGTCGCTACGCCATCATTGGCCGCGGGAGACCCGGGAGTTCGTGCCCAAGCTCGTCGGAGCCATCATGGTGGCCCAGCAGCCCCAACGGTACGGGTACGGCCCCATCGAGGCCGAGCCTCCCTTCCGCTTCGACGTGGTGACGGTTCCGGATGGGACCACCTTCGACGTTCTGGCAGAGGCTGCGGGAACCTCGGAGGATGAGATCCGGAAGTTGAATCCCGAGTTCTTCAGGGCCTTCACGCCTCCGGGCGAGGAGGTTGCGGTCCGTGTGCCGGCCGGACGTGGGGACCAGTTCAGGGAGCAGTACGCCCAGGTACCAGCCGATCGCCGAATGACGGTGGTGGAGCACTCCGTACAGGATGGCGAGACCCTCTCCCACATCGCGGTGCGATACGGCGTGAGTGTACGTGATCTGCAGGCCGCAAACCCCGATGTCCGACCCCGCTTCCTGCGCGTGGGTGCGACGCTTACCGTCCCGGTGCTACTGGCTCGCCAGGGCCGCTGAGCGTCCCCAGGGGTCAAACGGCGGACCAGTCCTTCGATGCTCCGCCGGCCTTCTCCACAAGGCGCACGTTCTCGATCCGCATTCCGCGATCGATGGCCTTCACCATGTCATACACGGTGAGCAGGGCTACGGAAACGGCGGTGAGCGCCTCCATCTCCACACCGGTCTTGCCTTCGTAGGTGGCCTCGGCCCGGGCTCGGACCCCCGGCACTTCCGTGTCGGCTTCCAGCGTCACGACCACCGACGCCCCGGGGAGTACGTGGCACAGAGGGATCAAGTCGCCCGTCCTCTTGCCCGCCAGCACGCCTGCGAGCTCGGCCACCTGTATGGGGTCGCCCTTCTTCGTACGCCCCTCGACGATTGCGGTGAGCGTCTCACGTTCCATGACGATGCGCCCTTCAGCCACGGCCCGTCGCCTCGTGACCGGCTTGTCCGTGACATCGACCATGCGGGCGCGACCTTCGGCGTCCAGGTGGGTGAGGCCGTCCGCGCGATCGCTCACCCGCGTACTCCCTCCACGGCCGGCTGGGAAGCGCTGCCGGACGCTCCTGTCGACGCGGGCCGCAGCGCTGCCCGGAGATCCCGGATGAGCCCGCTCATGACGAGCTGCGGGTTCACGTTGCCGCGTGCCAGTTCCCGAGCACGCTCCACCGCGAGGAAGGCCATGGGCACCCGAGCGGGGTCGATGGACGCCCGATCTACGTGTTTCTTCAGCCGAGCCAGAGCGTCCTGGTTGAAGACGACGACGTCGGCGCCGGCGGCCGCGGCGGCCAGGTCGCGCAGCCACTCCTCTACGAAGGTGAACAGGTCGATGAGTTTTCTCGCTCCGGCCGGTGGGAATCCGACGGCAATCTCGAAACCGGCCGCGGCGTCGTCGGCGAGGGCCGCGACGACCGTATGGAATGCCTGTCTGCGCAGGGACTCCAGAGGGCCGAGGTCGTCTCCATCGGGGAGGAAGGCCATGGCACGACCCGGTGAGCCCTGAGAGAGAGTAGCCGCCCACCCTGCCGTGTCGGAGGCTACCCCTAACCCCTCCTCGAGGAAGGTCTCGACCAGAGGAACCGGGAGGGGGGGCACATGTAGAGGCACCGTCCGCGATCGGATCGTGGAAAGGAGCATGCCTGGCTCACTGCTCGTGAGGATGAAGCGGGCATCCCCCGGTGGCTCCTCCAGGAGCTTCAGGAGGGCGTTTGCGGCTTCCTGACTGGCTTCTTGAGGCACGAGGAGCTCTGCCTGACCGACGATGAAGATCGGTCCATCGGCCATGGACGGTCGCTTGGCCGCCTTCGACCGGATGTTGGCCACGGATCCGAGGTAAAGCGCTCGTATCTGGTCGGAGAAGCTCGGACGCTTGGGCTGAGCGCGAACCTCGGCCAACTCTCGGTGTCTGGCTTCCTCGAGTTTGTCGGCGAGCTTCTCGCCGCTGGCTCCCTTCGGGCGCTCGAGAGGGAAGTACCAGTGGATGTCGGGGTGCTCGAGCGCCAGAGCCATCCGACACGGACCGCACCGTTGGCAGGGGCCGTCGGGCCCAGGGGCGTCGCAAACCACCAGTTGAGCCAACCAGAGAGCCAGGCGCTGCTTTCCCACTCCACGAGGGCCGTGCAGCAGGAGGGATCCGGGTAGCTCGCCGCGGGCGTGGGCAACCCGGAGCGCCTTGCGGACTCCGTCATGACCGATGAGGGGATGGAGGCTCACGGGCGGTCCCTCGAACGCAGCCATTGGAGGGGATCCTGGGCGAGCGGGTTGCCGTCGGCAACTTCGGGGGCCCGGATCTGGAACTCCAGATGGGGACCCTCCGGTGTGTCGCCTCCCCCCACGGTGCCCACGACCTGCCCCGGCGAGACCTGACGGCCCTCCACCACCCCGATCTCTTCGAGGTAGAGGTAGAGCGTATAGAAGCCATCGCCGTGGCTGAGCATCACCGTGGGGCCGTACCCCTCGAAGGGACCGGCGTATGCCACGGTCCCGGCCTTCACGGCTCGTACCGGCGTCCCGGTGGGCGCCGCGATGCCGATGCCATTCCACCGGATCACGGTCCCGTTCGGCCTCTGGTCCCGACCGAACTCGTAGATCACGTCGCCCTCCAGAGGCCAATCCAGCGAGCCGGCGTCCTCGGCCGAAATGGAGGCGGCGCCGGCCCGTCTTCGGGCTTCGAGTTCTCTCCGGCGCACCTCGAGCTCGGCCATGAGGTCCGTCATGCGCTCCTCGTCGGCCTCGAGCTCCTGAATCCGCGAAGCTGCCGACTCCTCGCGTGCTCGGAACTGCCGGATGGCGGCCTGTCGCTCCGACTCCACCGAGCGAAGCTGGACCACCTCGGTGAGGCGGTCCTGACGGAGACTTCCCAGGAGCGCCATCCGTTCGCGGAGCGCGGCGTTCTGCTGAGCCAACTCGGCTTCCAGAGACTGGACCCGCTCCAAGAGGGATCGGTCGAAGGCCGCGATGCGCTGGAGGTAACGGTAACGGTTGAGCAAGTCGGTGAAGGAGTCGGCGCCGAGAAGCACCTGGACCGTTCGCATGGGGCCCATCTTGTAGATGTCCCGAAGGCGCCGGTACAGCACGGCCTGGCTCTCAGACATCCGGTCCTGCGTCGTGATCAGGTCCCGGGTGGTTACGCGGACCTGGTCGGCTGTCGCCTCCGACTGGAACTCCACCTCGGCCAGCACCGACCGGGAGGCCGAAAGGCGACGCTCGACGTTCGCGAGCTCCGCGGAGGCGTCGCGGATCCGGTTGCGCGCGTCTCCGGCTTCGCGTTCGAGGCGCTCCCGCTCGGCACGGATCTGTTCCAGTCGACGCTGGCTCTCCCGGATCTCACGGGCGATGTCCGGGTCCTGCCCCGCCAGAGAGGGCGGTGCTCCCAGATAGGCGCTCAGGGTGACGGAGGCAGCGAGGGCGACCACGAACGATCTGCCAGCGATGAGAGGGCGACATCGCATCCGTCAGATCTCCCGGAGATGCCGTCGGATGGCCAGGGCGCTGGCGAAGGCCCCGAAGGCCGTTCCGGCGAGGAGGCCTGCTGCGACCCACCGACCGGGCACCCAGGCCACCTCGAAGAGGTAGGCGTAGACACCTCGATAGGTAGCGTAGGTCAGGCCCCACGCCAGGAGCCCTCCCGCCAGCCCGGCCATGGCGCCTTCCAGCAGGAAGGGCCTTCGAATGAACGAGTTCTTCGCTCCCACGAGGCGCATGATGTAGATCTCGTCGCGTCGGGCGAATATGGCGATGCGGAGCGCGGTACCGATGATGAGTGCCGCGACGAGGGCGAACGCGATGCCCAGGACGCCGGCACTTGCGGCGCCAATGCGCCTCAGTGCGAAGAGTCGATTCACCCATTCCTCACCGTACTGGGCGTCTTCAACGAAGGGGTACCCCTCGGCGGCGAAGGCCACCTTCTCGACCGCCTCCGGGTTTCTCGATCCCGGTCGGAGTTCGACCTCGAGGGACTGGGGCAGGGGATTCACCTCCGAACTCATGAAGAGCTCGCCGAACTCGGGCAGCTCGGTCCGGGCCCGCTCCAACGCTTCGCGCTTCGAGATGTACATGACCTGCCGAACTTCCTCGAGGTTCGAGAGTTCGGTGAGGAGGAGGTCGATCTCGCTCTGGCGTACATCGTCGCGGAGATAGACGACGACCTCCACCCGCTCCTCGATGGCCGAGAGCGCGAGCTGGAGGTTGTAGGTAGCCAGCGAGAAGAGGCCGACCACGAATAGCGCGAGGCCCACCATCGTCGACGAAAGCCCGGTGAGGACCGGGGCGCGCTTGAAGGCGGCGACGGCCTCGCGAAAGGCGTACATCACAGACCTCCCTGGGTCGCCGAGGAGCCGCCCTCTTGGCCTGTCGACTCCGGCGGAGGTGGCCCCGGCGGGTCGGGCCTGCTGACCCCGTCATCCGGTGATCTCGAATCATAGACCAGCTTCCCGTGGTCCAGCTCGAGGACCCGGGTTCGGGGATATTGGCGTATAAGCTCGAGGTCATGGGTGGCCATGAGGACAGCCATCCCCTTGGCCTGTATATCCCAGAAGAGCTCCATGATCCCACGGGTGGCCCGCTCGTCGAGATTGCCCGTCGGCTCGTCCGCCAGGAGCACGAAGGGGTCGTTGACCAGAGCCCGGGCAATGGCCACCCGTTGCTGTTCTCCCCCGGAGAGCTCATTCACGAAGGCCCCCGCCTTCGTCGAGAGGCCCACCTGGCTGAGGAGACGCTGCGCTTTGGGCTTGATGGCTTTGGGTGGCGTGCCGGTGACTTCCAGCGCGAAGGCCACGTTCTCGTACGCCGTCCGGCCCGGAAGGAGGCGGAAGTCCTGGAAGACGTATCCAACGCGTCGGCGCACCTTCCACAGATCACGCTCCGTGACCTTGTCCGAAGAGTATCCCGACACCCGGACCTCGCCCGCTGTCGGGCGGTCGACCATATGGATGAGCCGCATGGTCGTGCTCTTACCGGATCCGGAATGACCCGTGAGGAAAGCGAACTCACCCTTGCCGAGCTGAAAGGTGACGTCCTTGAGCGCGAAGCCGCGCTTGGGGTACTGCTTGGAGACATTCGAGAGTTTGATCACCGGATGGGGCGTCCGTGGGACGAGACCTTGTTCCGGGAAGGAAGGTTAGACATCGGCATGAGGGGTGTCAAAACGATTCTTCGCGAGTCGGTGGGCGAGGACCAGGGCTTCGATCATTGACGATGGGTCCGCCTTGCCCCGCCCGGCGATGTCGAAGGCCGTGCCGTGGTCCGGAGAGGTGCGGACAAAAGGGAGGCCCAAGGTCACGTTCACTCCCGAACCGAAAGAGACCGTCTTGAAGGCGGCCATACCCACGTCGTGGTACGGGGCGGCCACAGCATCGAAATCCCCACTCAATGCCCGGGAAAAGACGGTGTCGGCGGGAAGCGGACCGGAGGCGGGGATCCCCGAGGCCCTGAGACTGGTGAGAGCCGGTGCGTAGACCCTTGCCTCCTCGTCGCCGAAGAGCCCTCCGTCGGACGCGTGGGGGTTCAGGGCGCACAGTCCGATCCGCGGCGCGGGAAGACCCCAGTCGGACTCGAGGGAGCGATGGAGCAGGGCGACCTGTTCCGAAATCCGCTCCGAGGTAAGAGCTCGGGGCACGTCGCGCAGTGCCATGTGCGTGGTCACGAGGAGGACCCGCAGGGCGCTGCCCAGCTTCGTACGTTCGGCCGCCATGAGCATGCCCACATGCTCCACGTCGGCGAGGCGAGCCAGCATCTCCGTGTGCCCCGGTACCGGCCAACCTGCTGCGTGGAGCGATGGCTTGTGTAGCGGCGCTGTGACGATCGCATGCACATCTCCTGACCGAGCCATGTCGACCGCTCGCTCGATGGATCGCGCCGCGACTGTGCCTGCGGCGACGGCATCGTTCCGCTTCCTGTGCGCCTCGGCCAGCTTCGACAGATCATCGAGCTGGAGAAGACCGTCCGGACCGACGACGGACAGATCTACGGTCGGATCGCTTTCCTGAAAGCGGCGGATGGCGTGAAGGGCTACCTCGGGGCCTACGCCCCTCGGGTCCCCCGGAGTGACAGCGAGGCGGAGAGCCACCTACATGCGGATGTCGATGTACGTGCGGGCGCGTATGTCCTCGAGCAGTCGCTCGATGCGCTTCTCCTGCTGAAGCTGGGCCGCGATCTGAGCGCGTAGGTCTTCGAAGGTGTAGGCCCCCGCTTCCCGGATGTCCTCGACCTTCACCACGGCGAAGCGAACGTCGTTCGGGCCAATCTCATACTGGATGGGACCAACGACGTCTCCCACGGAGGCCGTACGTAGAGGCCCGTAGGAAGGAGGCAGCTCGGAAAGCTGTTCGAAGGCGATGGTCACCGAATCGGGTGCAGCGGCGTCCCCGTGCTCGGCGGCCAGCTCCGCCACGGATGCTCCAGCCCTGATCTGGGTCGCGAGGTCTTCGGCCTGCTCACGGGCCGCCTGGGTGTCGTCCTCCATCTTCTGTGGCACGATGAGGATGTGGCGGGCGTTTCTTTCGCCGGCCCGGTACCGCTCGACCTTGATGATGTGATAGCCGAAGTCGGTACGGACCAGATCGCTCACTTCCCCGTCGAAGAGGGCGAAGGCGGCGTCCTCGAACTCGCGAACCATCCGGCCCCGTCGGAACCAGCCCAGGTCTCCGCCCAGCTCACGGGTACCAGGGTCGTCGGAGTGTCGCGTGGCCAGCTCGGCGAAGTCTACGCCGCCGTTGATGCTGTCCAGCAGAGCCTCAGCTTTCGCTTGGGCTGCATCGACGGCGTTCTCACTGGGCTCGGGCGCGACAACCACCTGGCGGAAACGGACCGTCTTCGGCCGCTGCTGAAGGGTGCCGCGGGCCTCCTGGAAGCGCGCGAGGAGTTCTTCTTCGGACACGACCACCGGATCCGTCGTCCGAAGCTGCTGCTGCATGAACAATTGCTGCACGCGCTCGATGCGGGCTTCGCTCCGGAGTATGTCCCTGTATTCGGCCAGGGTCATGCCTTCGGCGGAAAGGGCTTGCTGTAGTGCTACTTGACCACCGAATTGCTCGTTCAACTGGTTGATCCGCTCGTTGACTCGCTCCTCGACGACGGTTTCGTCGACGGTGATGAGCGAATCTCTGGCGGCGGCCTGGAGAATCAGAAGGCGGTCGACGAACTGGTCGAGGACCGTCCGGAAGAGCTGCTCGTACTCCGGATCCGTGGGCTCGGGAATCGGACGACCCTGCAGGGCCATCCGCTGGATCTCTTCTTCGACCTGAGTCTGGACGACCACCGAGTCACCCACGACTGCGACGAGGCGGTCCACGACGTCGCTGCCTTCAATGAACTGGCCAGAGACGGGCGCGTGCAAGGACACCGAGGCAAGCGCCAAGAGCAGAGTGGTGCGAAAGGTCTTCATTCAGTTTCGTAAACCCGTGTCGAGGGGGTGGTTCCGGAGCTCATCCGATGGTGTCCGCCGGAGAAAGACCTTGCTCAGCCGGGGAGAGCGCGCGGGCGGCGCGAATCTGGGCGACCTCGACGATGACTCCGCCGACTCCTTCTTCCAGGACAGCCGCCGATCGACCCTCCCTGAGCTGAAAAGAGACGAGGCCGAGGGGGACGATTCGAGTGGCCCCGGAGAGGTTGCCCGCCAACGCTTCCATCACGGCTCGCTGTATGGCGATCTCCATATCCTCGCCGGGCGCCTGGTCCAGATCCAGGATCCCCAGGTTCCTGGCGGCGGCCCGAAGCTGAACGCGCGCGTCGACGACGAGGGCGTCGATGCTGTCCCTGACAGGCCGCAGCCCGGCCGACTCAGCTTCTTCGATGAGCAGGTCCCGACGCACCAGACCCAGGAGGAAGTCGTCGATGACTTCGTCTTCTGCCTGCTCGAGTTGATTGCGTAGGACGGCGTTCTCCAGACGCAGGAGCTCTTGGAACTCGCCCACGGAGATGGACCCACCTTGCCACTCCACCAAGGGGCGTCTCGCCGCGCGACCGGTGAGGCCGGCGCCGGGTGCCGCGGCCATCTCCCGCACGATGTCGGCAGCCCCCTCCGTGACCTGGGGGTCGGCGCGCTCGACGAGACCACCGACGAACAGGGATTCGGCCTCCTGCACCATCCGCGTTTGGACCTCACGGCGGTACCCTGGCGCCACCTCCTCGAATCCCCGGACCCGACGCTCGTCGAGGCGGATGATATGAAGCCCCATAGGGGTCTGGACCACGTCGCTCACCTCGCCGGGCTGGAGAGCCAGGGCGGCCTCCTCGAAGGGGGCTACCATGTCTCCGCGGGTGAAATACCCCAGGTCACCGCCCATACGTGCCGTCCCCGGATCCTGACTGAACTGCTGCGCCAGTGCCGAGAAGTCGGCGCCGTCCATGACGCGCTGGCGAAGAGCACGAAGTGTTCCGACGATGCTGTCGCGGGCCGCCTGGTCTGCGCCGACGGGTACCTCGAGCATGATGTGGCTGGCCCGTAGCTGCACCTCGGGCGACTCGGCCTCATACATGGTGCTCAGCTCGTCGTCGGTGACGAAGGTGTCGATCTGGATGACCGAATCTCGGAGCTGGAAGACCATCATCTGGCCGAGCTGACGCATGACCATGGGCTCGACGTCGATCTCTGCGAGGGTCGTGTCCTCGGCGACGGCCTCGGCGAGCAGCGTGTAGTCGATCCACAGCTCGGCCAGAGATTCCACGACACCCACGTCGGCGGCCAGCCGTTCTTCGTCGACCAGGAGCTCCACCGCGTCGTCCACGGTGAGCCGATAGCCGTCGACTCTGGCGACGGTGCCCTCGTCCGATGCGGGGTCACCGCATGCGGCAACGAGCGTCACGAATCCGGCGCTCACGAGGGCGGGTTTCCAGCGGCTGATCTTCACAACACTCTCCTGCGGGGTTCGTGGTCGGTGGCCACCGCTACGGCGCACCGCTTCTGTGTACTCGCGACCGCCGCCACAGTTCGACGACTTCACGCTGCCGCTCCCCTGGCCGAGACGAGCGCGGTGAGCGCGACGAGCGTGGTCTCTAGAACCGGCTCGAGCCCCTCGGCCACCAGCTTCACCGAGAGGGGATGCACTCGAAGTACGTCCATGGCCGCCTGCCGTTGCCTGAGGGGACCCTCCAACCGCGACATCTGCGGTACCACTCCTTCGCGAAACGTAAGACGCGCCGAGTCCTCTCGAACGATGGCCCGCTCCAGTCCGAGACTGCGGCCGAGGATGCGGATTGCCGCCGCGTCGAGGAGTCGCTCGGCCTCGATGGGCAACGTCCCGAACCGATCCTCCAACTCGTCTTTCAGCGACTCCACCTCCGTACGGCTTCGGGCTTTGGACAGGCGTCGATAGAGGTGCAGCTTCTGGCTGGAGTCGGCGACGTAGTCGTCCGGTAGATACGACGGGCCGTGCATCGACACGTCGGGATCCGGCCAGTCGATGGCCTCTTCGCCCTTCTCCAGTCGCTCCACGGTCTTCTTGAGAAGACGCATATACGCGTCGAGACCGATCTGGGTGGCGAAGCCCGACTGGTCGGCGCCCAGGAGGTTCCCGGCCCCGCGAAGTTCCAGGTCCCGCAGGGCCACGGAGTATCCCGATCCCAACTCCGTATAGTGCTCGAGGACTCGGAGGCGACGTTCGGCATCCTCGTTCACGTCGTCCGGGACCAGAAGGTAGCAGTACGCCCTCCTGTCCGAGCGACCGACGCGGCCGCGGATCTGGTAGAGCTGCGAGAGGCCGAAACGATCGGCCCGATCGACGATGAGTGTGTTGGCGTTGGGCACGTCCAAGCCGTTTTCAATGATGGACGAGCACACGAGGATGTCCACGTCACCGTCGACGAACGCCGTCATCACCTCGTCCAGCTCGCGGCCGGCCATCTGCCCGTGGGCGACGCCGATCCGGGCTTCCGGCACCAGCCCATGAATCTCTTCGGCCACGGTGTAGATGGTCTCGATCCGGTTGTGGAGGAAGAAGGCCTGACCGCCTCGGTCGAGCTCACGATGGAGTGCTTCACTCAGGAGTTGATCACTCCACGGGAGGACGTTGGTGAAGATGGGCATCCGGTCCCGTGGCGGCGTGCGGATGAGCGACAGGTCACGGACCCCGGAAAGCGATAGGTAGAGTGTCCGTGGAATGGGCGTTGCGCTCAGCGTGAGGACGTCGATGGTGGTGCGCAGCTTCTTGAGACGCTCCTTGTGCTTCACACCGAAGCGCTGCTCCTCGTCGACGATGAGCAGACCCAGGTCTTTGAAAACGACGTCCGTTGACAGGAGTCTGTGGGTCCCGATGACGATGTCCGTACCGCCGTGGGCGACGTCGGCCAGGAGTTCCTTCTGTTCCTTTGGCGTTCGGAACCGGCTCAGGGAGCCGACATTCACCGGGTAGTCGGCGAGGCGCTCCTCGAAGGTGTGCCGATGCTGCTCGGCCAGGATGGTCGTCGGCGCCAGGACGGCCACCTGTTTGCCGTCCTGTACAGCCTTGAAGGCGGCACGAATTGCGACTTCGGTCTTACCGTATCCCACATCACCGCAGACGAGGCGATCCATGGGTCGGTCCGACTCCATGTCCCTCTTCACGTCCTCGGTGGCCTTTCGCTGGTCCGGGGTGTCGTCGTAGAGGAAGGACGACTCCATCTCCATCTGCCATCGGGTGTCCGGTGAGAAGCCGTATCCCTTTGCCGCCTGCCGTCGGGCGTACAACTCGAGGAGCTCGGTAGTCATCTCCTCGATGACGCGCTCGGTCTTCTTCCGGAGGTTCTTCCACCGCTTTCCGCCGATACGGTGGACGTTGGGAGGCTTGGAGTCGTCGGATTCGCCCACCCATCTCTCGATGACGTCGAGGCGCGAGACGGGAAGCCTGAGGATCTCGCCCGCGGCATACTCGATCTTCAGGACCTCCAACTCCTGCCCTCCGATCTCGATGTGTTCGAGACCCTGGAACCGACCGATGCCGTGATCCATGTGAACCACGTATT
Source organism: Gemmatimonadota bacterium (assembly GCA_013002885.1). Taxonomy (GTDB): domain Bacteria; phylum Gemmatimonadota; class Gemmatimonadetes; order Longimicrobiales; family Gaopeijiaceae; genus UBA2589. The sequence goes on along the minus strand of JABDLS010000086.1, from coordinate 50,278 downwards.
CGCCCGGCGTGAGCTGGGCGAGGCTTTCGAGGGCCACCGACCCCCGGAATCGGCGGCTCCGTCGGACGCGTCGCGGGCGGCGAAAGATCTCGTGGTCGTTGAGAATCCTGAGCGGGGGATGGCTGTCCGCCAGCTCGAAGCCGCCTGCCAGCGACCCGATGCCCAGGCGCGTTCCGGGAGGAAGCCGGTGGACGCCGCCGAGGATCTCTTCGAGCCGTTGGAGCTGGCCTTCGTTGTCGCACAGGAGAACCGTTTCGACTTCGCGAGCCGCACCCTCACGGAGGTATGCATCGAGCTTCGCCATGTCCCGGTCGATGGACGGCGGGGTGGCGGACTCCAGGGCTGGCTTCTCGTCAGCTTCAACGATCTCGAGACGTGGCAGGGCCGATATCCTGGCGTCCAGATCACCCGGCGGAAGGAACAGGGTGTCCGGTGGCCGGGGGGCGGCCCCGGAGTCCAGCAGGCTCTCGTAGAGGGTCGAGACTCGCCTCCACGTGCGTTCTCCATGCTCGAGAAGGCTCCAGGCGCCCAGCCGCACCAGGACGGCGTCGGAGGGCAGCAGCTCCAGTAGCGAGCGCGAGACCTGGGTGTCGCCGCCCTCGTCGCTCCGCCGGAAGTCGACGGGCAGGACGTGGGTCTCCCGAAGCTGCCCAGTGGATCGTTGATCCAGGATGTCGAAGGTCCGGATAGAGACGATGCCGTCTCCCCAGAACTCGAGGCGCACCGGGTCGCCGGCGGAAACCGAGAAGAGGTCGATGATTCCGCCACGGACGGCAAACTGACCGACCTCCTCCACCAGGGAGACGCGTTCGAATCCCTTGTCCTCGAGGAGCCGGGGCAGGTCGGCGAAAGGGGTTTCGTCTCCCACACGGAACGTGGTGCGCAGGTCCGCGAGTCGGACGGGGATGGGGACGCGCTCCTGGAGAGCTCTGGGCGTCGTTACCAGGATCTTGGTCCCCCCGGCGAAGAGCGATTCGACGGCCTCGACACGGAGCCCGCCGATTTCCAGATGAGGCTCGGACTCCTCGTACGGCAGTGCCTCCTTCTGAGGATAGAGATGCGACTCCTCGTCACTCTCCAGCACCGTCTCCAGGTCGGCCTCGACTGCGATGGCTTCCTGAGGCGACTCGGCCACGACGACGAAGACCCGCTCGGGGTTCGCCCGGTGTAGTGCCGCCACAGCCGCGGCACCGAGTGACCCCACCGCGCCGCCGAGACTCGCCCCCTCGCCGGCGACCGGGAGCATGTCGGAGAGTGCCTGGACGGCAGGCGACGACGCGACGGCCCGAAGGACGACGTGACCCGTCATCAACTCGAACCGGATGTTGCGCTACCGACGAGCTCCGAGGGAGCCGGGCGAGCACCGGGCGCCGACTCCGAGTCGCGGCGGATGCCCAGCGGTGATCCTGTTCCAGACGTCGCCGCGAACGCCTCGATCAGAAGAAGCAGCAACGCGGAAAGAAGCAGGCGATTCCATAGCTCCGGCCCCTGGCGCTCCCGAAAGACCTCACCCCGCCATTCTGCTTCTCTCTCCACGACGGAGACCTCCGGACCGATGGCCGAAGAGATCCGATCTTCTGAGAGAGGTTCGAGTCGGGACTCGGAACGGGGGGGATTCAGCGCCACCACCGAGAGCGTGGAGTCACCGACCAGGAAGCGGTAGAAACCCGCCTCGCCGGTTCCGCGGACGGTGCGCGTGCCGTCGATTTCGATCTGGGACCCCGAAGGAAACCGCACTGTTGTCGCCCCGTCGGGAGCCGGCAGGTGATCGCCCACCACACGTTCGGCCAGTGCCAGGCCAGTCCCGGACCATTCGCTCGCGAGCCAGTCCACGAAGCGGAGCATGGAAGTCGAGACGGGCAGTGACGTGGCATCGCGATCAAGAGGCGAGGCCAGAAGAAGGTACCGACGACCCGATGGTCCACGGCTTTCCACGGCCCAGGGCCGTCCGTCGGCCTCGGCGAGGGTGCGAGGAGGGGCGGCGGGATCACCGACAGGCACCATGTCGAAAGCGTGCCTGACGGTCACACCTTCGAGCACCGGAGGCAGGGCGTCGCCCACCAGGGACGATTGACCCACGCGAGGGGCCGGCTGGAAGGCCCATGGGATGCCGGCGTCGGCCAGTCGCCGATTCAGAGCCGGGAGGAGTGTCTCGTCGGCCGGAGGGAGGATGACGACGGCGCCCTGGGGCGGACGCTGATCCAGGCCCGCGCCGTTCCCCGACACCAGCAGGTCCGCGGCGTCCGGTGCGGTCATGCGGACCCGGCCGGCCTCGGACAGAACCGACACCGCCTCGTCCACGAAGAGGCCCGCCGTACCCTGGACCGAGACCCGAGGCGGGGGTCGCGACCGGAAAGCGAAGAAGCGGCGGTCGTCGGACCTCAGGTCGTCGGGGTCCGCGTCAGCGTAGCCCAGGATCCATCCGCTTCCCGCTGGGGGCACCGAGATGGTTGCCTGGGCTCCAGGGGGAAGGGTCGTCGCACCCCGGATACGTTCGTTGACCACCAATCGCACCGGAACGTGGGCACTGTCGCCGGTCCCCAAGGCCTCCATCGACTCGACGGTGACCTGGGTCCGCTGACCCTCGAGAGGTGGTAGTCCGCCTCCCACGGTCACACCGACCAGGGCTCGGTTCCCGGCGGCTCTTCTGGTGCCACTCCAAACGACGACGGGAATGTCCCCGGCGGGCGCCTCGCCGGACTGCGCGAACGCTGATGCCTGAAGATCCGAGAGCAGGTGGATTTCGCGAACCGGAAGCTCCGCGACCTCGAGGAGGCGGCGACCGCGCTGGAGGGCGGCCGTGAGGTCACCCGCAGCCTCGGAGACGTCGGTCTCGTCCACGGCGGTCCTTCCGTCCACGGCGTTTCCGGGGAGGGCGGGCAGCCAAGGCTCCCCTGCGCGGATTACCCAGAATCGATCGTCGTCGGTGGCTTCGTCGAGGGTCGCGTGAGCCAGCTCCTTGAGGCCGTCCAGGACCCTCCGCTCCCCGTCCACCAGGCCACTGCTCAGCGAATTGTCGATGATGATGACCGTGGCGGTGGGTGGATGGGACGCTCCGCGTCCGGCGAAGAACAGCCGAGCGCCTGCGCCAACCACCAGGAGAAGGACGGTCATCCGCATCAGAAGGAGGAGGATCTGGCGCATGCGGATCTGGCGGGCGTGCTCCCGCTCGGTCCTCTCCAGGTACCGGAGCGCCGGAAAGCTCAGGCGGCGGGTCTTGTGACGGTGGAAGAGGTGAAGGTAGAGGGGTACCGCCACAGCGGCGCCCGCCAGGAGGAAGAGGGGACTGAGTGCACCCATGTTCGGTCCTCGGCCTCCTCAGCCCAGCCGTTCCCGCTTACGCAGGTAGGCCCGAAGGGCGAGGGTCATAGGGCTGTCCGTGTCGACGACCTGATAGTCGATGCCATGCGGCTTGAGGTCACGCCGCCACTCCTCGAGGGCGTCCTCCACCGCTTCTCTGTATTCCGCCCGGATGTCGGCGACGCTCACCAGCAACTCGTCTTCCGTCTCGGGATCGTAGAAGCGAGCCTCCGACGCCGCAGGCAGCTCCCGTTCGCCCGGGTCGATGACATGGAAAACCAGTACCTCGTGCCCGTGGTGGCGGAGGAATTTCAGTGCGGTCAGCGTCTCGTCGCGATCGACGAGTAGGTCCGAGACGAGGACGACGAGGCCTCGCCGACGTAGCCGGATTGCGAGGTCCTTCAATGCTCCCTCCGCAGACGTCCCGCCGGCGGATTCCAATGACTCGAGTCTTCGAGCCAGCTCGTGCCACTGGCGGCGACCGCCCCGGGCTCTCACTCGGTCGATGGTGCGTTCGTGGAACGCTGCCATGCCCACCGAGTCCCCCTGGCGTATGAGGATGAGCCCGAGTGAGGCGGCCAGATGCTTGGCGTACCAGAGCTTGGAGGGCTGGGTACCCGGGTCGGAACTCCACCCCATGGACTCACTCACGTCGATACAGAGGTAGGCGCGGAGGTTGGTCTCTTCCTCGAACTGTTTCACGTAGTAGCGATCGGACCGGCCGAACATCCGCCAGTCGATGTAGCGCAGGTCGTCGCCGGCCTGATACGCGCGCAACTCGGCGTACTCGGCGGAGAAGCCTCGATGGGGAGACCGATGTAGGCCCATGAGAAAGCCCTCCACCACCTCGCGAGCGACGAACTCCATTCCCCCGAGCTGAGACAGCGCGGCTGGGTCGAGGAGGTCGGCGCGCCGACCTCCTCGGCTAACTGTTCGGGAGTCGCTCATCGGTGTGGCTGGTTCGGGGCAGATGAAGAAGCTACCGGAGGTCGGACGCCCCCTCAACGGGGGCCGTAGCCCTCCCACGCAAGCGGGCAAGGTGTACTGGTTGGCGGGCACCAGCGTGTCCTCACACGATGACGCTCTCGAAGCGAAGGCCCGTGGTTCGGGCTTTTCCTCGCTGGCATGGCAGTTGCCTCTCTAGATCGATGGTGACCACCGCAATGAAGGCCATCAATGAGCACCACGAACCGAAGAGCCTTGCTCATCCTCGCGGCCCTGGGGTTCTCCCCGAACCCAGGCGCGACACAGGATTCCTACGTCGATGATCCTTACGGCGCCGACGCGTCCGATCAGGGTCGGCTCGTGGTGGAGGACTCGCTCGAAGCCCGCGTATGGCTTGATCGGGGTTCGGATGCCGTGGTGGAGAGGGGTGACGAAGTGCGTGTCTACTATCGCACCTCACACGATGCGTACGGCGCCATCTTCCGCATCGACACCGATGGCCGCATCTCCCTGGTCTATCCCCAGCACCCCGACGCCGACCCCTTCGTCGTCGGAGGGCGCGACTATCGGCTTGTCTTCTCCGAGGGCGCTCGGTGGCGGGTCCGGGAAGATCCCGGGGTGGGGTACTTCTTCATGCTGGCGTCCTACCAGCCTCTCGACTTCTCTCTCTTCGGCTGGAACGAAGACGGGGGCTGGGACCTCCGCGGAGTGGGCGACCGAGTGTATCAGGACCCGTACGTCGCTATCGACGACTATGTCGCTGCGGTCCTTCCCGATTGGGAAACGGCGGGATACGCTCTCGACTTCCTGGAGTACAACGTCGATGAGGCGCACGACTATCCCCGTTTCCTCTGCTACGACTGCCACGACTACCGGCCATACTCCAACTGGGACCCGTATGCCAGAGCATGCAGCTCCTTTCAGGTCGTCATCTGGGATGATCCGTACTTCTATCCGGGCTTCCGCTATCTCGGGACGCGGGTGGTGTTCGCCCGGCCCATAGGACCCCGGCCTCGCTACAGCGTCACCGCTCGCCTCGTGGGGTCGGGGCCCCGACCCATTGTCCGGAGCCGACCCGCACCGCCGCGCCGAACCGCCGTCTACAAGGAGGCCCCTCGCGGGGCGAGGTCGGTCGTGCCCCGAAGGACTTCGCCCACCGCGGCCTCCCGTCCGTCCGCCGCCGGGAGTAGGGCGGGATCCGTCCGCAGGGGAACGGGATCCTCCCTCAGGCAGCCGCCGTTGCCGTCGGCACGTCGAGGTATTCCTCCCACGGTTCGCGGCACGCCTGCGTCCGGGTCCACGTCGCGGGCACGACCGACGCTCCAGCGCCGTCCTTCCGGTGCCATGGGTCGGACGCGACCCGGCCGCACCCCTTCCACTTCCGGGCGAGCAACGCCGACGCGTCCGCCCCGGGGTGTGCCTCGTGCGACTCCGACTCGTACTCCGAGGTCGGGCGGGAATGCGCGGCCAGCCCGTCCTCATGGCAGCAGCGGTCGCGTCTCGCCGACCCGTCCGCCTCGGTCTGGCGCAAGGAATGCTCCCGTCCGCCCTCCCCGCTCCGGCGCTCGGCCGGCGCCGGCGCGCCGTCCCCCGCCGGCAGCTCGGTCAGGGTCGCGTGGTTCCCGCCAGCCGACATCGGCGAGACCGAAACGCCGTCCGGGAGGTTGATCCTCGAGGCAGCCCCCCTACGAGGTGCCCGGAGGCTCGGTTAACTTTGGCTCCCGCCATCTTGTAGGCTGCCCCCGCAGCCTCGTGTGTTCACTGGACCGAGCCTGCCGTGCAGACCGACCGCATCCGCAACTTCTGCATCGTTGCGCATATCGACCATGGGAAGTCGACGCTCGCCGATCGACTGCTCGAGGGTACCAAGACCCTCGATCAACGGCAGATGCGTGCCCAGGTGCTGGACGACAACGAGCTCGAGCGCGAGCGGGGCATCACCATCAAGCTCCACGCCGTTCGGATGTCTTATGAGGCGGGAGACGGTGTCGAGTATGAGTTGAACCTCATCGACACTCCGGGCCATGTCGACTTCACCTACGAGGTCTCGCGGTCTTTGGCGGCGTGTGAAGGAGCCATACTCGTGGTGGACGCGACCCAGGGCGTTCAGGCACAGACCTTGTCCAACCTGTTCCTCGCCCTCGAGGCCGATCTCGAGATCCTCCCGGTCATCAACAAGATCGATCTGCCGGGAGCAGAGCCCGAGCGGCGGCGCGATGAGGTGGCGGATCTCCTCGGCGTCGAACCCGACTCCATTCTTCTGGCGAGCGCCAAGGAGGGGTTGGGAATTCCGGCGATCCTGGAGGCTGTGGTCGAACGGGTGCCTGCCCCCGGAGGCGACCGCGAAGCGCCCCTCCGCGCCCTCATTTTCGATTCGTATTACGACAAGTACCTGGGTGCCGTGCCCTCCGTCCGCGTCGTCGACGGCGTCCTCCGGGAGGGTATGGAGATCACGTTCGGCAACGCCAACGTGAAGTACGAGGTGACGGAGGTAGGGTGCATGCGCTTGGGCCGCATCCCGCAGAAGGAGTTGGGCCCAGGCGAGGTGGGCTACCTCGTGGCGGCCATCAAGGAGGTTGCGGATACCAAGGTCGGCGATACGATCCTCGACGCGGACAACCGAGCGACGGAGCTTCTGCCGGGATACCAGGAGGCTCGGCCCATGGTCTTCGCCGGCCTGTACCCCACCGACGCCGACGACTATGAGGACCTTCGGGACGCGCTGGAGCGACTGAGTCTGAACGACGCCGCTCTTCAGTACGAGCCGGAGACGTCTGCTGCGCTGGGCTTCGGGTTCCGCTGTGGGTTCCTCGGCCTCCTGCACATGGAGATCATCCAGGAGCGGCTGGAGCGGGAGTTCGATGTCGAGCTGATCACTACGGTGCCGAACGTGGAATACCACGTGGAACTCACCGACGGCACCTCCCTGGAGGTTGAGAGCCCCACGGCCCTACCTGAGCGAGGCCGTATCGAGACCATCTCGGAGCCCATCGTACGCGCCCGCATCCTATGCCCGGCCGAGTACATCGGGAATGTCCAGAAGCTCTGCTACGACCGGCGTGGCGTCTTCCACGGAATGAAATACCTGGACACCCAGCGAGTGGAGCTGGATTTCGAGCTCCCCCTCTCGGAGATCGTCCTTGACTTCTACGATCGGCTCAAGAGCGGAACTCGCGGCTATGCGGCGCTCGACTACGAGTTCGACAGCTATCGTGCCGATGATCTGGTGAAGCTCGACATCATGGTGAATGGGGACCCGGTGGACGCCTTCAGTGTCATCATCCACGAGAGCAAGGCCTACGAGTATGGGAGGGACCTGGTACGCAAGCTCAAGGACCTCATTCCGAGGCAGCAATTCGCCGTCGCCCTCCAGGCGGCCATCGGCAACAACGTCGTCGCCAGAACCAACGTGAAGGCACTGAGAAAGAACGTGACCGCCAAGTGCTACGGCGGTGACATCAGCCGCAAGCGCAAGCTGCTCGAGAAGCAACGGGAAGGAAAACGGCGAATGAAGCAGGTGGGGACCGTGGAGATCCCGCAGGAGGCGTTCCTCGCCGTCCTCGACCTGAGCGACGAGTGAGCGACCGGTGGGTCCTCGGCGTCGATATCGGCGGCACGAATCTGGTCGTCGCCGCTGTGCCCTACGCGGGTGGGGAGATCGGGGCCCTTCGCACGCAGCCGACGCAGCCTGAGCGGGGAGCCGAAGCGTCGGTGAACGATATCGAGTCCATGGCCGAAGAGGTGATCGCCGAGGCTTCACCGGAGGGTGGTTTGGACGACTTCGTAGGCGTGGGCATCGGTTGTCCTGGACCCCTCGACCTGGACCAGGGCATCATCCTGTCCACGCCCAACCTCGGGTGGGACGGCTATCCCATCCGTGGTCGGGTGGGCGAAGCGGTAGGTCTACCTGCGTCGCTCGACAACGACGCCAACTGTGCCACGTACGGCGAGTGGTGGCAGGGGGCGGCCCGAGGCCTGACCTCCGTGGTGGGGGTGACCCTCGGGACCGGCATCGGAGGTGGACTCATCACCGAGGGGCACCTTGTCAGGGGCGCCAGCGGGTCGGCTGGAGAGATCGGTCACATGACGATCCAGGTGGATGGGCGGCAATGCGGATGCGGTAACCTCGGCTGCCTGGAGGCCTACGCTTCTGGACCGAACATCGCTCTCCGGGCCCGAGAAGGACTCGACGCCGGAGCGGAGTCGATCTTGTCCGAACTCGTTGCTGGAGATCTCGACAGAATCACGGCGGCGACGGTCCACGAGGCCCTCACCCGCGGAGATCGCTACGCCGGCGAGGTGATCCGAGAGACGGCACGGTACCTCGGGGTGGGTATCGCCAATTTGGTGAACCTCTTCAACCCGGAGATGGTGGTGGTCGTCGGGGGGGTGACCCGGGCCGATCGACACCTCTTCGATCCCCTCCGCAGCGAGGTCCGGAAGCGGGCGTTCGCCAGCGCCGTGAACGCGTGCGAGATCGTGGCTGGCGCCCTTCCGCAGACCGCAGGCGTGATCGGCGCGGCAGGGATCTTCCTCGCCGACTCGTCCCACTGACGACGGGTTGTGGAACGCGTCCTCGGCGTCGTCGGGACCTTCGTCGTGGACCGCATCGTCGGGCTACGCGGCCGGTCGGAGTCGGCGGATGAATTGGGAGGCTTGGCTTACACCCTGGCCGGGGCCGCGGCGGTACTGCCGCCGGAGTGGCACCTCCTCCCACTCGCCCGGGTGGGCGAGGACGCCCTGGACGTCGTCGAGGATTGGCTCATCGCAGCGGGCTTCGACACGGGAGGCATCGTGGAGGTGCCGGCGCCGAACAATCGAGTGGAGCTCCGCTACCATGACGACGCCCGGCGAACGGAGCGCCTGACAGGTGGCGTCGGGGGATGGGACGGCGGTGACCTGGCTGCCTCGGCCGCCGAGTGCGACGCACTCCTCGTGAACTTTATCTCGGGTCACGAACTCACCGTGGACGCCGCCTCCATGGTGCGGAGCGCCTTTGGAGGTCCGGTCTACGCCGACCTCCACTCCCTCTTTCTCGGGAACGGCCAGGACGGGGTCCGCGAGCCGCGGCGACTGCCCTCGTGGCCCCGCTGGATGACGTGCTTCGACACCGTCCAGCTGAACGCGGACGAGATGGACCTTCTCCGAGGAGAGACGCCGGTCGAAGCAATGGCGCGTCGGGTGCTCGCCGCCGGGCCGTCGCTCCTCGCGTGTACCCAGGGGGTCGACGGAGCCGTTTGCTGGTCACGTCGAGATGACGGGAGCGTCGTCAAGCACGAGATTCCGAGTTACCCGGTGGACGAGCCGGACCCGACAGGGTGTGGAGACGTCTGGGCAGGTGTCATGTGCTGCAGGCTGCTGGCTGGCGACGGTGAACCCGATGCCGCCCGAAAAGCGAGCCGGGTTTCCGCGGCGGCGGCGGAGCGCAGCGGAGTGTCGGGTCTGATCCGACATCTTCGGGAGGTGACGGCGGCCGTTGGTGAAGCACAGACACGAGAGGAGGACTCCTGAACGTCATTCCCGTACCCGGATCGCTGGACCACCGCACCATCGACGAATTCCTCGACGGAGTCGTCGAGGTCGTCGGCGAGCGTGCGCTCTTCGACGCTCGGCATCTGAGGTGGATCGATCCCAATGGGATGCTGGCCCTTCTCGTGGCAGGGACGGTGGCGGCTCGGGCTCAGGAAGGCCGCCCGAAGCTCCAGCTTCCCGAAAACGCCGACGTCGGGGGATATCTGGCCCGGATGGGCTTTCAAGCGGCTGCCCGGGAGGTCTTCGACTTCGAGGCCACGCCCCGTCGAGGAGGCGGGGGGCCGTCGGACGTTCTTCTGGAGATCATGTCGGTCGCTGCCAACTCGGACGTTCATGAAGTCATCGATCGCGTCCAGAGCGGTGCCGGAGCCATTCTCTCATCCAAGCTCGGCTACCCGGCGACGGCCGTGGTCCAGTTCTCGGTGATCCTCTCCGAGGTCTGTCAGAACATCATCGAGCACGCCGAGGCCCCCGGTTGGGTGGCTGCCCAGGCATACAACTGGACGAAACGGCTGGGGCGTTACGTCGTGGTGATTTCCGTCATGGACGTCGGGCGCGGCTTCCGTGGCTCCCTCACCGACGAACACTCGGCCCGCTACGGTGACCGGTGGGCGGATGCCACTGCTCTGGAGGCGGCTTTCCTCCACGGTCTCACCCGCTTTCCGGACTCCGGGCGAGGACAGGGGATCCAGCAGATCCGCAGGCAGGTCCGCCGATGGGACGGCGCCATCACCATCCGCAGCGGGACGGCTCGCATCGGTCAGGTACCCGAGTGGGATGACACGCCACCCCTCGTCGACGGCATGTCCCCTCTGCCGGGATCCCAGATCAGCATCATCCTCCCGGCGAGGCTGGCCGAATGAGTGAGAGACCTATCGACCCCATCGCCATCGACATCGGTGAGGTCCTTCAGAAGAGCGTCACGTCGCTGTACTCGAGTCTCGTGACGAGGCCCACGGGCCGAGCGGTGCGGATGGCTATCGAGACCCAACTGCACGGGGCCGGCACCCTTTCGCTGTCGCTCATCGACTTTTCCGAAGTCGTCATTATCGACTTCTCATGCGCCGACGAAGTCGTGGCCAAGCTTCTCCAACAGTTCCTCGCCGACGAGGCCCGGGACGCCTTTTTCGTCTTCCGGGGTGTGCACGAGCCCCATCGCGACCAGATCGAGGTGGTGCTCGCTCGACAGGGCCTCGCCGCCGTCCTCGAGACCGAGCCGGACCGCTTCGAGCTCGTGGGCGTCCATTCCGGGGACGAGGGCTCGGCCTGGCGAACGCTGGAGGAGAGGGGCACCGTGGAACCCGAGGAAGTCGAGGGCTTGTTCACGGGCGACCAACGCGCCGCGCTCGACTCCCTGGTGGGGCGCGGCCTTGCCTTCCGCAGCCCCCAGTCGGGCCGGATCCACGCCTTGAGCCAACTGGTGGCCCACCTCCTGTGACACGCCCCGGGCACGACCTCAGAGCAACAGCCTACTAGCCGAGAACCATCCGATGGCCGATTCCCACGACTCCCATCCCGCCACCATCGGCGTCCACGGTGGTGCTCACGACCGGACGCCGGGCGCTCCCGTGGTGCCTCCTATCACACAGAGCGCGACTTTTCACTGGAGCAGTCCCGCCGATGGCGAGCTCCTGTACAGCCGGTACGGAAACAACCCGAACCAGCGGCAGGTGGCAGAGAAGGCAGCGGCCCTGGAGGGAACGGAGGCCGCAGTGGCCCTCGGGAGCGGCATGGGTGCGACGGCCATGACCGTCCTCGCCGCCGTGGGAGGCGAGGGGCACGTGGTGGCGTCCTCCCGGTTGTACGGCGCGACTCAGGTGCTCCTGCGTGACGAGCTTCCCCGTCGAGGGATCGAGACGACGTTCGTCGATCCTGAGGAAGGTCACTGGGAAGACGCCATGCGCGACGACACGAGCCTGGTCTTCATCGAGATCCCCACGAATCCCACTCTTCGGATCCTCGACCCGCGTCCCCTCTGTGCCATGGCCCACGATCGCGGGATGATCGTGGCGTGTGACGCGACCTTCGCGTCACCGGTGAACTTCCGGGCCGCGTCCACAGGCATCGACGTCGTCGTCCAGAGCGCGACGAAGTACCTTGGCGGACACTCCGACGTCATCGCCGGTGTCGTCGCAGGACCGGCCGATTTCGTGCGCGAGGTCACCCGACTATCCCGGCTCTACGGGCCTGCGCTCGATCCTCATTCGGCGTGGCTGTTGGATCGGGGAATGCGCACGCTCGATGTTCGGATGGCGCGGCACAACGAGAACGCCATGGCTGTGGCCCGGTGGTTCGAAGGGCGACCGGAAGTCGGGCGAGTGGTCTACCCCGGTCTCGAATCCCATCCCGACCACACCCTGGCCAGCGAGCTCATGTCGGGTTTCGGCGGTATGGTCAGTGTCGTCCTGGAGGGGGGAGGAGACGCGGCCGACCGCTTCATGTCCCGGCTCGGCCTGGCGATTGCGGCGCCGAGTCTCGGCGGCGTGGAGACGCTGGCATCACAGCCGCGCTACACGTCCCATGTCGGGCTCACCCCCGAGGAGCGGAACGCCCAGGGCATTCCCGACGGCTTCGTCCGACTGAGCATCGGTGTCGAAGACCGCCAGGATCTCATTGCCGATTTCGAGCAGGCGCTGGCCCAGCAGTAGCGGTGAAGCCCGCACCCCGGGGCTTCCTGAGACCCGGCCCAGATCGTGGCGGGGGCGACTCGCTCCTGGCTATGCCTCCTCCATGAAGGGGTACCGGTAGTCCGTGGGCGGCACGAAGTTCTCCTTCATGGAGCGGGCGCTTACCCAACGGAGGAGGTTGAACATCGAACCGGCCTTGTCGTTGGTCCCCGACGCCCGGGAGCCACCGAAGGGCTGTTGAGCCACCACCGCGCCCGTGGGCTTGTCGTTGACGTAGAAATTCCCGGCGGCGTGCTCCAGAACCTCGGTCGCGTGTGCGATGGCGTCGCGGTCCCGGGCCCAAACCGCTCCGGTCAGCCCGTAGTCAGATGTCGTGTCTACGAGCTCGAGCGCCTCCTCCCACTTCTCGTCGTCGTAGACGTGGATGGTGAGAACAGGTCCGAAGATCTCCTCACACATGGAGACGTATCGCGGGTCGTGAGCACGGATGAGGGTGGGGCGTACGAACCACCCCTTCGAATCGTCGCACCGCCCGCCGGCAATGACCTCGGCGTCGTCCGATGCCTCGGCCCCCTCGATGTAGCTTCGGATCTTCTCGAACGCCCGTTCGTGGATCACCGCCGAGACGAAGTTCGAGAAGTCGCGAGGGTCGCCCATTGTGAGGGACTCGGTCTCGTCGACGAGGGGCTGCTCGAGCTGAGCCCAGAGGCTCTTCGGGACGTAGGCTCGCGAAGCGGCGCTGCACTTCTGACCCTGGTACTCGAAGGCGCCCCTCACCAGAGCAGTTTTCAACGCAGCAACGTCCGCAGTGGGATGGGCTATGACGAAGTCCTTGCCGCCGGTTTCGCCCACGATTCTCGGATAGGACCGATACGTCTCGATGTTGGCGCCGATCTGCTTCCAGAATCCGCGGAACACCGTCGTCGACCCTGTGAAGTGGACGCCGGCGAAGGTCGGCTGCGAGAAGACCTTCTCCGTGATGGCCACCGGATCACCGGCCACGAAGTTGATGACCCCCGGAGGAAGCCCGGCCTCCTCGAAGATCTTCATGAGGTAGTGGTTTGAGAGCATCGCCGAAGGCGATGGCTTCCAGACTGAGGTGTTGCCCATGAGGGCCGGTGAGCCAGGCAGATTGGCGCCGATGGCCGTGAAGTTGAAGGGGCTCACGGCGTAGACGAAGCCTTCCAGGGCTCGGTACTGGGCACGGTTCCAGATGCCGGGATCCGAGATCGGCTGCATCGAGTAGATCTGCTCGGCGAAATGAGCGCCGAAGCGGAAGAAGTCGATGGTCTCACACGCTGCGTCGATCTCGGCCTGGTAGGCCGTCTTACTCTGGCCCAGCATCGTCGCGGCGTTGAGCTTGGCGCGCCACGGACCAGCGATGAGATCGGCGGCCCGGAGGAAAACCGCTGCTCGGGCCTGCCAGGGCATGCGCGACCATTCCCTGTGGGCCTCATTGGCGGCATCGATGGCCCGCTGGACCTCCTCCGCGCCTGCCTGATGAAAGTGACCGAGGACATGGCCGTGATCGTGCGGCATGACGACAGGAACGGTATCACCCGTGCGGACTTCCTCCCCTCCGATCATGAGGGGGATGTCGACGACGGTCTCGGCCTGTGATTCGAGCTCGGCCTTCAGCGCGGCGCGCTCCGGCGTTCCGGGAGCGTACGAAAGGACGCGTTCGTTTACGGGATTAGGCGTCGAGTAGATGCCGGTCATGTGCTGGGCGGGGTGGCGGGATGGCGTGCAGGCGGGATGGCCGATTCGGAGCGCATGGTACAGGCCGAGAGAAAGCCCTTCGGCGGTCGCCGATCCACGGCCGCGCCCCGATGGCCAGCAGAATCTCGAAACACGGGGAACCGGGCGCAACTCGCGTTGACTCCGTCCCCGGCGCTCGGGTAACTTCAGCGCCCTTTGCCCGACGTACCGAGCGCCGTTTCGCCAAGATCCGAGCGCCTTTCCCGGGGGTCGACCCCCGACTTCACATGAGCTCCGAAGACCTCCGCCGTATCGTCATGGCTACCCTCGCCCGCATCAAGCACCCTGCTTCCGGACGCGATCTCGTTGCCGGCGGACACGTTCAGAGCCTGGAGGTGGACGAGGACGGCAATGCCCGGTTCCAGTTCCAGGTCCGGCCCGACGATCCCGGCGACCTCGTCAAACAGGCCCGAGAGGCGGTCGAGGCCGTCGAAGGCATCGGTGAAGTGAAGATCAACGTCCAGCTTCCCCAAATGGCTCCCTCGGGTGGCAGTGGAGGCGGAACGGGGGGAGGCGGCCTGAAGCCGGGCTCGGTTCCGGCCCCGACGCCCAAGCCGGGGCTTCTCGCTCAGGTGGAGCACGTCATCGCTGTCAGTTCGGGGAAGGGTGGTGTGGGCAAGTCCATGGTCGCGGCCAACCTGGCGGCGGCTTTCGCCGCGCAGGGACTTCGGGTCGGACTGGTGGATGCTGACATCTACGGTCCGAACATCCCTCTCATGTTCGGCGTCGACAGGCGTCCCAACGTCACCGGCGACAAGGGCAAGGAGATGATCGAACCCCTCGAGGCTCACGGTGTCCGACTCATGAGTCTCGGCTTCCTCCTCGAGGAGGACCAGCCAGCCATCATGCGAGGTCCCCTGATCTCCGGGATCCTCAAGCAGTTCCTGGAGCAGGTGGACTGGGGCGCCCTCGATGTCATGGTCGTCGACATGCCGCCGGGAACGGGTGACGCCCAGCTCTCGCTGGTTCAGACCATCGACCTGGACGGGGCGGTGATGGTCACCACGCCGCAGCAGGTCGCCACCGGCGACGTCCGGCGCGGCATCAGGATGTTCGAGCGTGTGAACACCCGGATCATCGGCATCGTCGAGAACATGAGCGGTATGGCTTGCCCCAATTGCGCCGAGATCGTCGACGTTTTCGGAAAGGGCGGAGGTGAGGCGTTGGCTGAAGAGATGAACCTGCCCTTCCTGGGCCGGGTGCCGCTGGACCCTGCGGTTGTGCGCGCGGGAGACGCCGGGGCCCCCACCGTGATGTCCGCCCCGGACTCGGCGGCAGGCGTCGCCCTGCGGAAGGTGGCCAACGCGGTGGAGAGTGGGCTCGCGGCACCGGTTGTCTGACGCGAGGCGGCCCTGACGCAGCGGGTGTCCGCGCCCGTGGGCGGGGCCGGATCTGCGGAGGGCCCCGGAAGGCCGAGGGGGCGCTAGTCGCCGTCGAGCCAGCGGCGGTCGGCCGCCGACAGCGAGTCACCACTCCGCCTCTTTTCCAGAATCTTCACCACGATCCATCCCACCAGAAGGACGGGCGCCACCTTCAAGAGCAGGAAGGACGCCAAGCCAAGCGTGAGCGAAAAGACCACACCGATCACGCTCAGCACCACGCCCGCGACCAGAATCGTGACGAGGCCGACTGCGAAGAAGGTGAGAAGTGAACCAATCATGTCGATCTCCAGAGCGGTGGTCCGCTCGTCTGGTGGTTGCTTGCCCGGCTAGTTGATCCAGACCACCGATACGCTGCCGAACGCGGCGTCGAGCTCGATGCTCACGCGGCGGTCCGCGCGATCCCAATCCAACGACTCGTACACGTCGCCGCGCTTGACGAGCCCCTGGGAATCGAGAGACGTCAGAAAGCTCTTCTTGCGTAGCCGAATACCCAACCCTTCCGGGATGCGTAGCTCCAGCGACCCCAGTCCCATGCCGATGTCCAGTTCGGCGTCTCTCTGCCATCGACCTTCGAGCCCGAGGGAGATGGAGCCGACCCCCGCGTCGACTTCGATGCGGTCGGCATTGAGGTTGCCCAGATTCCGGGCGGTGAACTCGGCGGCACCCACCTCGAACCGGGCGGTTTCCATGCGACTCGGATTGGGCTCCGACACGTCGACATCGGACTCCGATGCGCCGGTGCTCAGGTCCAGGTCGGTGAGGGCGAGACCACCGAGGTCCAATTCGGCTTTCACGGCGCCGAACTCGAGGTCGAGGTCCATCGGAATGCCTCTGGCAAGCTCGAGTCGAAGCTCCCCGGCTTCGTCGGTGTCGATGTCGAGCCCGCGCCGCCGGGTCTCCACACCCAACTCCAATCGGTTGCCCGTGTACTCCGCTACTGGCTCGAACCGATCCTCGTCGTACTCGAGGTGCATCCGGTACAATAGGCCTCCCTCCGCGGACCGAATCGAGAAGAGCCCCGCTCCGTAGCGCACGGACACCCTCAGATCGTCTTCGCCCCCGAGTCGCTGGGACATGGTCACGGTCTTCCAATTCTGGCCCTCGACGGCCAGAGGAACCATCAAGAGCGCTGCCGTGGCAGCCACAAGTGACCTACGCATCATTCGTCGAACCCTCTCCCGTTGACGAAGCACCGGTACCCGTACCGGGGCCCTCGTCTACATCCACATTCATGGCGGCCTCCCAGGCTGCATCTGGATCGTACGCCGCGTAGTACTCCTTCCTGCGTCCACCCCGGGTCAGCAGTACCGCGCCGAAGCCGATCTGGATGGCCGCAATGGTGATGATGACGCCCGCCGCGAAGAGCAGATTTCCGATGAAGCCCAGGAAGGGCAGGATGGAGACCAGGTGACCGGCCATGAACGCGAGGACGAGTCCGAGAAGTCCAGCCACCAAGGTGAAGATCGGATTCGTCTTCCGGATCCACCCCGTCCAGGGGAAGTTGCTGTCCGCGAGCCACTCGCCGGTGTTCTGGGCCACGGCGAGGTAGCCAAGAAGGGCGGCCAGACCCGCCGCCACCGGGAAGAGGGGAGCCCATGCGATGGCCACTGGAATTCCCACGATGGAGACCAGAAGGGCGATGAGCCCCAGGATCCACACCGGGATCAGGAGGAAGCTGCCGGCCAGCCCCACCATGGCCGAGCGACCGGGCGACCGTCGAGCCGTCTCCGCGATGGTCTCCATGTTCTCACCCGCGAAGGCCAGGAAGCCGGCGCCGACGAGCCCGAGGATGAAGATCATGACCATCTTCTCGAGTACGCCGCCCACACCACGCACCACGGCGTGGAAGGGGGCCATGATGGAGAAGCCGTCGTCGTGCTCCATTCGTGTCACCTGGCGGATCTCGTTTCTGAGATCCCGTCGAATTTCCGCCCGGATTTCCTCGCGGAGTTGCTCCCTGACCTCTTCCTCTACCTCTCGCTCTTCTTCGAGCACGTCCACCAGCCCGCCGCGAATCGTTCCGACGTTACTGAGCACACGGGCGTCTGCGATGCGCACCTCACCCTGGACGACCCCTGTCTCGACGACCTCGATGGCTCCGTCGACGACGACCACGTCGCCACGGATCTCACCCTCCACACGGAGCGTGCCTTCGATGACGACAACGGTCCCGTCCACCACGGAGCCCTGAGGAATCACCACGTCTTCATCGACGTGGATACGGAGATCGGACGACAGACCCTCCAACGCTTCTTCCAGGACGCCAAGGCGACCCACGGAGTTCAGGAGAATTCTCGCGAGGGTGCGCTCGTCGGAAACCGACAAGCCCGGTTCGTCGTTGGCGTCCTGGGCGTCGGCGACCTCGAGGGCGTCCTCCAGGGCCTGGTCCACGGACTGGCCCACCTCGGCAGCGGTACCCCCCAGTTCGGGGCTACTCCACGCCACGAGACGCTCGGCCAGCGCACCGTTCTCCAATGCCATGGCCTCTCCGAGAAGGCTCCGCCACGCCGTGTCCAGCTCCGAGCCTCGCTCGTACGTCCCGATGGCCTCGCCATCGAGATACACGGTACCGCCATCGAAGCTCAGTTCGAGCTCCCCCCGATCGGCGAAGGTCAGCCCAAGCGATGCTCCCGACGAGCTTGCGGAGACGCTCTTGGTGACGATCTCACGGAGCTGGGCGTCGAGCCCATCTGGAAGGGCGAGGGCAGCGAGACCCAGCGCGACGAAGGCGCTAAGAAGCAGTCGATACATGTGGATGGCGACCCCCTTGGGATCGTTGTGCGAGGAGGTTTTTGTACAGCACCCGCAAGGCGAGCGCGCAGATCATCGTATAGGCGACAGCCCCCCCGGCCACCAACGCCGGCGCGGATGCCAGAGACTCCAAAACGGAGAGCAAGCCGAACACATCGGCGCTCTGCGTCGCCAGGGTCACAGCCCCGGAAAGCGCCGCTGTGGCAAGGTCGGTGAGCTGCCACCACGCGAAAGACGCCAGTGACCCCACCGTCACGGCGGGGTGGGAGAGGACCGCCCACGCGGCGAGGCCAATGACCACCATGGGTGTGACGGCCGCACCGGAGAGAGCCGCCACCGCTTGCCGCGTCTCGGGAACGAAGCGGCGCACGCGGCCCCGAGCCGCGTGGGCCAGTCGGCTCCAAGCCGGTTCCCGTGCCGCCACCTCGGTGGTCCTCAGCCCGACCATGACCCGCTCGCCGAAGTCCGGCGAGGGCTCGAAGCGATGAAGCGCCTCGAGCCGTACCGCGACCCCTTCCCAGGAGTGAAGCTCGGACGCGCAGCGACCGCAGCCGCCGACGTGGGCCTCCACCCGGGCCGAGGCGGCCAGGGGCAGGGCACCATCGATGAAGTCCTGGAGCACCCCGGCCGGGACGTGGTCCGGGGCCGGCGAGCCTAGCAGAGCGTCCAGCGTCTGCCGGATCCGCGCGGCCAGAGGCAACCGGTCCGGAACCTCCAACGCGGTGAGGACCCGTTCGGCGAAACCCTCGCCGGGCTCGAAGGCCTCGAGGGCGTCCAGGCGCCTCATGACGCCAAGCCACGCGTCAGCCTCGGTCGTGCAGGCGGAGCAGCGGCCCAAGTGGGCCTCGATGCGCTCGGCACGCCGTGCCGCCAGCGAGCCCTCGAGGAAGTCCTGAAGGACCTCACCGGGAACGTGGCTGTTGCCGTGAGCCGAGAAGGCGGCAGCGATTCCGTCGCGCAGCCGGGCACCCAGAGGCCGCGCCTCCGGCACCTTCACGTCGGACATGACCCGCTGGACGAAGCCCTCGTGGGGGCGGTGGGCGGGAAGCTCCGCGAGGTCGGAGAAGACCGCGCGCCACGAATCCAACTCACCGGCGCACCGAGGGCAGGCCGCCAGGTGCTCCTCGGCCTTCGAACGTGCCTGGCGGGGCAGCTCGCCGTCGAGGAGCGCCTGCATCTGCACGGCGCTCAGGTGGTTGTGGATGGCGTCGTTCACGGTGTTGCTCCTACGGGATTCACTCTGCTGGCACTACGCGGGCGCGAGGGCCGGAGTTTCAAGAAACCGTACCCCTGCCGGCACGTGTGTGCGGGCCGCAGGAAGTCGCATGGCTCCAAGGCGGAGGGTGATCGTACCATCGGTCACGTAGCCAGGTGAGCCAGAGATTTTCTCAATTCCCCACGGGCCCGGTGCAGGTACGTCTTCACGGTGCCGAGAGGGAGCTCGAGGATGTCGGCTATTTCGTCGTAGGCGTGGCCTTCGACGTGCCGCAGGATGATGACGGCGCGGTACTCCTCCCGGAGGCCACCGATGGCCTGCTCGATCTGGCTCCCCAGCTCCTTGTGCTCCACATACTCGTGGGGATTCTCCCCGCCCGACTCCAACACCACCCGACTCTGGCTTATTTCGTCCTGGGTCGTCGCGTGGGGCGAACCGTCGATCGACACGGTGTCGAGCTTCCGCTTGCGCAGGTAGTCGATGGTGTGGTTGTTGGCGATCTTGAAGATCCAGTTGCTGAACTTGTAGCTGGTCTTATAGCTGTCGATGGCGTTGAAGGCCCTGATGAACGCTTCCTGGGCCAGATCCTCGGCCAGCGTGCGATCGCGTACCATCCGATAGATCAACGAGAAGACGGGCCGCTCGTAGCGGACCAGGAGTTCACGGAAAGCGCGCTCCTCGCCCCGAGCAGCACAGGTGGCCAGCTCGCGGTCGTCCAGGGTCTTGTAATCCGGAGCGGCCAGGGTACTCTCGTCCTGCCTCGGGTTGGCGTGCCAGGCGGCTGCGCGGGGCAGGGCTGCGGTGTCGGTACTCATCGCCACGCCCTACGCAGACCGCGCCGTCTCTGTTTCGATGGCGCCGTTGAGCGGCTCCTTCGCTTCCCGTTAGTTTTGGGCTCGCACCGCCGTCATCGCCCAGTCGGGTCCTCGAAAGCTACGCGGGCGAGCCACCCCTGTCATGCAACCAACTACCGACGCTGCCCCCAAATCGGGAGTCGAGCGCGAGAAGCAGGTCCAGCAGATCTTCTCGGAGATCGCCCCTCGCTACGACCTCCTGAACCACGTCCTCAGCCTCAACATCGATCGGTCCTGGCGCCGGAAGGCGGTGGACCGTCTGAGCTGGACGGACCGGCCGAAGGGGATCTATCTCGACGCCTGCGCCGGTACCTACGATCTGGCACTCGAGCTCGCCTGTCGTAGCGGTTTCGGAGGCAGAGTCGTCGCGTCGGATTTTGCCCACCCCATGCTCGTGGAGGGTGGCCCGAAGATCGGTGGAGCGGCCGTCGAATCGGTGTGTGGTGACTCTCTCCGCCTCCCATTCCACGACGACGTATTCGACGGCGCCACGGTCGGCTTCGGAGTGCGTAATCTATCTGACCTCCGCACGGGACTCGCCGAGCTGCGCCGGGTTGTCAAGCCGGGACGAAAGCTCGTCGTGTTGGAGTTCACGGTGCCGCCAAATCGCATCATGCGAGCCGGTTACCTGTTTTACTTCCACAACATTCTACCTCTGGTAGGTCGGATCGTGTCCGGGCACCCGTGGGCGTATACCTACCTCCCCGAGTCGGTCAAGGAGTTTCCTGGTCCGGACGCCCTCGGGGCGCTTTTCAAGGAGGTGGGGTTCCACGATGTCGGGTGGAAGCTCGTTTCCGGCGGGATCGCCGCCATCCACTGGGGTGCGGCGTAGCCGGCTTCTACCGCTGGCCAGGCACCAGCATCTCGACTGGCCCCAAACGCTCAAGGGCCTCCAAGCCAATCCGCTCAGGGTCGCCGACAATGAGGATCGTCATCTCGTCGGGGCGGAGGTGGTCCCGGAAGACAGAGAATACGTCGGCGGGACCCACCTGCTGGACGCCGTCCCAGTACCGCTCCAACCAATCGTCGGGAAGATCGATTGCGCGGTAGTACATCGTTCGGGATACGACCTGAGAGGCCGATTCGAAGTTGAAGACGAAGCCGTTGATGATCTGGTCCACCGTCGTGTCTACCTCGTCGGCGCGTGGTGGACCGTCGAGAAGCCCGCGCATGGTGGCGAGGATCACGTCGATGGCAGGGGCCACGTTCTCCGGCCGTGTGCGTGTCATGGCACCGATGAGCCCCTCGTGGCGGCGGGGCGTCGTCCAGAGGGACGTCGCGGAATAGGCGTAGCCTTCATCCGTGCGAACCCGTTGAAGGATGCGGCTCGAGAAGCCCCCTCCACCGAGGATGGAGTTGCCGATGAGGGCGGCGAAATACTGATTGTCGTCGGCCAGTCGGACGTTGGTGGGGTGTGCCATCACCACGACCGCCTGTTCCAGCGGCTTCTCCACCACGAAGACGCCGGGAGCCCTGCGGATCTCCGGCGTGGGTTCTTCGGCCAACTCCTCCCCGCAGGCCGGGATCCGTCCGACGAGGCTTTCCGCCAGTGGCTTTGCCCGCGCCCAGTCCACGTCGCCGGTGAAGCCCAGGACGAGATTCTCCCTGCATACGATGCCCCGGTGGACCCGACGAAAGGACCCGGGTGTGACCCGTGCCGGTTGCAGGTCGTCGGTGGTCATCTCCCATCCCACGGGGTGATCGCCGTAGAGGAGGCGGTTCATCTCCGCCACGGCGAGTCGGCCGGGGTCGTCCGCTCGCCGGCGTACCGACTCCACCTGACGGGCGCGCCATGCCTCCACTTCGCCTTCGTCGAAGCCAGGCGCCACCAGCATGTCGCCCCATAGCTCCGTGGCGACGACCAGATGTTCTGTGAGCGTGTTCATGGAACTCGTGATGCTTCCGCCGCCGGTTCCGAAGGACGTCTGGAGCGCCAGGTGAGCGATGCGCTCGTCGACTTCCTGCGGCGTCCGGTCTACGGTCCCACCGTAGCGAAGGAGCGCAGGCAGGCCCGTTGCGGCGGCGTACGACGAGCGGGGAAAGCGGGCGTAGCCGCCCCGGAAGTACGCGTGAAGCGTCACCAGTGGGAGGGCGTCGTCTTCAAGAAGGAGGACGTCCACGCCGAGGACGTTTCGTTCTTCGACCACCGGCTGTTGGAAGTCCAGGGGCTCGAACTCAAGGGACTCCAAGACTGATCGACCGGTGACCTGGGCGACCGCCGGCATGGTGGCGCCCAGGACGAGGAAGACGGACGCGGCGACCAGGAGCGTCTGCCACCGATGCGGCGGCACCGAGGACGGGCATCGCAGGCGCTCCGGACTTCGCGTCGACGTCACGAACCGTCTCCACGGGTCGTCACGAGCGTCGCAACAGTGCGGTTGGCCTCGTCGAAGTAGAGGCCGGCCACGCGCTGGACGTCTTCGGCGGTGACGCTGCGAAGTCGCCGAGTGGAGCGGAACGTCGCCCTCCAGTCGCCGAAGAGGGATTCGGAATCGGCGAGCTGAAGGGCCAAGCCGAAGTTGGACTGGAGTCGGCGCACCGCGGCTGCCTCGATCTGGTTTCGTACGCGCTCCACCTCGTCGGCAGCGGGGCCCTCGGCGGCCAGTCGTGCGACCTCTTCGTATATGACGGATTCGAGATCGACGGTGGAGGCCGGATGCAGCGGAGTCGCGTCGATCTGGAAGAGGCGCGGGTACCGATCGCCGGGACCCATGGAGCTGTAGACAGCGGAGGCCAGGCGCTCGTCGGTGACGAGGCGGCGGTGGAGTCGGGCCGTCCGCCCTCCGGTGAGAAGAGTCGAGAAGACGGCGAGGGCGGCAGCGTCGGGATGGGACACCGCTGGGACATGCCAACCGATGCGGAGGGCCGGCTCGGCGTCCCAGTGGATCTCCACCCGTCGCTCGCCCCGCTGGGATGGCTCTCGAGCATAGACCACAGGGGGCTCCCGGCCCGCTGGGATGGGCTCGAGGTACTTCCGGACCCAGCCTTCCACTTCGTCTGGGTCGATGTCACCCACCACCGCCAGCACCGCGTTGTTCGGACCGTAATAGTCGCGATAGTAGGCGGCGACCTCCGAGCGACGGAGCGTCTCGAGGTCCGAGCGATAGCCCACGACCGGCTGGCCATAGGGATGCACCGAGTAGGCCGCGTCCATGTGCGCCTCGTACAGCGCACCGCCCGGGTTCGTCTCCACCCGCATGCGGCGTTCTTCCTGGACGACGTCCCGCTCCGTGTAGAACTCGCGGAAGACCGGATTGGCCATCCGGTCGGCCTCGAGAGCGAAGAAGAGCTCTGCCCGGTTTGCGGGAAGCTCGACGAAATAGCTGGTGGCCTCGCTGGTGGTGGTTGCGTTGAGCCCCCGGGCACCTGCGCGGGACAGGACACGGTCGAACGCGTTGCTCTCCACGTAGGTCCGGGCCGAGTCCTCGATGGCGTCGAGTTCCGCCTGTAGGGCCAGGCGACCTGCCTCGATTTCCGCTCGGGCCAACGAGTCGCCGGCTATGACATCCGGGTGGGTAGCTTCGCGGGCACGGACCTCGAGGAGGCGTTCGTGCACCGAGTCGGCGCGGGCGAAGAGGCGTCGCTCCGCCCCCACATCCGTGGTTCCGATACTCTCCGTTCCCTTGAAGAGCAGGTGCTCCAGCAGGTGGGCGACGCCCGTCGTGCCCAGGTGCTCGTGCACTCCGCCGACGCCGACGCGCATGACGAAGGAGACAGTGGGCGCCCCCTCCCGCCGGAGCAGGAGGACCCGCATCCCGTTGCCAAGGGTGATCTCCCTGACCGGTAGGCGCTCACCGAGGGATGGGGTGGCTCCGTCGCCACCTCGGGCGGTTTCCTGGCCCGCGAGGGGCCCGATCCCCAGGAGCAGGAGCGGCGCCGTACCAAGAAGCCCCTTCAACAGGTTTCTTGGCGACACAGACAGACGAGTCACGCTTCCTCCGGCTGGCAGGACGGGCAGAAGAACGCAGACCGGTTCGCGAACACGACGCGCTCGACCTCGTCGTCGCAGACCCGGCACGCCTCGGCGTCCCGGCCGTACACGTAGAGCGAAGGCGCGAAGTTGCCCTCCTCCCCCGTGGCCGTTCGGTAGTCCCGGATGGTTGTGCCTCCTGCCTCGATCGCCTTGCGAAGTACTCCCGCGATGGCTTCATGAAGCCGCTCGGCCTCCTCTCGCGAGACCGAGTCCGCCGGGCGGCGCGGGTGCACGCCTGCGAGAAAGAGTGCTTCTGCCGCGTATATGTTCCCGACTCCGGCGATCCGTCGCTGGTCGAGGAGCCAGGAGCGTATGGGT
Organism: Gemmatimonadota bacterium; assembly: GCA_013002885.1. Classification (GTDB taxonomy): domain Bacteria; phylum Gemmatimonadota; class Gemmatimonadetes; order Longimicrobiales; family Gaopeijiaceae; genus UBA2589. The sequence continues at coordinate 25,622 of JABDLS010000086.1, read as the reverse complement.
GAGCGGGAGGCCGAGAGCCCCTTCAACAGGAGGGCGGGGGTGAAGGCCTGGTCCAGGGGCTCGGGGCCCATTCGGCTGGAGCGCTCACTCCACTCCTCCTCCGTGAGGCACTCGACAGTACCGAACCGCCGGACGTCGTCAAAGACCAGGATACCGCCCGATGCCAGTCGGAAGCGGACAGCAGGGTGCGTAGGACGAGCCGGCCCCCGGGGCGGAAGAGGGAATGGGAGCAGCCGGCCCGTCATCCCGAGATTCACGGCGATGACCCCGTCGCGGCTCAGCCGGATGAGCACGTTCTTCGCTCGGCGGTCGACCCTTTCGATGAGGCGGCCTCGCACCTTCGGACTGAAGGTGCGCTTGGGCTCTCGAAGGATGTCGGGTTTCAGGACTTCCGCCCGGACGATGGTCTCGCCGACCACGGCGGCGCGAAGGCCGCGGACGATCGTTTCGGCCTCGGGGAGCTCGGGCATGGCAGGTGCTTCTGCTCAGCTCTCCGGCTAGGAGAGCTCCACCGCGGTGCCCGCCGATGTCACCATGAGCATGCTGCCGGCCTTGCCCAGGACCTCGTAGTCGATGTCCACCCCGATTACGGCATCGGCACCGAGCTCTTGAGCCTTGTTCGCCATCTCCCGGAGCGCCTCCTGCCGGGCCGAGCGAAGGGCGTCCTCGTAGGCGCCCGCCCGTCCGCCCACGACGTCGCGCACGGCTGCGAAGAGGTCTTTGAAAATGTTGGCGCCGATGATGGCCTCGCCCATGACGATGCCCTTGTACTCGCGTACCGGGCGCCCTTCGACGCTGTTCGTGGTCGTGATGATCATGATCCCTCCAGTCGGGCCCGCTCCCGCCACCCGATGTCGGCGCGAAAGAAGGCTCCTTCGAAGTCGATTGCTGCCGCCCCGCTTCTGCTCGCCGAGGCGGCGGAAGCGAAGGTGGAGGCCACCGCGGTCACGGCCAGGACGCGGCCCCCCGAGGTTACGAGTTTGCCGTCCCGACGTTCCGTCCCGGCGTGAAAGACCAGTACGTCTTCCGACTCCAGGTCTTCGGGGACGTAGATCTCCTTGCCCTTGACGTACGGGCCGGGGTAGCCCCCGGAAGCCAGTACCGTGGTCACAGCGGAGCCTCGCCGATTCGTGACCCGACGACCAGCGAGAGAGTCCCCCTCGGCCACCGCCACCATGAGGTCCAGCAAGGACGATTCCATCAGGGGTAGTACGACCTGCGTTTCCGGGTCACCGAAGCGGCAGTTGTACTCCACGACCTTCAGTCCGTCCATCGTGTTCATCAGGCCGGCGTAGAGGAGCCCTTTGAACGGTGCGCCGTCGTTGGCCATGGCGGCCACAGTCGGGGCGATGACCTCGCTGACTGCCTCAGCCAGGAGGGCCTCGTCGGCGATGGAAACAGGCGCGTATGCTCCCATCCCCCCCGTGTTGGGTCCGGCCTCACCCTCCCCCACGCGCTTGTGGTCCTGGGATGCCTGGAGAAGCACGAAGTCGACCCCGTCGCAAATGGCGAAGACCGACAGCTCTTCTCCCTCCATGAACTCCTCGATAACCACCTCTCGACCCGCCTCGCCGAACCGGAGGTCACCCATCATTTCCTCGATGGCCGCGACTGCCTCCTCTTCCGTCATGCAGACCACGGCCCCCTTCCCGGCGGCGAGGCCCGAGGCCTTTACGACGATGGGGGCGCCCTCGGACCGGACCCATTCGATGGCACCCGCCTGGTTCGTGAACGTCTTGTGGGCGGCGGTGGGTATGTTGGCGTTGCGGAGCAGGTCCTTCGCGTACGCCTTGCTGGACTCGATTCTCGCCGCGGCCTTGCTGGGGCCGAAAACGGCGAGCCCCTTCGCGTCGAATCGGTCGACGATTCCTGCAGCCAGGGGCGCCTCGGGGCCAACGACGGTCAGGTCGATTCGGTGAGCGGCCGCCCAGCCGGCCAGGGCCTCCACATCGCTGGGCGCGATGGCCACCGCCTCACAGAGTGGGGCCATCCCTCCGTTTGGCATGGTCGCGAAGAAGTCGGCGTCGGGTGCGTCCTGACGCAGCTTCCAGAGCAGGGCGTGCTCGCGCCCTCCGTTTCCGACAATGAGGATCCGCATGGGCGGAGTCTAGAAGGCCGGGAGCGAAAGAAAAGGGGGGTGGAACGCAGGCGACGGGTGGCCTCCCGCGAACCGCGGTCTTCCGCGAGACTTCTCCGCCCGCTGATCGGCGGGCGCCCTCGGTACCCTGAGCCACCCGACCATGTCCATTCTCTCCGCGACCATCCTCCTCTTTCTCGTCATCGACCCGGTGGGCAACGTCCCCTTCTTCCTGACCGCGCTCAAAGACGTGGACCCGAGCCGTCACATGAGAGTGGTGGCTCGGGAGCTTCTGGTGGCCCTGGCGGTGCTCGTGGCGTTCCTCTTCGCCGGCCCGGTCACCCTCCGGGCGATCCATATCTCTCAACCTTCGCTGACCGTGGCCGGGGGCATCATCCTCTTCCTCATCGCCCTCCGGATGGTCTTCCCGAGCCCCAAGACGCCTACCGAGACCATGGAGGGGGAGCCGTTCATCGTGCCCCTCGCCATCCCCCTGGTAGCCGGGCCCTCGGCCATGGCTGCGCTCATCATGATCAGCAGTCAGGAACCCGAGCGCCGCCTCGAGTGGCTGACTGCCCTCGTCCTGGCGTGGCTGCTGTCCAGCGCCATCATCCTGGGAGCCAGCCGCCTCAAGGACGTTCTGGGACAGCGGGGGATCATCGCCGTGGAGCGGCTCATGGGAATGGTCCTCGTCGCGGTGGCGGTTCAGATGCTCATGTCGGGGGTCGCTCAGTTCGTCGACACCCTCTGAGGCGAGGGCCGGTTCCGCCAGACGCGTCGGATGGCGTGTCAGCGACTCAATGCCGGGAGCTGGAAGTCGTCGCGCCGGAACTCCACGTTGCCGCCCACCATGGTGAGCATCACCCGATCACCCATGCCCAGGAGCTCCTGGTCGGGCACGGACATGAGGTCCGCGTCGATGACCACCAGGTCCGCCAGCTTGCCCGCTTCGAGAGAGCCGCGAACCTCGTCATCGTAGGTGAGGTAGGCGCCGTTGATGGTGTATGTCCGGAGGGCGTCCTCGAGGGGAATCGTCTCATCGGCGCCCGATACCACCCCGGAGATCTGTAGCCGGCGGGTCCGCATGGCGTAGATGCCGATCCAGGGATCCCACGGAGCGACCCAGTAGTCCGAACCCGACGCCATCACGACGCCGCCCTGGAGATAGCTTCGGAACGGCAGGAGGCGATTCATCCGCGCCTCGCCCAGGTTCTGGAGGAACGAGTCGCCTTCCACCACGACGTCGCCGGGGTTGATGGAGGCGATGATCCCGTATTCAGCCATGTCCGCAATGACACTCGTCTCCGGCTCGTCGGCCATGTAGGCGTGGATGATGCTGAAACGGAGGTCGACGTCTGGATCGGCGGCGCGAAGCTCGTCGATGACCTGCATGTACGCGTCAGTGGTCTGTCGCATGGCGACGTCGCCGATGCTGTGGGTGTGGAGCTCCCAACCGAAGTCGACGGCTGCCGTCCGGAACTGCTCTAGACGCCTGTCGAAGTCGGGCTCGACCAACGACCCGAAGTTGGCGTTTCCCAGCGGATCCGTATCCAGCGGCTCGAATGCTTCAGAGACGGCCGCGCTTCGTGAGCCCGCGCCTCCATCGGCATACACCTTCACTCCCCGGATCCGAAAATGATCATCCCCGAGGTTGTTGATACCGTAGGTGCGAAAGCGACGGGCCATCACCTCTGGCGGCTCGTTGTTCCAGATGCCGTCGTACGTCGTGACACGGATGGGGAGGAGTCCTCGATTGTAGGCTTCCTGGTACACCCGGTTGTCTTCCTGGATGCCGGGATCGACAACGGAGACGATCCCCTTCGAGAGGACGGTTCGGCTCCCCATGCCCACGCTTTCCACGCGCTGTTCGAACGTCCGCACGGGGGCTTCTCCGATGAGCGCCGGTGCGAACCCGTAGAAGACCCCGTTGGGGAGACCCGTCTCCGGATCCCGGACGATGATGTCTCCGGGGCCGAAGCTGTCCGGGTCCTCGGTGAACCAAGCGGGCCACGTTTCGGGACGGTCGAAGTCGTAGCCATGGAGCTCGAAGACCCGGGTGTTCACTGCAACCCCTCGATAGACACGGTCGAGGGTGATGGGGACGTCCCGGGAGACCTGGTCCAACTCGTGGCGGTCCGCCATACGCCCTTCCTCGAGCTTGGCCTGATTCCATCCGGCCCCGAAGAGCCAAGGTCCGGTCTCACCGCTTGTCGGATAGGTCCAGACATCCAGCCGACCGTCGGCCTCCAGGCGTTGCAGCAGGGCGCGCAGGAGCGTCTGGATGTCACCGATGCTCGTAGCGTCGTCGAACCGCGCCACGTAGTAGTCGTCGGCGCCGAGGCCGATGAAGTGCAGGTGGGAGTCCTGCAGTCCCGGGATGACCGTTCGCCCCTCCAGATCCCGAACCTCCGTGTCGGGCCCGATGAAGGCATCGGCCACCGCGAGGGTCCAGTCCCCGACGGCGACGATCCGCTCACCGCGGATGGCGATGTCACTTGAAACCGTGTTCTCCCCGTCGAGTGTCACGATGTTGCCATTGCGGTAGACGATGTCCGCGTGGAGGGCGCCCCCGCCCGGGTCTTCGGCTGGGGAGCACGCGGCGACGGCCAGGGCGGTCAGCCCGGTAACGAGGTGGTAGGCGGGAGGGTGCCGCATGTCAGGACTCCACATAAGAACGGGTAGGGCGGATGGCGGACTGGACGGGCTCGGAGGGGCGCGCGGCCCAATCTACAGCCGGGGCGGGGGGCGTCGAGTCGAACGCACGACGCATCCCTTGATCCTGCCCCCCGGGCTGCGGTAGAGTCCAGTAACCTCGCGTTCACCACCCTCCCGTGAAGCCCCATGGCCCACGTACTGGTCATCGACGACGATGAAGATCATCGTACGCTTGCCCGTGAGATCCTCGAGCGCGATGGCCATATGGTGGAGGTAGCCGTGGACGGCAACGACGGGCTACGTCGCTTCGGTAGGAAGCGTCCCGACGTCGTCCTCACGGACATCCACATGCCGGGGCTGGATGGCCACGCGGTCATCGAGGCATTGAAGGTCCTCCACGCCGAGGTCCCCATCATCGCCGTCTCGGGCGGGGGCGGGCGTGACAAGGACGAGCTGCTCCTCGAGGCGATGAGGCTGGGTGCAGTCGAGGTCATCACCAAGCCCTTCGACTTCCGTCAGCTTCTCGGGGCGGTACAGCGGGCCGTCATCCTTCGCCGTTGAACGGGGCCCCCCGCTCCTATCTGCTCGTCGTCAATCCCGTCTCCGGGCGAGGCGGGGGACGATCCCGTGCGGCTGCCCTCGCCGACGCCCTGTCCGACCCTTCGAACGTTGATGTAGCCGAGACGCGAGAGCGGGGTGAGGCCACGGAGATCGCGTCAGAGCGGGGGCCGGATTACGACCGGGTGATTGCCGTCGGTGGGGACGGCACCCTGAACGAGGTGCTGACCGGTCTGTGGAGCCTCGGTCGGACCGCACACGAGTTGCCCGAGCTCGGGTTCCTCCCTTCAGGTACCGCCAACGCCGCTGCTCCGGCTTTCAACCTTCGCACGGAACCGGTGGAGGTGGCGCGCTCCCTGGAGGCATCCGATCTGAAATCGGATGGTTCCCCCGGGGCCACGTCCCGACCGGTGGACGTCGGATTGGTCCGGTCTGCTGGAGGCGATCGGCCCTTTCTTCTCTGGTGTGGCGCCGGTTACGATGCCGTCGTCATCGATGCCCTCAACAGCGCCCGGACGGGGCAGATGGGGATTCTCGGACTCGTTCGCAGGGCCCCGGGAGTGGCGGCGTCCATCGCGCGGTATCAGGAGTCCCCGGTGCGCGCGGTCGTCGACAGCGACGTCTGGACCGAGCTAGGAGGCGTCATCGTTGCGAACGTGGCGGATATCGCCTTCGGAGGGACCATCGCCGGTGCGGCCGATGCCTTCGACGGGCGGTTGGACGTCGTCGCCGTATCGAGCGGTGTGAAGGCACGGCTCCCCCTGCTGGGGCTGTCCATGCTCGGATCCGGATTGCAGAGCGCCCGGGCTGCGCGCTGGGCTCCGGCCTCGCACGTCGAGCTGTCGTCCCCAGGGAAGGTGCCCGTGCAGATCGACGGGGAGCCCGCAGGCCAGCTCCCCATCGAGGTGAGGGTCGTGCCAGGGGGCATCAGGCTGCTGTTGACCTGATGTCGGATGCCGTCCTGGGGTGGGGTGAGCCGTCGCACGCCCCCGGGAATGCTTGATCTAACGTGTTGTGGAGTAGTCGGTTGATGGCTATCGCTTGAGGCCACTCATGAAGTCCGACCCCGCCCGGCGCGCCGCCTCCGACAGCGTGTCCAGGAAGTCCTTGGCGCCCTGGGCGTACGCCGAGGCGGCTTGCTGCAGATCTTCCTGATACGCGGGGTCGGGCTCGCCTCGGCGTGAGTACTCGCCACGGATGATGCGGTCGTAGTCGCCGCCTTCGATCCAGTCCCTGAGCTCGGACACCCTGAGTACGTAGAAGGGATGCGTCTGACCCAGCAGGTTGAGCACCTTGAAGACCTGGTCGGCGACGTCGCCACCCTGACGGTACTCTTCGGCCTGGACGATGAACTCCTGGAGGCTCGTCTCGTCGGTTTCCCCGCCGCCGGCCATCTTCAGCATGGTGCGCATGACCACTTCGGGATCCTGGACCCCGAGGAGCCCCGCGCGGTCGCACGAGAGCTCTGACTTACGGGACCATTCGAGAAGGGCGACCAGGACCGCGCGGGCGGCGAGGCCCACGATGGGGAAGCCCATGTTGGCCAGGTTGATGAGCAGGACCGTCATCGTCTTGTAGAGGACGTGGTCGCTCATGATGTGGCCGAGCTCGTGGGAGATGACGTAGGCGAGCTCGTCGTCTTCCAGGAGTCGAACGGTACCGGAGTTCAAAATGATGAAGGGCTGCTCCATCCCGTATGCGCCGGCATTCACGATGGGCGTCTGGGACATGAAGAGGGGATACTCTTCCTCCACGTCGAGCGTTTTGAGGCACTCCTGATAGATCCGGTACACGTTGCCGAATTGGTTCTCGCTCACCCGCACCGCATTCGCTTGGAAGGCCAGGCGGATGGGCTTCTCGCCGAAGAAGCCGAATACCTTCTTGAGGACCTCATCGAAGACGGGGATCCGCCGGAGAGCCTGAAGCGCAGCCTTGTCGGCTGGGTGCTCCCAGGAGTGGGGCGCGATCTCGGTGAGGATGCGCTTCGATCGGGCCTGACCGTTGCCGTTGCCGCCGCCACCGTTCAAGCCGTCGTCCCCGTCGCCGGCCATGCCATCGCCGTGCTCGTCCCGGTTCATGTCCTGCTCGTCCGCCATGTCTATGTCCTCGTGCGATGAAATTCCCCACGCGGGGGAGGGCTGCGACGCTTCGGGGCCCTACGCACGACCCCGATCCACGGTTTCAGTACTCCCCTTCCACGTCCTCGTTCGAAGATACCTCTCGTGAGGGCGTGGCGCCTCGGCGTTCAGCCGAGCACCCGATCCAAGTCGGCGATGAGGTCGTCGATGTCTTCGATCCCCACGGAAAGGCGTACCAGGCCCGGCGTGATGCCCATGGCCTCACGTCGATCCTCTGGCACGGAGGCGTGGGTCATGAGGGCCGGGACATTGACCAGCGATTCGATGCCGCCGAGGCTCTCTGCGAGGGCGAAGAGCTGCATGTGCTCGGTGAAGGCCTTGGCCCGCTCCAATGTCCCTACGTCCACGGAGACCATACCCGTGAATCCCGACATCTGCCGCTTCGCCAGCTCGTGCTGCTCATGGCTCTCCAATCCAGGGTAGAACACCCGGTCTACCCTGGGGTGGTCTTCGAGCCACCGGGCGATCGCCAGGCCGTTTTCATTGTGCCGCTCCATGCGAACGTGGAGCGTCTTGGCGCCGCGTAGCGTCAGCCAGCAGTCCATCGGCCCCGGCACGGCCCCAGTCGACTTGCGGATGAAGTAGAGGTCCTCGGCCAGCCCCTCGTCGGCGACGGCCACGAGCCCACCGATGAGGTCGGAGTGCCCATTCACGTACTTGGTCGACGAGTGGAGCGTGAAGTCGGCTCCCAGCAGGAGCGGGCGTTGGTTGTACGGCGAGGCAAAGGTGTTGTCGACGCTGAGGAGGGCGCCGGCGTCGTGAGCGAGGGCGGCGATGGCTTCGATGTCGCAGAGGCGCATCATCGGATTCGTCGGCGTCTCCACGTGCACGAGCTTCGTCTCGGGCCGCATTGCGTCGGCGACCGCCTGGGTGTCGCGGGAGTCGACGTACGAGAACTCGATTCCCAGGCGACTCAGCACGTGGTTGAACATGCGGGTGGTCCCGCCGTAGGTGTTCTCCTCGCTTACCACGTGGTCACCGGCCGAGAGCCGCTTCACAACGGCCTCGATGCCGGCCAGCCCCGACGCGAAGGCGATGCCATGGGTGCCTCCCTCGAGGGCGGCGATGTTGGCCTCCAACGCCTCGCGGGTGGGGTTCGCCGTCCGACCGTAGTCGTAGCTGCCCGCGCGAGGCTCTCCTACTGCGGGCTGGACGTACGTCGAGGTCTGGAAGATCGGCGTCATGATGGCCCCGGTCACCGGCTCGGGCTCGACCCCGGCGTGGATGGCGATGGTGCCGAACGAGAGGCCCTTCGTAGCCTCGTGATCCATGCGTGCGTCCCTGGTTCTGTCGGGTTTCGGAGGGTGGGCTGGCGACGCCGACTGCGGCCGGAATGTAGAGCAACGCGACTGCTCCGCTATAGGGAGTCCGCGGACGACACACGACGCCGGGATGGCTGAGTCGACGACTTCATTGACTCCCGGCCCAAGCCCCCGCGAGACTTGAGGCGAAGTGCATTTCGCTGGACCTCTCTATCCATCGACTTTCACCACTCCGAGTGCCCGTTGCCGATCGAGCTTCCAGAGAACCTGATGGTGAGCGTGTCCGGCGTTCGTGGACTCGTGGGTGAGCCCCTCACACCGGAGCTCATGGCCGGCGTGGCCGCCGCTCTCGGCGCCCACCTACGGACCGTCGAAGACGGGCGGGTCGTCTGCCTGGGCCGGGATTCACGCGTCTCAGGGCCCATGTTCTCGCGGGCCGTCACCGCTGGTCTCCAATCCGTCGGCTGCGACGTCGTCGACCTCGGCGTCGTGCCGACGCCCACGCTCCTCATGGCCGTCCGTCATCACGGCGCCATCGGCGGCATCGGCGTCACCGCCAGCCATAATCCGGCGGAGTGGAACGCATTGAAGCTGGTTTCGAGCGAAGGCATCTTCCTGGACGCCGACCGCTCGGCGGCGTTCCGTCGCTACCTTGCCGAGGAAGATCCACCCAGGGCCGCCTGGAATGCCCTCGGTCGGGTGTCCACGGACGACGGGGCCTGGGGTCGTCACATGGAGGCGATCCTTGCGCTGCCCCAGATCGAGGCCGAGACCATCGCCTCGGCCGGACTCCGGGTAGCCGTGGACTGTGTCCACGGTGCCGGCGGCCCGGTGATCACCGAGCTGCTCGAGCGGTTGGGGTGCACGGTCGTAGGGATCGGAATGGAGCCTGACGGCCTGTTCCCTCGGGATCCGGAGCCTACGGCGGCGAACCTCGCTGATCTGGGTGAGCTCGTCCTCGGGGCGGGTGCCCATGTGGGCCTGGCCATCGACCCCGACGCCGACCGGCTTTCTCTCGTCGACGAGAATGGACGCCCCATGGGTGAGGACCTGACGTTGGCCCTGGCTGCTGCGGCCGTTCTGGGAGGCACACCCGGCCCGGTGGTGACGAACCTCTCCACCAGTCAGGTTCTCGACGACGTCGCCCGGGCCTTTGCGGTCCCCCTGCACAGGGCGCCCGTGGGAGAGGTGAACGTCGCTCGCCGTATGCAGCACGAGGGTGCGGTGGTAGGTGGTGAGGGCAATGGGGGCGTGATCCTGCCCGCCCTCCACCACACGAGGGATGCTCCGCTGGCCTGTGCTCTGATTCTCCAGCACCTGGCCGTCGAAGCTCTCACGCCCTCCGAAGCTGCCGGCCGCTGGCCGAGCTACGAGATCGTGAAGGAAAAGGTCTCCTTCCCGCGGGAGTCGCTGGCCGACGGGTATGCGGCGCTTGCTTCTGACCTGGGCGCCGAGGTGTCGGACGACTCCGATGGCCTCCGCCTCGCCTGGCCCAGCCAGAAAGCGTGGCTCCATGTGCGGCCCTCGGGCACCGAGCCCGTCGTCCGCCTGATCGCCGAAGCTTCGGACGGGGCCGCGGCGAAACAGCTCGTGGACCGCGCCGGAGCCCTGCTTCAGGGAGTGGCTTGATGGGTGAACCCTCGCTTCGCCGTGCCCCGGACGTGAACGACGTTTCCCGAACGGAGGATATGGTCTGATGTGTGGCATCGTCGGATACGTAGGTCCAAGAAACGCCACGCCCATCCTCTTGGCAGGGCTGAAGCGCCTGGAGTACCGCGGATACGATTCCGCTGGCGTCGCCCTCCTGAACGGAGCTGGGGTGCACGTCACGAAGCGTCCCGGCAAGATCCACGTTCTGAAGGAAGCCCTCGATCAGGCGCCCTCGGCGGCAACCTGTGGGATCGCGCACACTCGGTGGGCCACCCATGGGGCTCCCAATCAGCCCAACGCCCACCCACACACGTCGAAGGACGGCGATATCGCCCTCGTTCACAACGGGATCATCGAGAACGCGGCGGTCATCAGGGAGCAGCTGCGCAAGGAGGGGTTTCCCTTCACGTCGGAGACCGACACGGAGGTCGTGGTGCACCTCATCGACTTCCTCTGGGAAGACGGGGAGCCCATGGAGGACGCCGTGGCTGCAGCACTTCGACAGGTGGAAGGCGCGTACGGCATCGCGGTCGTGTCGTCGCGGGACCCGAACAAGATCGTCGTCGCTCGCAACGGTAGCCCGCTCCTCATCGGGGTCGGGCAGGACGGGGAGATGCTCGCTGGCTCGGACGCTGCAGCGGTCATCGAGTCCACCCGCGACGTCGTCTACCTCGACGACGGCGACTACGCCGTCCTCACGCCCGACGGCTACCGGACCTACCACCTCCACGGTGAAGAGGTGCAGCGAGGCGTTCACGAGGTGACGTGGGATCTCGATGCCATCGAGAAGGGTGGCTACGAGCACTTCATGCTCAAGGAGATCTTCGAGCAACCGTCCAGCCTCGCCGACGTCATGCGAGGGCGGCTCCTTGGCGAAGAGGGAGATGCCCGCCTGGGAGGGATCCTCGCCCACCAGTTCGACCTGGGCCGCATCCAACGCATCGTGATCACCGCATGCGGCACGAGTTGGCATGCCGGCCTTGTCGGCGAGTACATGCTCGAGGAGCTCGCCCAGGTCCCCGTGAGTGTCGAGTACGCCTCCGAATTCCGCTATCGGAACCCGGTACTTGAAGACGACACACTCACGCTGGCCATCAGTCAGTCCGGTGAGACAGCCGATACCCTGGCTGCGCTCAAGGAGTCCCAGCGGCGAGGGTTGAAGACCATGGGGATCGTGAATGCCGTGGGCTCGACCATCGCGCGTCAGACCGACTTCGGCATCTACCTGCACGCGGGTCCCGAGATCGGTGTAGCCTCTACGAAGGCGTTCACGAGCCAACTGGTGGCCCTCGCCCTGTTCACCCTCTTCATGGGGCGCCGTCGGGAAATGTCTGCGGTAGAGGGCCACGAGATCGTGCAGCATCTCGAGGTCTTGCCGGGACAGGTGGAGGAGGTCCTGAAGCTCAACGACGAGATCCGGGATCTGGCGGCCCAATACAAGGACGCCCACAACTTCCTCTACCTCGGGCGTGGCTACCAATTCCCGGTGGCTCTCGAGGGTGCGCTCAAGTTGAAGGAAGTGAGCTACATCCACGCCGAGGGGTACCCGGCGGCCGAGATGAAGCACGGACCCATCGCCCTCATCGACGAAAACATGCCGGTGGTGGCTTTGGCTCCTCGTGACCCGATCTTCTCGAAGGTCGTGTCGAACATCGAGGAGGTTAAAGCGCGGCAGGGTCGGATCCTGGCCATCGTCAGCGACGACGCCCCCGAGCTCCAGGGCAAGGTCGATCACATGATCAAGGTGCCGCAGACTCTGCCCCATCTGCTTCCGGTCCTCACGACCGTTCCGCTTCAGCTCCTCGCGTACCACATCGCTGTCATGCGCGGCTGCGATGTCGATCAGCCGAGGAACCTGGCCAAGTCCGTCACCGTAGAGTGAAGTGAGGGTCGTCCTCCAGCGGGCGTCCAGAGGCGAAGTGCGCATCGACGGGCAGGTCGTCGGTCGCATCGGGCACGGCCACGTGCTCCTGGTGGGCTTCACCGGATCCGACCGCCTGGAGGAGGTCGAGTGGATGGCGGACAAGGTCGTCGGCCTCCGCGCCTTCGCCGACGATGAGGGGAAGATGAACCTCTCGCTCCTCGATGTCGGTGGTGAGCTGCTGGTCGTCAGCCAGTTCACGCTCTACGGTGATACCCGAAAGGGCCGTCGCCCGTCATTCGTGAAGGCCGCCCACCCGGACCAGGCCGTCCCGCTGTACGAATCGTTCGTGAGGGCCCTGAGGTCACGGGGCGTGGAAAGGGTCGAGACCGGTGAGTTCGGTGCCATGATGGAGGTGGACCTGATCAACGATGGACCGGTGACACTCATCCTCGAGAGGGAGGCGGAGTGAGGGGAGGGCCGCAGATCGTCCTGGCGTCTGCCTCTCCTCGAAGGCTGGACGTCCTTCGACAGCTCGGAGTGGAGCCCGTGCTGGCTCCTGTTGGGGTAGATGAGTCGTACCTGGAAGGGGAGTCACCCGAGAAGTACGTGGAGCGTCTCGCCCGGACGAAGGCCGAGGCGGTGGTGGCTGAAAGGGGAGCGCTGGTCGTGGGTGGGGATACCGTGGTGCTGGATGGTGATGAAGTGCTCGGCAAGCCCGCCGACCGGGACGCGGCAGTGTCCATGCTGATGTCGTTGTCGGGCGGCACCCACGAGGTGTTGAGCGCTCTGGCCGTGAGCTACCACGGAGGAGTGGAGAGCGGAGTCGCACGTACCGTGGTTCGCATGCGCTCCTTCGGGGAGATGACCGCCGGGGCGTACGTCGCTACGGGCGAACCCATGGACAAGGCGGGAGGCTACGGGATCCAGGGCCTGGGAGCTGCATTGGTCGCCGAAATCGAGGGTGACTACTATTCCGTGGTCGGCTTCCCCGTCGGGCTGTTCCTGGACCTTCTGGGCCGGGTAGGCTGGCAGTACGCCTTCGGATCGTTTACCCCGGTACGCTGAGGAGGACCTCCATGTCCACGGGCACCGCCTTTCGCCGGGCTCGCTGATGAGCACGTCTGCCGTTCTCGCCCTGGACCAGGGAACCACGGGCTCGACGGCCCTGGTCCTCGCCTCCGACGGGCGGGTCCTCGGGCATGCGTACTCGGAGTTCACGCAGCACTTCCCCGAGCCCGGCTGGGTGGAGCACGATGCCGAGGAGATTTGGGAGGTCACGCGTCGAGTCGGCCGCGAGGCCCTGGCCGAAGCGGGCGAGGTTGCCGACGTCCGTGCCCTGGGCATCACGAACCAGAGGGAGACCGTCGTCCTCTGGGAGCGGGAGACCCTGAAGCCCGTGCACCGGGCCATTGTCTGGCAAGACCGACGAACAGCCCCCTACTGCCGCCAACTGCGTGGCGCCGGCCATGAGGCCGAGGTCCGTTCCCGGACCGGGCTCCTCCTCGATCCCTACTTCTCGGGCACGAAGATCCACTGGATCCTCGAGAAGAACCCGGACTTGAGGCGGAGAGCGGAGGGTGGAGAGCTGGCGGTAGGAACCATCGACAGTTGGCTCATCGCTCGACTGACTGACGGGGCCTCACACGTCACGGATCCCACGAACGCCTCACGGACGCTTCTCTTCAATCTCCGGGACGCCGCGTGGGACCCCTGGCTGCTCGATCTCCTCGAGATTCCGGCTGCCCTGCTCCCTCGTATCGAGCCCAGCGCGGGCGACTTCGGCGTATGCCGGGAGGAGCACCTCGGCATCGCGCTGCCCATTGCGGGCGTCGCGGGAGATCAACAGGCGGCCCTCTTCGGTCAGGGGTGCTGGCAGGCGGGGCTGGCGAAGAACACGTACGGGACCGGGGCCTTTCTCCTCCTCAATACCGGCGACACGCCGGTGGCATCCGAGCACCGGCTCCTCACCACCGCCGCCTGTGACGCCGAGGGTGGACTGGCCTACGCCCTCGAGGGGTCGGTGTTCGTCGCCGGAGCGGCCGTCCAATGGCTTCGTGACGGCCTCCAGATCGTGGGTTCGGCAGGCGATTCGGAGAAGATGGCACAGGAGCTACCCGACAACGGAGGCGTCTACTTCGTGCCGGCCTTCGTCGGCCTGGGGGCGCCCCACTGGGAGCCTGAAGCTCGCGGCACGCTTTTCGGCCTCACCCGGGGTACCCGGCGGGCACACGTCGTACGGGCTGCGTTGGAGGCCATGGCGTACGGAACCTCTGAGGTGCTGGACGCCATGGAGGCGGATTCGGGGGTGGCGACCCAGGAGCTCCGCGTGGACGGTGGCGCGGCCCTCAACGACTGGCTCATGGGATTCCAGGCGGACGTTGTGGGCGTGCCCGTGCGGCGACCGGCCAATGTGGAGACGACCGCGCTAGGAGCGGCGGGTCTGGCCGGCATCCGTTCAGGCGTCTGGGCTTCCGCCGAGGACTTCCTGGCGCAGCAGGGTGAGGCGAGCCGCTTCGAGCCTTCAGCGTCGGAAGAGGAGCGGACAGCGCTCCTGGCCGGCTGGCATCGAGCCGTGCGGGCTGCTGTGGGTTGGGCCCGAGATCCGGCTTTCCGGGCGGGGGCCGAGGGCACGTGACGTCGGCGGAGGCCGAACGCCCGGCGCGGGTGGCCGTCATCGGAGCAGCCGACGCCGACGACGACGAGTATTCCGTCGCTCTGGCACTCGGCAGCGCCCTCGCCGAGCGGGGAGCCATAGTCGTGTGTGGCGGCCGCGGAGGTGTCATGGAGGCGGTGAGCCGAGGGGCCCACGACGCCGGGGGGATCGTGGTGGGCATCCTGCCCGGCCGGGAGGAGGCCGGTGCCAACGAATGGGTGACGATTCCCCTTGCCACAGGGATGGGAGAGGCAAGGAACGCCCTCGTGGTTCGGGGGGGACAAGCGGTGGTTTCCGTAGGCGGGGGGTGGGGTACTCTCTCCGAGATCGCCCTCGCCCGGAAGATGGGCCGTCCGGTGGCGACGCTGGGCCGGCCCCCTGCAGCGGGACTCGACCTCCCCGCGCCGCCTGATGCCGAGTCGGCTGCGGAATGGGCCATCGCCGCGGCTCGAGTGTAACAATGATGCCCTCCTCCCCGGGCGGGACCCCAACCGATACTAGACTTCGTGCGAGCACAGAAACCCTTCGCACGTGGGGGTAGGGGATTTACCGGACTTTTCGGCCCCGCCTGCGTCCGGCTAGATTCTTCGTGCCGAACATGTAGAAACCGCGCCCGGAGTGCGTTGTGAAGAAGAACGGTCGATTCATGGTGGGACTCGTGGGAGTCGCCGCCGTCGTCACGTATCTCATCTGGACCGGCGTCAGTGAGACGATGGTCTACTACATGACGCCCGTCGAGCTCATGGAGAGGGTCGAAGCGGACCCGACGTTCCACGAGGTCGGCGTGAAGGTGGGTGGGCAGGTGGTTCCAGGTAGCTACAAGCGTGTCGAGGGCGAGCTTCTCCACGTCTTCACGGTTCATGATCTCGCGGACGAGTCTACGACCTTTGTCGTAGAGTACCGTGACGCCCTCCCCGATACGTTCACCGACGAAGTCGAGGTCGTGTTGGAAGGGAAGCTCCGAGCGGACGGCGTATTCGAAGCGACGACCCTTCTAACGAAGTGCGGCAGCCGGTACGAAGCTGCTCCCGAAGATCTGAAGACAGGGTGATCGGCCAGGTCTGCGGGCCTCCTTCACGGGGTAGCGCGGCGTGACCCTGCTCGGGGAGTTCGCTCTCTGGATCTCCCTCCCGGTAGCCGCCTGGGGTGTGATTCTGGGCTACGCCGGGGGGCGTACACAGCGGGGCGATCTCGTCCTCAGCGCCGAGCGGAGCATCTACGCCGTCTTCGGCCTGCTCATTCTCGCTTCCCTGGGCGTCGGGGCGGCTTTCCTGGGAGACAAGTTCGAGTACTGGTACATCGCCAGCTACTCCAACCGGAACCTGGAGCTCTTCTACAAGGTCACCGGACTCTGGGCAGGACAGCGGGGCTCACTCCTCTTCTGGGCGCTGCTCCTCGGTCTCTTCTCGAGCATCTGCGTATTTACCAACCGGAACAAGAATCGGGAGTTCATGCCGTACGTGGCCGGCGTGCTCCAGACGATTCTGCTCTTCTTCATCGTGGTGCTCCTCTTCGCCGACGTGAATCCGTTCGAGCGCCTCGACTTCGTGCCAGCGGACGGGCAGGGGCTGAACCCCCAGCTCCAGAACTACTGGATGACCATCCATCCGCCCACGCTTTATCTGGGCTTCACGTCGTTCACCATTCCCTTCGCTTTCGCCGTGGCGGCGCTGCTCAACGGCCGTCTGGACGCCCGATGGATTCAGCTCACCCGTCGGTGGATCCTCACCAGTTGGCTCTTCCTGTCCGTGGGCATCGTCTTCGGCATGCGTTGGGCCTACGAGGAGTTGGGGTGGGGCGGTTACTGGTTCTGGGATCCTGTGGAAAACGCCTCGCTGCTGCCTTGGCTGACGGCGACGGCGTTCCTCCACTCCATCCAGATCCAGGAAAACCGTGGCATGCTGAAGGTGTGGAACATGTCGCTGGTTCTGATGACGTTCCTTTTGACGATCTTCGCCACTTTCCTGACCCGATCCGGGCTCATCGAGTCGGTACACTCGTTCGCCCAGGAACTGAAGATCGCCTACATCTTCCTGTCGTTCATGGGTGCGACGCTGGCCGCGTGTGTCGTTCTGATTCTCTACCGACTGCCTCAGCTCAGGACCGAAAACCAGATCGAGTCGTTCCTGTCGCGGGAGTCGGCGTTCCTCTTCAACAACCTTCTGCTCCTCGGCGCTGCCTTCTCGGTGATGTGGGGCACGATGTTCCCCCTCATCTCCGAAGGAATCACCGGCCAGCAGATCAGTGTGGGCCCACCTTTCTTCGAGAAGGTGAACTTCCCCATCGGATTGGTCCTTCTGGCTCTGGTGGGCATCGGTCCGGTCATCGCCTGGCGGCGGGCGACGAAGCGGAACCTCCAGAAGAACTTCGCGACTCCGGTGGCAGTGGGCCTTTTCACCGGCGTGGCCCTCTGGATCCTCGGCGCTCGCCACGAGCTCGCCCTGGTCACGTGGAGCATTTCGGCGTTCGTGCTCACGGTGATCTTCACCGAGTTCTGGAAGGGGACCAAGGCCAGGGCGCGTATCGAGGGTGAAGGGCACGTCCTGGCCTTCTTCCACCTCATCACGAGAAACCGGAGACGGTGGGGTGGTTACATGGTCCACATCGGCTTCGTGATGATGTGCATCGCCTTCGCCGGGGCCGCGTACAACACGGACAGCCGCTTCAACGTGCAGCCGGGTGACGTGGTGGAGGTCGCGTCGCCTTTCGGTCACACCTATCAGCTCACCTATGAGGGCCTCTCTATGACCCTCAATCGAGGTCAGCGCAACCTCCTCTGGCAGGCCATCGCCACCGTGTCCGTTGCCCAGGATGGCGATCCAAAGGGCATTCTCACCACCGAGAAGCGCCAGTACACGAACCGGAACACCCAACCGATGACCGAGGTGGGGATTCGATCCATCGTCCAGGAGGATCTCTACCTCATCCTCTCGGCGCTGAACGATCCCGCTGGTGCCGTCCGGGCGGATCCCGACGCTCAGGGGATCGACCTCCAGGTCCTCATCAAACCCCTCGTGGGCTGGATCTGGCTGGGGTGCCTCATGTTGGCAATCGGGACCATCATCGCCCTGTGGCCCAGCGTCGACCGAACCCGCGTCGCGACCGAGGCGCCGAAGTCGGAGCCCGCTACGGCCGGGGCCGGCTGACGGTTCGTCGGCCATGACCCTCTACCTCGGCGTCGCCCTGGTCGCGGCCGCGGTGGTCCTCTTCATCCTCCAGCCGGTGGTCAGGGGCCTCCACGCTTCCTTGGAGCGCGAGGACGACGAGTTGACCGAGACCGAGGCCAGGAAGCGAGTGGCGCTGCTCGCTCTTCGCGACGTGGAGTACGACTTCTTGTCGGGAAAACTCGACGAGGACGACTATCGCTCTCTCAAGGCCGAGCTCACCGCCGAGGCACTGGCCGCGCTCGAGGCCGACGAAGCTGCGAAGGCCGGGCGGCGGGTTCCGGCGGGTGCGCGACAGATGGTGGCCACTACGGGAGGGGCGGACGACGACGGAGTTGCCGGCGCCGCGAGCGATACCCCTCCCGGCGGGGCAGGCGCCGAGGAAGCCCTGGAGGCCGAGATCGCCCGGATGCGTGGAGCCTTGCGGGGTAGTGGGGTGTGTCCGTCGTGCGCCTACTCCAACGAGGAAGGCAGCCGCTTCTGTTCGGCGTGCGGACACGCGCTGGCCGACACGGTCACCGCGTGACGTCGCCCGGCGGGCCGGTCCTCGAAGCCCGAGGCTTGGCCAGGGAGTACGGGCCGGTGGTTGCGGTCCGAGCAGTCGATCTCGCCCTCGAGGAGAGCGACTTCCTCACGATCTTCGGGCCCAACGGGGCGGGAAAGACGTCGCTTCTCGGGATGCTGGGCGGTGCCATGCGGCCGAGCCGAGGTCAGGTCCTCATACAGGGTCAGGCCCTTTCTTATGGCGATGTGGAGTGGCGACACCGGGTGGGCATCTTGTCCCATCGGGGATTCCTCTACGGACGCCTCACCGCCGAGGAGAACCTCCGCTTCTACGGACGCCTCTTCGGGCTCTCCGATCTGGACCGGCGGGTCCCGGCACGGTTGGCGCGGGTAGGTCTCGAGAATCGGGCGCGTTTCCAGGTTCGTCAGCTCTCCCACGGCATGCGACAACGGCTGGCCTTGGCCCGCGCCTTGCTGCACGATCCCGACGTCGTTCTTCTCGACGAACCCTACACCGGTCTGGATCCGTCCGCTGCCACCGTGCTACGCGGCGTGCTCCAGGAGTTGCGGGAGTGGCGCAGAACCGTGGTGATGGTGACCCACAACCTGTCGCAGGGCCTTGAACTCGCGACTCGGGTGGCCATCCAGGTACGGGGCCGATTCGCCTGGGAGGGGACGGGCGATGACATCGCGGCATCGGGCTTCGAGGCCCTCTACCACGAAGTCGTGGAGTCCGAGGGTGGCGCTCGCGCTCCGGCGGGGGTGGCAACGAAATGAGCCGCTACATGGCTCAGGTGGGGGCCATCATGTGGAAGGACCTCGTTCTGGAACTACGATCCCGGGAACGGCTCACCTCCATGGGTGCCTTCGCCGTCCTCGCCGGCGTCCTGTTCAGCTTCTCCATCGATACCGCGTCGGTCCGGACCCAGGACGTCGCTGCCGGTCTCGTCTGGATGACGTTGGTCTTCGGGGGGCTGCTGGGTGTTGGGCGCACCTTCTATCTCGAGGCGGAAGACGGGGCTTTTCAAGGGGTGCTCACGTCTCCCGCGCCCAAGGACGCCGTCTTCCTGGCCAAGACCGGGGCCAACTTCGTCCTGCTCTTCGCTGTCTCGCTGCTTGTCCTCGCTGTCTTCGCCCTCTTCTTCGGAGTGAGCGTGGGCGCCAACCTGGGCTGGATCATCCTCGTCCTCGGACTGGGATCGTTGGGTTTCGTGGCCCTCGGGACGCTGTTTGCGGCCATCGCGTCGGGAACGAGCATGGGGGAGACCCTTCTTCCGGTCTTGGTCTTTCCCCTACTCGTGCCCATGGTCGTATACGGTGTCGGTACCACGGATCGCCTCATTGCCGGGCGGCCGCTTGCCGAAGTCGAAGGAAACATCCGAATGCTGGGGGCTTTCGCCTTGGCGGCTGTTGCCGCCGGTGCGGTCCTTTTCCGATTCGTCGTGGAGGATTGAATGAAGACGGACAACGTTTCCGTCGCCGGACTCCGAAGAGGCGGCATGGTGCTGACCTTGATCGGGCTCGCAGGGCTCTTGCTGCTCTTCTGGCTGTCTTTTTTCTGGGTGTCCACGGAAATCCGCCAGGGCATCGTCCAGCGGATCTTCTACGTGCACGTACCCGCCGCTTGGACGGCGTTTCTGGCTTTCGGTATCTCGGCACTCTGCAGCGCGGTCTACCTGTGGCTACGTGACGATCGTCTGGACCGTGCTGCCGCGTGCGCCGCAGAGGGTGGGCTCGTATTCGCGACCATTATGCTCACCACCGGTCCTCTCTGGGGGAAGATCGCATGGGGGACATACTGGACGTGGGAGCCGCGCCTCACTCTGACGCTCCTCCTCTGGTTCATCTACCTCGGCTACTTCATGGTCCGCCACTCTACCGAGGACCCGGAGAAGGGGAAGCGCTTCGCAGCCGTCGTCGCCATCGTCGGCGCTCTGGACATCCCCTTCATCCACCTGAGCGTGTTGTGGTTCCGCTCCCTCCACCCCCAGCCGGTAGTAGTAAAGCCCGAGGGCCCGACGTTGCCCGGTGACATGCTCACGACCCTCATGACGGGGCTCGCGGTCTTCACTGTGATCTTCTTCGGACTCTTTCTTTTTCGCTATGCGCTCGAAGGGCTTCGTGCGGAGGCCGATCTCCGCGCCCGCCAGTCGACCGCCTGACCCTCGTACGCCATGGTTTTCCTCCATTTCGTCCGCTCTCTCCTGTTCCGTCCCCTCACCCCTCTGCGGATCGTCGGCTGTGGAGTCGCCCTCTCGGCCCTCTTCGTGTGCGCCTCGGCAGCACTCGCCGGCGCAGGCGCCCAGGAGATGGGGAATCTGCCCCAGGTGCCGGCAACGCCGAGCCTACGGCCGTACTGGCACGTGTTCGCCGCATATGCCATCGCGATCGCACTCATAGGGGGGTGGGCGTTTTCCATCGCCCGACGCCTCCGGGACGTCGAGGACCGCCTTACACAGCAGGGCGAATGACGGCGCCGACCCTCGTCGCTCGTCTGAACGGAGGCTCGAGGGCATGCCCTCGCCCTGCTGTCGCGGGGGAGTCTCCGTGAGAGCGATCCCGCTGCTCGTTGCGGCCTCGGTCCTGATGGGGGCCGGTCTATCGGACGCTCGGGCTCAGACCCCAACGATGCCGAGTACGCTACGGTATGGCTCGGGGCTCATGGATATCCCGGTATCCAGTGTCCTGCCTCACCTCCATGTGACGGGCACGCTCTCGGGTTTCTATTCGTCCATCGGCCAGCGCGTGGACGTCGGGGAGTCCGGGGCGGTGACGGGGTTCGGGCGGGCCCGAAGCGAGTGGTTCACCGACGCGGCGTTCGCCATGGGTCTCCTCGACCGCTTCGAGACCGGCGTATCGATCCAGTCCCTCGGCGATGAAGCCTCGGGAGGGGACGTGTGGGGTCTATTCGGGCGGATCCGGCTCTGGGAGCCTGTGGACGAGGGTCTCGGTCTGGCCCTGGGAGGCCGATGGCTCACGAGCCCCTCGTTCGGCGACGGCGAATCGTACGCGCCGGGCCGGCTCGGTTTCCCCGACGAGCGTCTGAGGGACGACTACAGCGGCAGCGCGCGAGGCCTGGGATCCGAGCTCAGTTTGTACGCGGTGGCTTCCGCATACCTCCGAGGCTTCGACGGTGGCCCCCTCCCCGAGAACGACCTTTCCTTCACCCTCGGGTACGGGGGCGGGATGTTTCGGTCGGGCGGCGACCTGGACTTCTATGCCCCCGATCACACGAACGGATGGTTCGCCGGGAGCGCCCTCCACCTGGGGCTGGGTCCTGTCTCCCGGCTGACGTTGATGGTGGAGCACAACGGCTTCGACGTGAACCTCGGTGCGCAGATGGACTGGGACGGCATCCGTATCGGCGCCCACTACCTGGCCACCAACCACGCGTGGCCGGCGTCGGGGCACTTCTCGGAATACCAGAAGCCCAAGTTCGGCTTCTTGGTATCAGCGGCCATCTGTCCCCGGGAGCCTGGCTTTCGCTGCCGTCCTCGAGCCATGCGGCGGGTGGAGCCGGACACGATCTATATTCCGCCCCCGCCCCCCGACACTGTGGTTGTGGGCCGGCTCGATGAGCCCGTCAGCGCCGATGGAGAAGCCTCGACCCTCTGTTTGTCTACCGGGCAGGACGTTCCCATCCGAATGACCGCGGCAGGCGATACCCTTGTCGGCGAGGCTGGTATCTCCCTGGAAGACCTACGACCGGTGATGGCGTTCGCGGGCAGCTACGCGGGGGACGCCTTCTGGTATCGCGACGGCACAGCCATCGTATTCGAGGGCAGGGAATACGGGCAGGCGGAAGACACGTTTCCCGTGGACTGCCGCCAGATCGTCCGGGTCGGCGTCTACGAGGGCGTGCCGGTGTTCGCGACGGTGTCCGCCGTCCGGCCGCTGAGCATGCTGTTCATTCCAGTGCGGCCGGGGATCTGGAGGAGATACGAGCGCGGACTCGGGTGACGGGCGTCAGCGAGCGACGCGCTGCTGCATGACCCGGTTACTGGCGTTGAGCACGGCCTTCACCGCCGCGCCAGGCAGGTCTTCTTCCCGTTCGCACGGGGCGCAGCCAAGAAGTCGGTACTGGTCCGAGGCGGCCGACCCATTGATGCGCGTGACCACGACCCAGCCATCAAAAGCTCGAACGGCCTTCACGCCGACCACCTCGAGGTGGACCTGATCCGACGCGAGGACGGCCATGCTCGACAGGGTGGCGGCCAGCGTCGCTTGCGACGCCGCCTTGAGAACGCCCTGCTGGGTTTCGAGACAGGACACTGTGCCCTCGAAGAACTCACCGCTCCACTCGAGACGCACGGAAACCCGACCCGAACCGTCAGGGGTCGTAACATGTTCCAAGCTGTCGAACCGCAGGCGCGTGCGGACGGCGCTGGCAGTGTCCATTCGATCCCGAGTTTGGCCTGAGGGTACATTCTCAAGCTGTGAGGTCTGCATGTCGGATGGCAAGTATGTAGGCGTTTCGGCGCGCGCGCGGCGGACGCTCGGCGACCGGAACGAGATTTGCAATTTTTATGCCCCTCCCGGCATACCGGTTCGGAGGGACTCTGTGAGGTCGTCCGCGGTGTCCACGTCCGACTTGGCGGTGAGGAGGGCCACGGTCAGTCTCCTGGCGGCGATTCGCTCCAGGGTCTGGGGCAGCACCCTGGGCGTGCTCCATTCGATGCCCGCGAACAGCTCGGGGCGCGGCCGCGTGAGTCCCACGAGGTAGTATCCACCGTCGGTGGCGGGGCCGACGACGACGTCGTGGTCGCGAAGGAGCCTGAAGGCCTCGTCAACCGTCTCCTCGTCGATGCCCGGGATGTCCGTCCCGACGATGACAACCGCCTGAGCGTCGTCGAGGGCGTGCTCCACTGCCCGTGCCATGCGGTGGCCCAGATCTCCATCGGGCTGGGGGTGCACCTCGATGTCCTCGGGTCCCAGCCAGTGGGCGATGGACGTGAGCGAAGCCGAATCGGCAGGGGTCCCGAAGACAACGAGTCGATAATCGCCCCCACGGAGGGCATCCACGGTCATTCGTCCCAGGGTCCGATAGATCTCCACCGCGGCCAGATCGCCTACGTCGGCGGCGAGGCGCGTCTTCACCCGACCCGGCACAGGGGCTTTGGCGAAGACCCCCACCACCCGGGTCGTGTCGGCCTCGAGGCGGTCCGAGGGGGCTGCCCTCCGGTGTCGTCGGGGGCGGTACCACCGGCCCAGGCGGGAAGGCGAGACACCCAAGTGGAAGAGGGTCATGAGGAGAACGTTGCGCAGCCATCGCCACGTGCCACCTTCCTCGGCGTACCGGCGATCGCTCGTGACCAGGGTGGCCGGCAGGGCCACCCGTCGTCCACGAACTTCGAGGCGTCGGAGGATCCCCACGTCCTCCATGAGGGGCCAGTCCGGGTACCCTTCGACTGCGTCGTACAGGCTCCGGGAGACGACCAGACCCTGGTCACCGTAAACGAGGCCGAGCCCCCGTTCGCGAAGATCCTGTCCGAACTCGATGAACCGGTGGAAGAAGGCGTCGCCATTCAAGGCGAAGTCGAAGTGGGCGTACTCGCTCTCGTCGGCGGTGGCGAGGAAGTCGTTCAGTGCCCCGACTGCGGAGTCGTCCATCCGGCAGTCGGCGTGGAGGA
This sequence comes from Gemmatimonadota bacterium, assembly GCA_013002885.1. Classification (GTDB taxonomy): domain Bacteria; phylum Gemmatimonadota; class Gemmatimonadetes; order Longimicrobiales; family Gaopeijiaceae; genus UBA2589. Next base: position 1,467 of record JABDLS010000086.1, on the reverse strand, counting down.
ACAAGAGCCAACGCCCGCTGGCCTCGTCGGCGCCGGCTCGGAGCTGGCTCCCTCGGCCGGCCTCTGCGTGGAGGGTTCTCGCTCCCGCCCTGCGCGCCAGCGCAACCGTTTCGTCCGAAGAGCCCCCGTCGACGACGATGATCTCACCGTCCACCGCCTGGACATCCGCGAGGAGTCCAGGCAGATGCTCCGCCTCGTCCAGAGTCGGGACGATGACGGACAGGACCGGACCGTCGCTCAAGACCCCGTGTCGTTGAGTGTCCAGTCGTATTCGAAGAAGCCTATCTCCGTTGCGGGGTCGGCAAAGACCGCGGCGCGCTCCGGGGAGAGGTAAGGGGCGAAGAAATCGCGAAGCCCGTCCAGACCGCCGAAGTCGTCTTTGTACCAGTCCAGTACTTTGTTCAACCGGACCGTAGAGCCCTCGATCCGGAAGTGCTCGGGGTTGTCCACCAGTACCATGACGGCTCGGTCGAGTTGCTCGTCGAGACCCTCGGCGGAGTACGCCTCGGGCCAGAGCACGGGGCAGGAGCGCGCCGCACAGTTGACGGCGAAGTGGATCCGGGGCTCCCCGAAGGTGGGCCGGATGATGTCGTGCTCGATTTCGTCCTGCGACCGCTGGTCGCCGGCGATGGTGCAATGCTCCCGAGAGAAGACGTCCTCGATCTGCCAAACCGAATTGTCCGGGCGTCCGGCAATGGCGTTCTTGATGCTCGAGAAGAAGCCGCCACTCTCCTGGATGGGGTAGTGCTCGGCGACCAGGCTGAGCATGCAGGCGTTGTAGGCGTTGATCCAGAACGCCAATCGTGTCTCCCGATCGGCTGCTTCCAGTGCCGCCGGATCGACGGCGCCGAGGGAACGGATATAGGCCTCGAGCTCGGCTCTGCGTTCGACGAGCTCCGAGTAGTCGACGAGGGGCTGCTCCACCACCTCCGCAAGCACCTGGGAGAAGGCCTCGTGTGAAGGCAGCGTCTGGGCCATGAGGGCGCCTGGAGAGAGGGCCATCAACAACAGGGCCACCGTCGCCCCGGTCGATCCACCGCCCTCGGTGCCGCCCGATGCCGACGGGTCGGAGATAGAGGAGGTCGACCCCGCCTCTTCCGAGCCTGGTATGTCGATCCCCAGTCGGCGGGCGATGGTGGGAAGAAAGCTGAGGAAGATGAGGAGAGCTCCGGAAACGAGGACACGGATCAGAGCCTCTCGGGAAGCTTCCTGAGACCCGGCGAGAAGCGCGTCGGCGAACATGGTATACACGACGGTGCCGGGGAAGATGCCAATCGCCGTCGCCAGTGCGTAGTTACCCCACGAGATCGACGTGAGGCCGGCACCGAAGTTGAGAGCGTTGAAGGGTACCACCGGGATCAGACGGAGGGTGAAGAGGCCGCGGAAGCCGTGGTCCTCGGCGGCTCGGTCGAGCTTGTCCAGACGCGACCCGGCCAACTTCCGGATTCCATCCCGGCCGAGGAAGCG
>JABDLS010000138.1 GCA_013002885.1 Gemmatimonadota bacterium | reverse complement strand
ACCCAAGGGCGACTGGAGGAGGCGGATTCCGTCCTGCGCTCATCGCTCCAACTCCTGGAGTCCCGCGTGGGATCCTCGCACGAGCGACTGGCACTGACACTGAACGAGCTCGGTGTCGTCTCCGTCCAGCGGGGTGACTTCCCGCAGGCCGAGCAGAACTTCCGGAGGTCCCTCGAGATCCATGAACGTGCTCGGGGCCCGACACATCCCGAGGTGGCCGTCGCGCTGAACAACATCTCGTACACACTCGTCGAACAAGGGCGATTGGCGGATGCGCTCCCACTCAGGCGACGTGTCCTGGAGATCGCGCGCGGGAGCATCGGGGAGAACCACGACAATACAGGATGGTACGCCTTCAACCTCGGGGATCTCCTGGAGCGCCTCGGGAACGAGTCAGAAGCCGAGGTCCACTACCGCGAGGCGTTGGCGATACTTCGGCAGACCCTAGCGGACGGACACTTCAGGACGACGACGCCCATGGCGGCGTTGGGTGACCTCCTCGCTCGTACGGGCAGGCCCGGGGAGGGGGCTCAGCTCCTCCGCGAAGCGCTCGAGGACCGCATCGCCATCGACGCCGCACCGGCCGCGGTGGCGGACGTGGAGAGCATGCTCGGGGCGGCGCTGGCCCAGTTGGGCCAGGCGGACGAGGCCCGTCGGCTCCTCGAACGTGGAGTGGCCGGATTGGAGAAGGCCCAGGGCGCCAATGCGGTGTTGACCCGCCGTGCCCGTGAGCGGTTGGAGGCGCTCGAGTCTGCTCTGGAGTCTCGTTCGCCGCCGGGATAGAGTCAGCCCGGCACCCCTGTCCGATCCGCCGACGGCCCACGCCATACGTAGACCTCGTGCCCGTCGACTTCCGTGTCGGCGGGGTCGAACCCCAACTTTTCCGCCTTCTGCCGGACGAGGTCTCCCGCAATGTAGATCGTGTCCGGGTCGGCGTACTTCTGCATGTGGCCTGCGACGTCGATGACGTTATGGCTCATCGCCTCCATGGGCGTGTCGGGGTCGTAGGGCACGCGTCCCGAATTGACGCCACACCGGACTCTGAAGGGTGTCCCCATCATGCGTGTGTCGGCATTGAAAACGGGGAGTTGTCGGAGCATGTCCTGGGCCGCCCGGATGGCTCGTTCCAGCGAGTCGAAGCACATCATGGCGCCGTCGGGCGTCCATGCCGACTTGAGGAGACCGCGAAAGACCTCTGCCTCGACCATCGTCTTGAACTCACGAAAGTCGTGCTCGACGAAGGCCGGGTCCTCCCCGAGCTTCATATTGGTCGACTCCACGACGTCGAGGGCGAGGAAGGCGACATCCTTGCTCATGGCGTCGAGCTCGCGCTTGGCCTCGACCATTTGACGGACGAGGTCTTCCCTGGACCTCTTCTCGGAGGTCGAGGTCTCTGGCACCGGGGTTGGCGCGCCGGTTTTCGCCCTTGTCCGGGATCCCTTCGGTTGTCTGGCCCAGATTCTCTTGGCGAGCCTCTTCCGCTTGGCCCCTGGGGACACTACGGCCGAGAGCTTGGTGGCTGCAGCGTCGATGGCGGCCGCACCGAACAGGAATACGAGAGCGAGGAACGGACGGGCCATGTCCAGCTGACCGATCCGGGTCGGGAGGGTCGCGCGCACCTGCTGGATGAGAGCAGCGTCCCAGGACATGACCTCGGCCACCCAGGGGTACGAGCCGGCACCCTGGAAGAGCGGGAGGACCGCCAGACCCAGCACAACAAGCACACTCACGAACGCGATCGTCGCGAGCAGGCGAAGAAGCAATACGACCGGCTTGAGCAGAATCATGCGCGTAGTGGAGAGGGGGGAGCCAATCCACTATGTCACATGGTTTTTTCGCCGAGCAAGTGAAAAAGGCGGCTCCCCCGGGTTCCATACGACACGGACGGGGGGCCTACCGCGCCCCCGTCGGGATCGAGAGCGTCTCTTCCACGGCTCCGTACACCATCGCCCGGACCCTCTGGTGGTCATCGAGTCCCGTGGCGGGGATGACCTGCGTGAGGTAGACCACCACCAGCCGCTCCACCGGGTCCACCCAATACGTCGAATGGTATGCGCCTCCCCACCCGAACTCGCCCTCCGAGCCTGGCTGCCCGGCCGCGCCCACGTCTTCCCGGATGGAGAAGCCGAGCCCGAAGCTCGTGCCCGGACCGAGGCCGATGTCTCCAATGTGATTGCGGGTCATGAGGTCGACCGTGACCGGTGAAAGGAGCTGGCGTCCGTTGAGCTCTCCGCCATTGAGGAGCATCTGCAGGAAGCGCGCGTAGTCGCGGGTCGTGGACAGGAGGCCCGCACCCCCGGAAAACGATTTCCGCGGCCCGTCGACGTATTCGCCCTGGGTCTGCATTCCAGCGCCGTCCGGAGCCCTCCTGAGCCCGTCCGTGAGGCTGTAGACGGTGGCGAGTCGCCGTCGCTTCGAGGGCGGCAGATAGAAGTGCGTGTCGCGCATGTCGAGGGGCTCGAGGATACGCTCGCGAAGGAAGACGTCGAGGGTCTGGCCGGACACCGCCTCGAGGACGGCTCCGAGGATATCCGTGTTGTATCCGTAGACGAATCGTTCGCCCGGCTGGGCCTGGAAGGGGAGCACCGCCATGCGCTCCACCGTCTCCTGGATAGGCTCGTCTCGGTGGCCGAAGTACCAACCCGTGATGCCGGCGGTCTCCCAGCGATCCCCTCCAGGGCCCGACCCGTATCCGATTCCGGCCGTATGGGTCAGAAGATGGCGGAGCGTAATGGACCGCTCAGCCGGCACCACGTCGTAGCCGCCGCCCTCGCGGGGAACCGCGACCGTGGTTTCTTCGAAAGCGGGCAAGTAGCGGGAGACCGGGTCGGAGATGAGCAGCCTGCCCTCCTCCTGAAGCATCATGATGCCGACGCTGATGAGTGCCTTCGTCTGTGACGCGATGCGGAAAATGGCGTCGGTGGTCATGGGGTCGGCTGTAGCCAGATCGCGCGTGCCGATCGCCTTGGAGTAGACCACTTTGCCCTCCCGGAGGACGATCGCGGCAGCTCCTGCCAGCCGATCCTGTTCGACATACCCATTCAGGACCTCGGTCAGCTGCTCGAGCCGCTCCGACGACATGCCGACGGCCTCGGGATTGGCGGTCGGGAGTTCCTGGGCGAGGGCGGGAGTCGCAAGGACGGAGACGAGGAGGGTCGCTGTCCAAGCGCGATGGACGCGGGCGCGAGGGCCGGTCGCGTTCGAGAGTGGCGGGCGGTGCCTACGGAGTGGGATGCGACTCAATTGCGTGACCTCCCTGCAATGGACCATTAGAGGGGCAATTGGGGGCGGCGACGGGGGTGGCGCCAGAGTGTCTGTGCGACACGGGCCACGACACGTCCTGGGCCGGCGGGTCACTCGGGCCTCGCTGCCCCACCTGCCTTCCACACCCCACTCGCCCAAAGCGACCCCAGCAGCAGCACCGAGATCAATCCGTGGGTCGCGAAGATCATCAGGATCGCGCCGTGCGTCAGTGTGCCGTCGGCGCCGTACTGTCCGAAGTGGATCGACGTGGCCCCGACGAAGAAGATCGCCCAGGCCAGGGCGGGGCCCATCAGATACGTGCCGCGGTATCGGAAGGCCGCGGTCGCCGCCACACCCATGCCCATGAGGGCCCAGGTCGTGAAGGTCTGGAAGGGTGAGCCCGCTTCGAATCCCGTGAGGCCAGCCATCTCCATGGGATGCATGAGCCCGTAAGCCATGAACGCGATCATCGGGACGCCGCAGTACCCAACGAGCACCCAGACGAGAACCGCTTCACCGACCCGGTCGGTGGATCGGGCCGACATCCGAGCGATCTGAACGGCCGCGCCGACGACAACGAGCGCAAGGAGAAGATGGAAAGACACTGACGGCCTCCGAAGTTATTGGACACGTGTCCGTTTACGGACTATAGTCCGTAATTACGGGAGATCGGCGGTGACGGCAAGCTACGCTGGGGCCGGATCGTCCAATACCAAACAGGAGGGGTCCCTGTGTCCGGGACTGCGAACTCGCACGCGCCCTTGGATCGCCGGATCGCGCGATCTCGCCGGCTACTCAAGGGGGCTCTTTCGGAGCTTCTCGGCGAGCGAGACTACGACGGGATCACGGTACAGGAGATCTGTGACCGTGCGGACGTCGCCCGATCGACCTTCTACGCTCACTTCGAGTCGAAGGAGGACCTGCTCTTCGCAGGTGTCGACAAGCACCTGATGCGTCTGGTGGTGGCTCGTCCTGAGGAGCGATCGGAGGAGGAGGACCGACGTCGCTTCCGGTTCACCCTCCCGTTGCTCCATCATGTCCGGCTGCAGAGGCGGTTCTTCGAAGCTACGATACTGGGTGGGTCGAACGCCCGACTCAGGGAAGTCAGCGCCGGCCTGTTCACCGATCTGGTACAGGCCGAGTTGGACCGACTGGCACCGCACGGCGTGGGTCCGGCCGTGGAGGGCGTGGAGTCACGGACTCTGAGAGGCGCCTACGCCCGCACCGTCGTGGGGGCGTTCATGGCCCTTCTCGACTGGTGGCTGAGGTCAGGCGACCACCTCCCGGCCGAGGCAGTGGACGAGATCTTCCAGCATTTCGTGGCGCCCGCGTTGGAGTCGGCCCGCGGCTCGTGACCGATGGCGGCGGGATCGGCCGCCAGGAGCGTGGCCGACCGCCGATCCCCAAGCCATCTTGGTCGAACACACCTTCGAGACGAGACGGTCCATGCCCGAACGCAGAAGGCGCAAGCCGACCCGGCGCGGTTCCTCTACGCTCCGGCGGGTCACCTCTTCGGGCCGAGCGATCTGGCTTGTCCTAGGCGGATGTTCGGTCATGGCCCCCGGGGCGGCCCACGCCCAACAGACCGAGGCGTTCAACCTGGACTGGTGGCACCCGGTGGCAGCCGGCGGAGCTGTCGCCGCTACCATTCTGTTCATCGATGAGCCGGTGAGGGACTGGATGCAGCCTGCTCCCGGATCACTCGACGGGCTCTCGGACTTCGCAGCGCGATTCAAGGATGGACCGGTCTACTGGTATACGGCCGCCTCGCTGGCCGGCATCGGGCTCGCCGCCAGTGAACCGAAGGTGGCCGCCACCGGCGTTCATGTGATCACTGCGTACGGGATGGCTGGCTGGATGAACATCTCTTTGAAATGGGCCTTCGGGAGGACGCGGCCGAGCCAGACACCAGGCGATGTGAACGAGTTCGACTTCTTCGACGGGGGCGACAACGCAGCATTTCCCTCAGGCAGCGCCGCCGTCGTCTTCAGTCTGGCGACGACGCTGGCCGACGCAGTGGACCGGACGCCGGTGAGCATCGCCTTGTTCGCAGGGGCCGGTCTGAACTCCTGGGCCCGTCTGCATACCAACCGACACTGGGTGAGCGACGTCGCCCTGGGCGCTCTGGTGGGGATCACCGCCGCGAAGCTCGTGAACGGCGAATGGACGCTCTTCGGCCTGCGTCCCCCAGCGTTGTGGACGGACGGACGCCGGTCCGGGATGGTCATGCGCCTCGGCATCTGAGGTCATCGCCACCCCACTCCGGCTACCGGGTCGAGTCAGCCTGAGCCGACGACGAAGTCGTGACTGGTGCTCCTCGCCGCATCTGTTACTTTGTGGCGCAAAGTTCAACGCCACTTCCAGGAGACGGGGTTCATGGCGTCATCGCGGATCGGGGGAGGAGTGTTCACCATGCTGCTTGTGGTGCTTGTCCTCGGGATAGGTCGATGGGTCGTCGCGCAGGCCCCCGAAGGTATCGAGCAGGTCGCGGAGGAAGCTCCGGAAACCCACCCCGGCGGGCAGGGCATCGCGGCTGAGGGTTCGGACCTCCTGTACGGCCGTGTGACCACGGATGACGGCACAATTCACGAAGGGCGGCTGCGATTCGGCGGTGATGAAGAGGCTCTCTGGAGCAACTATTTCAATGGCTACAAGGCGGTGAACCCTTGGGTCGCCCTCGTTCCCGACGAGCTCCGGCCCACAGATCGACGTGCGCTGACGCTATTCGGCCTGGAGCTCGCGGGTCGCGAGGTCCCGCGAGATCTCGGCCGTCCGTTCATGGCACGATTCGGCGACGTCGCGCGTATCGATGCGCGTGGGCGTGACCTGCATGTGACTCTGAAGAGCGGTACGGTCTTCCGCTTGGATCGGTTCGGCGCGGACGACTTCGCCGATGGCCTCATGCTGTGGGACGAGGAGGGTAGGGTCCTGGAGCTCGGCGAGTGGGGCATCCGAAGCATCGAGTTCCTCCCGGCCAGCGCGTCCTCCGGAATCCGCCCGACGCCACTCTACGGAACCGTTCGGACCGCCCAGGGGGATTTTACGGGGCTCATCCAATGGGACCGCGAGGAGACCCTCGTCACCGATGGCATCGGAGGTCTGTCGTTCGAGATCATCGAGTCCATCGAGCGCACTTCCAGCGGCTCCCGCGTCGTCGTTCGGCATGGTGAGACCTTGGAGCTAACCGGAAGCCGCAAGGTGGGCGACGGAAACCGCGGCATCTACGTGGACGATCCTCGCTACGGGAGGGTCCTCGTTTCCTGGGACGCCTTCGACCGCATCGACTTCTCTTCTCCCGACCACGCTCGCGGATACGAGCGCTACCCACCGGGCGCACCCCTCCACGGGAGTGTAACGACGGCGGCAGGCCGCACCCTCGCCGGCCGGATCGTCTACGATCTCGACGAGAGCGAGACCACCGAGACCCTCGATGCGCCCTCGAGAGGTGTCAACTACATGGTCCCCTTCGGCATGATCGCTTCCATCGAGCGGGGCGACGACGCGGCGTCCGGCGCCGACCCCGCGTTGGCGACGGTGGTCCTTTCGAATGGTGAGACGCTCCGCCTGGAGGCGGCCGGTGATCTAGCGGACGCCAACGCCGGATTGCTGGTTTTCGTCGTCGACGCCACTGCTCCTGAGTATGTGCCGTGGTCGGAGGTGCGTCGCATCGATCTCGAAGTACCCCCGGGCACCTGATCCCGACCGACGAATGAAGAACCCCCGAGCACCGATCGGTGCTCGGGGGCTCGACGACGCCTCCCTACCGGTCCCGGGACTAGGGCTCTACTGGTGCGAGCCGTCGGGCTGACTGCTCCCCTGCTCACTGATGAGTCGGGCGGCTCGGTCTTCCTTGATCTTCCGCATCCCCTCCTCATCGAGATGGGTGACGGCGAGCCACGCGTGGGACATCTCGTCAGCGGTACGGTCGCCGATCCCCACCCACTGATCCGGGTCGGGGTTGTAGCGGTTGTTCTCGGAGTTGTCGTACCACGCCGTCAAGATGAGCTGATCACCGACCTCGAGGAGCGGCGCCACGTCATCTTCGTAGATGTGGCTGTGATGCCATAGAGCGCTCCAATTCGAGACCATGCTGACCATCTCGGTGCGGCCGCTCTTGCGCAGGATCTGCAGCGACATGGCCACGAGGCGCGTATGGCCATGAGGCTGCCAGCTGTCAACGCGCACCGGCGTATCGAAGGAGTGGAAGCCCTGGGTCATGAGCGTGCCGTGGGGCGCGATGTCATACCCCTTCCCACCGCGGAGCATGTAGAGGGTCAGTGTCTGCTGGTAGTCCCCCTCGTAGTCCTCGGGGTGGAGCCAGATGCCGATCTCCACCTGGTCGTCGGTGAGCTGCTGGCCGTTGGGCCAGTAGTGGATGTCCCACGCGACCTCGGAGTTGGCAGGCGCGACCCTGCAGGCGTCCTCGGGAACGATCTCGCCGAGCTTCCCGAGCGCGTACTCGGAAAGGCGACCGGCGGTTTCTCCGTTGACCCGGAAGGAGGAGTTGGCGTGGTGCGTCACGCCGCGGCCCGGAACGGACGGCTTCGTCTCGATGGCGAGGATGCAGCGTTCCTCTTCGATTCCGGTGGGCACCACGGGCTTCCACCAACGGTCCTGCCCGATGGCTGGGACGTCGTAGGGCTCGGACCGCACGACGATGTCGGGCTCACCGTAGCGGTCGGCGAGGCGCCACTCGGCGGGATCGGGCCAGTCGACGGGAGCCGGCATGTCGTCGGGATTGCCCTCAGGCATGCCCGCTTCGACCCACGCCCGGATCTTGCCGATATCCTCATCGCTGAGCCGGGGGTCGTACTTCAGGTCCTGGACTCCCACGTCGCGGTCGTAGTGATACGGCGGCATCTCGTGGGTCTCGACCATCCGGAGAACCCGTCGGGCGTACCGCCTAACCACATCGTATTCGGTAAGCGGCATGGGCCCGATGGCACCGTCCTGGTGACACACCTGGCAGTTGTCCTGAAGAATTCGAGCGATGTCCTTGGTGAAGGTCAGGTCGGAGTACTCGCCGCCCTGCTGGCCTTCGAGGGCACGCTCGTGGCCGGTGCCGAACGTCACGAGGAGGGCGAGGAGCCCCGCTGAAACGATCTGCGCTACCGAACGATGGATGGACCTATGCATGGCTACTCCTCTGCAGGTGTGCATCGGACGTCGCCTGCCCAGGCGGCACCCTCTACACGATACAGCGTCTTAGTCGTTCACGCTCACTCTCACATACCCGTTCGTCCAGCAGCATTGGTTGCCCGGCGTGCTGTCCGTCTGACTGAAATTATCGGCACGGATCCGGATCACGTACTCCCCCGGAGTGTCGAAGGTGGCCGAGAAGTGACCCTGGTACGCCATCGGCCCGTCGGTCAGGAGTTCGACGGACTCGCGGGTCTCTACCGGCCCGGGCCCCGGCGCGCGCCCCATCTGGCGACGTCCCTCCACCTCCGGCGGGGCCGGCACGAACGACTCGAAGGCGATCTTCCCCCCGACCGGTCCCTGGTGCTTCCAGAGCGTGACGTTCACGGGCCCGAGCTCCCGGTCTCCGCGATCGTGGGCCCAGAACACGAGCTCCACAGGTTCGCCGACTTGCGCCGTCAACGTCTCGGGGTGGAAGATCCCTCTGACTCCGGCTCCCATGGGTCCGTCTTCCGTGAAGCGGATGCCCGGGCGGAGAGAGCCCGCCGCCATGGGCGACGTGCTGAGCTCGTACGCGCCTTTCACGATCCTGCCTGGAGACTCGAGTCGGCCCGGTACCCGGGTGGTGTAACCGTTGGTCGAGAGGGTCCACCAGACGTCGCCCTCGAAGTCCGCGGGCACGACGACGCCGAACGCTCCACGTTCACGGTATCCACCAAAGCCGGAGTACTGAACCGTCGGGAACGCGGTGGGCTGGTTACCGTTGAGCTCGGCTGGCTCGAGGAAGTTGTCCGGCCCGAGGGCGATCTCGATGAGCTCCTCGTCGTTTCGGTTCATGAAGCCGAAGGAGATGGTGAAGGTGCCGTCTTCGTTCTCGTAGAAGCCGTCGAAGTAGGGCGCCACGAAGTTGTCGTTGGCGTTCGGAGGCGCCAGCGGGAATTCCCGACGCGTCCAGTCCTGCGCATCAGCCGCGAGGGGGAGGGCGACGGTCAAGAACGCTGTGACTGCCAGGGGTGTCGTCCGTCTACGCAAGCTCGATCCTCCATCTGTGTGCAACGCGGCGTTCCGTGACGGGCTCTCAAAGCCACACCATAAGGTACTGACGGCATCCGCGAAACGGCTCGTGGGGTGCCGGCCGGAGCCGCCCCAGGGCGTGAGCTCAGCCACCGGGCCGGAGGCGGTAGAGGAAGCTCTCCGTGTCCCACCGGATCGCCTCCATCTCGTTCGCGATGAAGTGGGCTACGAGGAGGTTGTTCTCGAGTTCGACCCGCACGCCAGCAAGGTCCATGGGTTGGTCGAGATCGTCGGTGGGTTTGTGGTATCGCTCGACGATCCACCGGTCGAGCTCGGATTGGGCGTCGATGGAAGGGTCGACGCTGGTCCGCCCAGCCTGGACCCAGATGGCCGGGATTCCCTGTCGGACGAAGGCGTACTGGTCGCTTCGGATGAACAGGTTCTCTTCGGGCGTGGGATCGGGGCTCACGGGTGTTCCGGCTCGCTCGACGGCGAAGTCCACCGCCTCGGAGAGGTTGGAATGCTCGTACCCGAACGCGAGGATGTCTGTGGCCGCGGCGATCATTCCCATGACACCGTCCATGTTCTGATTCGCGATCACGCGCCCTGCTACGGTGGGGAATCTCGCGAAGTACTCCGACCCCAGCATCCCCGATTCCTCTGCGGTGACCCAGAGGAAGAGAATAGAGCGGTCAGGTGGCTCCATTCGAGTGAGGGTCTCGGCGAGGGTGAGGATGGCGGCGGAGCCCGACGCGTTGTCGAGGGTGCCGTTGTAGATGGAGTCGCCGGCTAAGGGCGCGCCCGTGCCCAGATGGTCCAGGTGGGCGGTCACTACCAGGTATTCGTCCGCGAGCGCGGGGTCCACGCCCTGGAGGAGGGCGGCGACGTTGGCGCTCTCGAACGTGTCGTGGACGAAGCGGGCCGTGAGCACACCTTCCACGCCCAACTCCATGGAGACGGGCTCACCGGCTCGAAGGCGACTGAGTGCGTCGTCGAAGTCACGGCCGGCATTCGCCATCCATGTCGATGCGACGCGGCGAGACACCCGAAGGGACGCCGCCAACTCTTCCGCCGGCTCGCCGTCAGGCGGGACGTATCCCGTGCGAGGTCGCGACGCCAACCGTCCGCCGACCGGGACGGACTGGATCATCACCACGCCTGCTGCTCCCCGACTGCGAAGCTCCGCGTCGCGCACCTTGCTGCTGGAAAGGACCGTCCGTTCCAGGGATCCGAACGCGTCAGGCGCCCCCGGCACCACCACCACGAGCTTTCCGGCCACGTCGATGCTGGCGAAGTCGTCGTAGCCCAGCTCAGGGGCGCTGATCCCGAAGCCGGCGAAGACCAGGGGGGCGCGGAGGTCGGTGTCCGTCGTGAGTACCCGGGGAGAGACGGCGAAGTCGGCCTCCGCTACGAGGGTCTGGCCGCCTACCGAGAAGACTACCGAGGACGGGTCCACCCTGGAGGTGCGGAAGTCGATGGGCTGCAGATAGGTCCCGTCTTCGCCTCCAGGCTCGAGCCCGGAGGCCCGGGCCTCTTCGATGAGGTAGGCCGCGGCAGCGTCGTACCCCGCCGTCCCTGGACGCCGGCCGCCCATGGCGTCGCTGGACAGCATCGCTTGGTGGACCAGAAACGACTCGACGGAAAGGCTGTCGAGGGCGACGTCGAGGGAGAGCGTCGAGGATTCGTCGGAGCATGCGGTGACGGCGCCGACGATGCCGACGATCAGGGCGGTTGGAGCCGCGGCCAAAACGCGTCGCTGTGGGATGGTGGCCATCCGGGAAGGTCGTGGAGTGTCAGCCCCCTCTTGGGACGGCGAAGGTAGGAGGTGGGGGGTGGCGCTGACCAGTCTCGCGCAGGTAGGTCCGCGCGTGTTGACACTGTCGCCGAGTCCCACGATTACGTGTCATGGCGCAGACTCCTCGTACCACTCCGTTTCACGCCCGCGTGGCGCCCCTCAACCAGACGGGTGTCTGGAAGCACTGGTCGGGTTATCTGGTGGCTCCTCAGTACCACTTCTCGCTGAGCTACGAGTACTACGCGATACGGAACGCGGCAGCTCTCCTCGATACGTCGCCCCTCTTCAAGTACCGGTTCTCGGGGCCGGGTGCCGGAGCCATCCTCCGAAGGATCCTCGCGCGGGACATCGGAGCTTGCCGGCCGGGTCGGGCCCAGTACACCTGCTGGTGTGACGCCCGTGGCTTCATCTTGCAGGACGGAGTGATCCTCCACGTCCGACCAGGCGAGTACTGGCTCACGGCGGCCGAGCCTTCGCTGCGCTATTTCCGCAACGTTGCCCGGGACATGGGCACCGAAGCCGACATCGTCGATATCTCCGGCGACTACGGCATCCTGGCTCTACAAGGGCCTCACTCCCATGACGTCATCGCCCAGCTCACCGACGACGCCACCCCCCTCCGCTTCTTCGACGTCTGTGAGACGAGCATCGACGGTTGCGACGTAGTGGTTTCACGCACCGGCTATACCGGGGACCTGGGATACGAGATCTGGATCCGGTCCGAGGACGCCGAGACGGTGTGGGACGCGTTGGCCGCCGTGGGCGGCGACTACAATCTGACCCCCATGGGGACGACACCCCTCAAGATGGCTCGCATGGAGGCGGGACTACTCCTCATGGGCGTCGACTTCCAGATGTCTCGTTTCGCCTGGGTGGATGAGGAGCGGGACACTCCGCTGGAACTCGGCTGGTCGTGGATGTTCAGGAAGCTCGACGACGACGACCGCGACTTCGTCGGGCGGGTGGCCATCGAACGCGAGGTTGAACGGAAGACGAGCCGATGGAAGACGGTGGGTCTCGCTCTGGATTGGGACGAGTACGAAAACGCCTACAGCGAAGTCGGCCTCCTCCCGCCTCGCCACGAGATCTACAGGGAGACGACCATGAGCGTGTATCGGCGTGGCGAGATCGAGTGGGACTATGCCGGATATGCGACGAGCTTCACCACCTCGTCCCTCCTTCGGAAGCCCCTGGCCCTCGCCAAGCTGCCACTGGACCTCGCCGAGCCGGGCTCCGAGGTCGATCTCGAGCTTTCCGTGCTCCATAGGCCCACGACGGTGCTCGCTCGGGTGGAGCCGCTTCCCTTCTTCGATCCGCCGAGGAAGACTGCCTCCATGGGGACGGTCTGATGCGCGCCAACGAGCGGTACGACGCTGTCGTCGTCGGCGGAGGGCACAACGGGCTGGTCAACGCGGCGTATCTGGCCAAGGCCGGGCTGAAGACCCTTGTCCTGGAACAGCGCCACGTGGTGGGTGGCGCCGCCGTCACGGAAGAGCTCGTACCCGGCTTCCGCTTTACGACGTTCTCCTACGCCTTGAGCCTCCTTCGCCCGGAGATCGTCCAGGAGCTCGACCTCGTTCGCCACGGGCTGATGGTCTTGCCCATGGCGAACACCTTCCAGCCAGGCTACGACCAGGAGTACCTCTTCCTTGGCGCCGACGCCCACACCAACTACCACGAGATCGCCCGGCATTCGGTGGAGGACGCCGAGGCTTCACGGGAGTTGAGCCACGGGGTCGCCCGCGTGGCCCGGGCCCTGAAGCCGTGGATGGATCGGATCCCGCCCAACCCCGTCAGCGGCGCCCCTCGCGACCAAGAGACCATCGAGGAACTTCGGGCCTACATGAAGGGCCTCGACCAGGATGTCCGCGAACTGCTCCAGAGGTTCGTGGATTGCAGCGCCGCTGAAATCCTGGACGAGTACTTCGAGCACGATCTGGTGAAGGCGCTCTACGCGTCGAGTGGGATCATCGGGAGCCGGTGCGGGCCGCGGAGCAAGGAGTCGGGCCTCGTCTGGCTCTTCCATAAAATGGGCGACTACGACGGAATCCCTGGTGCGTGGGGCTTCCACAAGAACGGGAATGGTGGCTTCACCCAGGTACTCGCGCGTGCCGTCGAGGCCCTCGGAGGAGCGATCCGGACTGAGGCTCCCGTCGAGTCCCTGCGGTACGACGGTGGTCGGGCGGTGGGTGTGACCCTGGCCGATGGCTCACGCATCGATGCCGACCTCGTCGTCAGCGCCCTCGACCCGCGACAGACCTTTCTGCGCCTGGTCGAGCCCGGTGATCTCCCAGCGGACCTCGTCCGTCACATCGAGGGGTTCAAGTTCCAGGGCACGGCCGCCAAGGTGAACTTCGCGCTCTCCGGACTCCCCCAGTTCCCCGGGTTGGAGGGCCGCGAAGACATCTATCGGGGCTTCATCAACATCGGCCCCTCCATCGCCTACCTCGAGGAGGCCTTCGCCGACTGCCTAGCCGGGCGGTTCAGCCGCCGGCCCTTCGTCGACACGTGCATCCAATCCACCCTCGATCCCGAGATGGCGCCGCCGGGCAAGCACATCATGTCGTGCTTCGTCATGTATGCGCCGTATCACCTGGCCGACGGTGATTGGGATAGGGAGCGAGAGAACCTCGGCGACACGGTCCAGGAGACCATCGAGGAGTTCTTTCCGGGTTTCGGCGACCTGATCCTGCATCGTGAGATCGTCACCCCCCTCGATATCGAGCGGACCATCGGTCTCAGCGAAGGCAACATATTCGCCGGGGAGCTCTTCGAGTCACAACTCTTCTTCAACCGACCCGCGCCGGGGTGGAACCAATACCGGACGCCCATAGAGGGCTACTACCAGTGCGGATCGGGCACACACCCGGGCGGCTGCGTGTCAGGTGGCCCGGGACGGTTGGCAGCGCGGCAAATTCTGCGGGATCGGCGGGGCTGAGCCCGCGCCGAGCGCCCGACGTGTCCCGCGCACGCTCGGTTGCGCCTCCACCCGATGAGCCCGATGGTGGCTGCTCCCGACACCCCATCCCGCGAGGCGAGATGCGCCCACCCGGCAAGCTGCGAACCCCCCACATCGTCTCGGTCCTCATCCTCGCCTGCGTCGCATCGACGGCCGCTGCCCAGGACTACAGTGACTCGTACCCGAAGAACCCCGACATCGACATGTTGGGCTACGTCTTCGAGCTCACCTTAAGCGACGACACAGATGTCATCACGGGTGTGGCTACGGCGACGGCTCGCTATCTGACACCCGGGCAGCGTGAGCTTCGCCTCGACCTCATCGAACAGTCGGAGTCGCTGGATGGAGCCGGGATGACGGTTTCGCGGGTGGAACAGGACGGCCGGTCTCTGGCGTTCCGTCACGAAGACGACCAGGTGTTCATCGATCTCGGTACGGAGGTGAACGCCGGCGATCGCGTGACGGTGACGGTCCATTACTCGGGTCGCCCGGCCGACGGTCTCGACATCGGGCCGAACAAGTACGGGGACCGGACCTTCTTCAGCGACAACTGGTCGTCGAGGGTCCGGAACTGGCTACCGGTCGTGGATCATCCTTACGACAAGGCGATGACGGAGATGATCGTCGTCGCCCCGAGCCGCTATCAGGTGGCGTCCAACGGGACCGTGGCCGAGGCGACCGACCGTGGCGACGGTACGCGTCTGACCCACTACGTGAACCCGGTGCCCACCGCCACTTGGCTCTACTTCGTGGGGGTGGCGCAGTTCGCCGTGGAGCAGGTGGACAGCTATGACGGCATACCCATCGAGACGTGGGTCTACTGGCAGGACCGGGACGACGGCTTCCATGACTTCGCGGAGCCCTCGAAGAAGACGATGGCCTACTACTCCGATCTCATCGGGCCGTACGTGAACCGCCGCCTGGCGAATATCGTCTCGAACGCCACGCCTGGCGGGGGGATGGAGGCTGCTTCGACGCCGGCGTACTCGGATCAGTCGGTGTCGGGCAACCGGGAGCGACGGTGGCAACACGTCATCATCCACGAGATCGCGCATCAGTGGTTCGGCAACGCAGTCACGGAGTATCACTGGAACGACGTCTGGCTGAGCGAGGGATTCGCGACCTACTACACCCTCCTCGCTCGACGTCACCTGTACGGCCACGACGACTTCGTCGCGGGGCTCAACGAGTCGCGCCGCACCGTCACGGACTTCTACGAGGACGACTTCGACTTCCAGATCGTCCGTCCGTACATCGAGGACCTGAACGACGTTTCCGGGTCGATGATGTACCACAAAGGGGCCTGGGTACTCCACATGGTACGGGACCGCATCGGGGTCGACGCGTATGTCGAGGGTATCCGGACGTATTACGACGAACACGTGAACGCCCATGCCAGTACCGCCGATCTGCGGCGACACCTGGAAGAGGCTTCGGGTCAGGATCTCGAGGATTTCTTCGACCAGTGGCTCTTCCAGGGCGGGATCCCGAGACTCGAGGTTGTCTGGCGCCAGGACGCCGGCGAGGTGTTCGTGTCGGTCCAGCAGGTGCAGGAGCGGTACGGCTTCGACCTGGAGGTCGATGTGGCGCTGCTCTATTCGGACGGGAGCGTCGGAGGCCGCCTCGGCGAAACAGGGACGGTGATCCTGGAGGCTGGGGGTGGCTCGGGTAGCGCCGCTCTCATCGTCGAGGACGGTGCCGAGGTCGCCGGATTGGTGGTGGATCCCAATACGCGACTCCTGGCGACGTGGGAGGTTCGCCGATGAGCAACTCGGGGGGTGCGTCTTCCCGAGGGGCCTCTCCACCGGCGCGCCTCGGGGTCTTCGCGATGGCCCTCGGCATGGCCTTCATCCTGAGCGGCTGCTACTCCGGCGACCTGCCGGAGGGCATCGTTCAACCACCTCCGGTCCTGGAGTCTTTCGAGATCACCAGCGACGGCCATCCTCTCACCGTCTGGGCGCGGGTGCCGGCCGAGCCGGAGCACGTGGTTCTCCTCCTGCACGGACGAACGTGGAGTATCCTTCCCGACTTCGATCTCGGCACCCGAGGGGAGCCGTCCCTCATGGAGTTTCTCGCCAGCGAGGGTGTGGCCGTATACGGACTCGATGCCCGAGGTTATGGAGCAACACCCCGCGACGAATCGGGCTGGCTGGAGCCGGACCGAATGGCGCTCGACGTACGATCAGTGCTGACCTGGCTGCGTGGACGGCATTCCGAGGCGGCGGCTCCCGTGGTCATGGGGTGGTCGTACGGGTCCGCCATCGGCCACCTGGCTGCCCAGCGGTGGCCAGAGCTCGTGAGCGGCGTTTCCCTCTACGGCTACTTCAAGGACCCGGCGACCGAGTTTCCGGTGTCCGCGAGCTCCGACGAGCCGCCGCGGTCGCCGACGACGCGTGAGGGCGCGCTCAGCGACTTCATCACTCCGGGCAGTATCGACTCCACCGATATCGAGCGCTTCGTTCAGGCGGCGCTGGAGTCAGATCCCGTCCGGGTGGACATCCGAAACAGCCATCAACTCAATGCGATCAGCCCCGACTCCCTCGGCGTCCCGACTCAGATCCTTCAAGGCGAGCTGGACCCCATCGCGCCGACGCAAGTACAAGCACGTCTCTTCCAGAGTCTTGGGACGGCGCACAAGGAGTGGGTCGTGCTACCGGGGTGCGATCATGCGGCGCACCTGGAGAGGTGCAAGGAGCGGTTCGAGAGCGCCCTCCTTCGGTTCGTGGAGGAGGTAGGCTGATCGGGGGCCAGGCGAAGTCGACGGGCTACGCCTCAGCCCGACGGCGATCCTCATCGGCCGGCCGTGCTCAGCCGCCCGGCGCGCCCCTCATCAACTCGAGCAGCCGCTCGTTTCCTTCCACATCGAGGAAGGTGTCCCACTCCAGGAAATATCCCTCGGGATCGTAGGCCACGAAGACGCTGACCCGACCGCTCTCGTCGGTGAGGTCGGGGGTGCGTAGCTCGAGGCCCAGTGCCTGAGCGCGGTCCAGCCAAGCGGCTACGTCTTCGGTGAAGAAACTCACCGTGACCGCCTTCTCCTCGGTGGCCGAATGAAGCCCGCGGCTCCCATCCACCGGCCCGATGAAGCCGGTGGCTGACGCCTGGTAGACCTTGGCCCACCCCTGGTCCACCGTGAGATCGACGTCGAGGAGTTCCTTCCAGAAGTCCTCGATGCCCGGAACATCTTCATAGTAGAGCCAGAGCACCGTCGCTTGAACCAGGAGCTCGGTGGGACGTGACGTCTCTCCCACCGGTCCGAGCGGCTCGATCCCGTCGAGGACCGGCATGAGCCGCGTGTTCTCCTCGTGGGGGTTGAAACGCTCCACCTCGAGGTAGTAGCCCTCGGGGTCGACGGCGACGAAGCCGTCGTGGGGCTGTCCTTCCCGGTAATTGTACTCACCGCGCATCTCCACACCCTGGCCGACGAGGTAGTCGTACCACCCCTCCACCTGCTCGGTGACGATGGCCAACGTGACGGACTTGGGTTCGTCGGCGGAGTGCATCCCCTCGGCCTCGTCGACGAGGGTGACGTAGGACGCGGTAGCGACGCGCATGATCTTGGCGAAGCCGTAATCCACCACTGTCTCGAAGCCCAGGACCCGGCCGTAGAAGTCGTGGGCGGCTTCGACGTCGACGTAGTAGTAGAAGGCGTTGGTGGCTTGGATACCCGGCACATCTGCGGTGGTCATCGGCGGAGCGCTCTGGCCGCTCTCCCCGTTGCTGCACGAGAGAAGAGAAAGAGAGGCGACAATGGTGAGGGCGCGGACGCTCAACTGACCGGCCGCCCCTTGGGCATGACCTTCACTGCCCAGAGCCCTGAATTCATGTCGGAAAAGAAGACATGGCCCTTATAGGGCTGAGGACCCCAGACGCTTACCTGATTGGGGTAGAAGCCCGCCGGGTCCTGCGACTTGTAGACGGCGATCTCGCGACCCTGTGCGAAGAGGTCGCCCATGAGCTCACCGGACACGTCGACGACCCGAAGGCCGCCCTTGTAGTACGCCTGGTAGAGCTTGTCGTCTTCGACCCAGCTGTTGTGGGTGCCGGCCTCGGGGATCTCGTAACGGGCGACGTCCTGCGGCTTCTCGGGGTCGGTGAAGTCGACGATGTGCAGGTAGCCGTCCATCCTTCCCTGGACGCCGCCTTCACCGGTCTCCGGGTCGTACGGCTGGTTGTCGGACCCGTCGCCGGCCCAGGCGCGACCACGCCCGCCGCCCATCTCGTCGCCGAGGAAGAGGTAGAACTTGCCCGTGGATTCCTGGTGGTACGGGAATGCCGCGTGTGTGGCGCCGACGGGGTAGGGAACGGCCGTGACGAAGACGGGATCCTCGATGCTCCCACCCCACCTTCCGTTGCCCACGTCCACCACCACGACGCCGGTCTGCCACTCCGACGAGTAGGCGACTCCGTCGTGGACCCAGACATCGTGGATCCGGCTGTCGGGATGGTTGTACTCGCTGACGAACGTCGGGTCGTAGGGGTCGCGAACGTCGATGATGACGTACTTGTCGCCGCCGGCGAGGGCGAAGAGGTAGTCGTCGGTGGCGAACATGTTGTGGACGCCACCGGTGACGCCGTTGGAGTCGAATGTCGAGGCGATGACCGGATTGGCGGGGTCGGCCATGTCCAGAATCACGACGCCGTTGCGACGGTTCGATGCACCCTCTCGCGAAAGGGCCGCGTATCGGCCATTAGGCGCCACCTTGACGTCGTTGACCGTACGGGCGTCGACCTGGAGCGAGTCGACTTTGAGGATGCTTGCCGGGTCCGTCACGTCCCAGAAGTAGGCCCATCCGTCGGATGCCCAGGTGCCGGTGATGGCGTAGTCGCGACCGTCGACGCCCTCGAAGACCCAAAGGTCGGAGGTATGCCGGTCGGTGACCGAGCCGCGGCCCTGGAGCTCGACTTCCTGGACGGCCTCCCGGCCGTGTACCTGGACGGTGTGGCGGGCGGTGAGGGGGCCGGAGAGAGCGAGTACGGTGTAGCGTCCCGGCACCTCTGCGACGAAAGCACCGCCGTCGACGATGGCGGCGGCGCCAGGGGCCT
Organism: Gemmatimonadota bacterium; assembly: GCA_013002885.1. Taxonomy (GTDB): domain Bacteria; phylum Gemmatimonadota; class Gemmatimonadetes; order Longimicrobiales; family Gaopeijiaceae; genus UBA2589. The sequence continues at coordinate 12,534 of JABDLS010000138.1, read as the reverse complement.
TGATGGAGTCGTCGGGGACGAAGGTGTACGCCCAGGTCACGGGGAGACCGTCGACGGCACCCGACGGCCCGCCGGCGATGGCGTCGAAGCGCAGGACGTCGCCGGTCCGGGCCTCCGCCGCGCCGCCGTCGATGCGGAGTGAGCGGGCCGGGAAAGCGCCCACGTCGTAGGACGTCGTCGCGGCCACCGAGCCGTCGATGGACGCCGTGATGGTCACCGCGCCCGATCCGACTGCCTCCACCGTGCCGTAACGATCCACTGTGGCGACATCGGGGTTCGAGCTCGACCATTCAACCAGGAGCTCGGGCCGGGTCGTACCGTCGGCGTGGTAGGCAACGGGCTCGTGGGTCAACGTGGTGCCAACGTAGAGGCGCTCGCCCGAGGGGTTCAGATCGACTCGGCCCACGGCCGGCCACGAAACGCTCACGGGCACCGTAAGCGGTTCCGGGGCGTCGTCCGCATCGGCGGGCGTGACCGCAGTGACCACCATCTCGAAGTCACCGGCCCGGTAGGCCTGAAGGCGGCCGTCGCGATACCGGAGATCGGCACGGGGGGCGGCGACTCGCACGTCCATCTCGACGGGCTCACCGCCCGCGTCCACCACGCGGATGGTCAGCGGTACCGACGTCCCGGCCTGAAGTGCGGGGGCCGCGGGTTCGGCGACGATGCGGAGGGGAGGCGATTGGGCCCACCCGTACCCGGGAACGAAGAGGAGGGCGGTGAGTGCGATGGCCGTCGGGATGGATCGCGTGTAATCGATCATGGCGCGGAGTTCAGGGAGGTGGAGCGGGGGCGACAGTGGCAGCCGGTCATCGTAAAGCCGCCGAGCGGGCTTCGACAAGCGGTGCCGCGCCGCGGACCGTGCACCCCGAACCCTTGGCCCCAGATGGCTGCCGCCGCCGGGCTGTCGTGTGGCCCCCTCACGTCGTGAGATGACACGCGCTGAAGTGCCCCGGCCCCACCTCCCTCAACTCGGGCACCTCCTGAGCGCAGATGGACTCCGCCCGGGGACACCGCGTACGGAACACGCACCCGGAAGGAGGATCGATGGGGCTCGGGATGTCACCCACCAGCACCGTCCTCTTCCGCTGCCCACCGGGCTCGGGAACGGGTACGGCTGAAAGAAGAGCGTCGGTGTAAGGATGGTTGGGCGAGTCGTAGAGGTCGTCGGACGGAGCGATCTCCATGATGCGGCCGAGGTACATGACGGCGACCCGGTCGCAGATGTGCTCCACCACCGCGAGGTCGTGGGCGATGAAGAGAAGCGTCAGGTCGAGGTCCTCTTTGAGGTCGGTGAGGAGGTTGATGACCTGGGCCTGGATGGAGACGTCGAGGGCGGAGACGGGTTCGTCGGCCACGATGAAGTCGGGGTCGACGGCCAGGGCCCGTGCGATGCCGATGCGCTGGCGCTGCCCTCCGGAGAACTCATGGGGAAAGCGGTCCAACTGGTCAGGCGAGAGGCCGACCTGCTCCATGAGTTGGACGGCTCGGTCGGCGCGGCTCTCCGGCGTGCCGATGCGGTGGAGCGCCAGGGCGTGGCCAAGAACGGTCCTGACCTTCTCCCTGGGATTGAGGCTGGCGTAGGGATCCTGGAAGATGATCTGCATCCGCTTCCGAAAGCGCCTCATCTCGGCCCTCGGGAGCTCGAAGATGTCCGTCCCGTCGAAGATCACGCGGCCTTCGGTCGCCTCCTCCAGGCGCAGTACCAGCCGCCCGATGGTCGTCTTCCCCGAGCCGCTCTCTCCTACCAGACCCAGTACCTCGCCCCGTTTCACCGTGAACGAAACACCGTTCACGGCCTGCACGTGATTCACCACTCGGTTGAGCGCGCCACCCCGTACCGGGAATCGCTTGACCAGCGACTCGACGCGAAGGAGCTCCTCGCCCACGCCTACCTCGCTCACGACTCACCCCCGCTCACGCCGACACCTCGGCGGCGAGATCGAGCTCCCGCCACCGGAAGCATCGAGTCTCGTGGCCACCGGACACCGCTTCCAACTCCGGCGGGCCTTCGAGGCATTCGGGCCGGGCGTGGGTGCACCGGTTGGAGAAGCGACATCCGTCTCCGATGTCGGACAAGGAGGGGACGTTCCCGGGAATCGTCCGCAGCCGTTGACCCCGCCGGGAGCTTCGAAGACGAGGAATCGACCCTATGAGCCCGGCCGTGTACGGCATGCGCGGCCCGTTGAAGATCTCCTCGACGGGTCCACTTTCCACGACCTGACCCGCGTACATGACGACGACCCGCCGGGCGATCTGGGCCACGACGCCAAGGTCATGGGTGATGAAGATGATGGCCATCCCGAGCCGGTCCTGGAGGTCGGCCATGAGGTCCAGGATCTGCGCTTGGATGGTCACGTCCAAAGCGGTTGTAGGCTCGTCGGCGATGAGGAGACTCGGCCGACAGGCCAGAGCCATGGCGATCATGGCCCGCTGGCGCATTCCTCCGGACATCTCGTGGGGGTGGCTGTCCACCCGGCGGGCGGGCTCGGAGATCCCGACGGTATCGAGCATCTCGATGGAACGCTCCCGGGCCTCGCGTGGGGTGATGTCCTCGTGCTGGATCATGACCTCGGCGATCTGCGCACCGACGGTGTGGACCGGGTTCAGGCTGGTCATCGGCTCCTGGAAGATCATCCCGATCTCCTTGCCCCTGACGGCGCGCATCTCGTCTTCACGGAGCTCGGTGAGCTCTCGGCGCTCCAGGCGGATGGAACCGCCGGTGATCTGTCCGACCCGAGCGGGTAGAAGTCGCATGATCGAGAGGGCGGTGACCGACTTGCCCGACCCGCTCTCCCCGACAATGGCCAGCGTCTCGCCTGCGCCAACATTGAAGCTGACACCGTCGACGGCCACCAAGGGATCCCGCCCTCCGAGGAGGAAGCTCGTCTGAAGGTCCCGAACCTCGAGGAGGGGCGATCGCTTTCGGTCCTCGGGTCTCGTAGCCTGCTGGCGCGGGTCGTTCACGAACCCGACTCCCGGCTGTGTCGACGGCCGGGGCGCACGAAGCGGCCCCACCCCGGCGGCGCGTCCACAGCGGATCCGTCCCACACCGGTCGGCCTGCCACGAACGTCGCCGCGACCCGCCCTCGGTACGTCTGTCCGTGAGCCAGGCGCGCCAGATCACGAGCCGCTGTTTGGAGGTTATCCGCTGTGGGGCGGGTCTCGCCGTCCAGGTCCACTACGGCCAGGTGTGCTCGCGCACCTTCGCCGAGGGTTCCTCGATCGGGCAGCCGGAAACGACGAGCGGCGGCCCCGGATGTCAGCTCGGCCACCTGTGGCAACGTCAGCCGGCCATCTGCCACACCGCTCAGAAGGGTAGGCAGGAGCAACTCGGTGCCGGGGTGCCCCGGTGGCGCCGTGAGGAAGTTGCCGGCATGGGCCGACTTCTCCTCGAACGAGAAGCTCGTGTGGTCCGTCGTCACGTGTCCCAGCGTCCCATCGCTCAGGGCGGACCAGAGGGCCTCGCGGTCCTCTGCGGTCCGGATGGGCGGATTGACCTTCCCGAAGACGCCGACCCGGGCGACGTCGTCGGATGTGTGTCGGAGGTACTGGGGGCAGGTCTCGGCGGTGAAGTCCGAGCTGCCGGCGAACGCCCGGAGGACCGCGAGGGTGGCCGACGACGTCACATGGGCGATGTGGACCTTCGCTTGCGCTTCGGCGTTGAGGGTCAGGATCTGGGCGACGGCTAGAGCCTCGGCGATCGCCGGTCGGGCAGCCTCGTGAGTGGCGGCTTCGGCGGGGTCCAGGGGAGCGGTCTGCTCCTCGCTCCGGGCCAGGATCTCCGGGTGCTCGGCGTGGACCACCACGGGAAGTCCGACTCTCTGCGCCAGCCTCAGGGCCCGGAGTTGATCGGGGGCCTTGGGCCACGCCAGTCCCTCGAACTCGTGCTCGCGACCCGGTGGCGCGGGGATGGTGAAGATCTTCAACCCGACCACCCCCGATTCGGCCAGGGCCTCGAAGGCCTCGTGGGTCAACTCCGCAGGCGCCGCGTACATGGCGAAGTCCACCACGGCGGTCTGGGCGAAGTGGTCCCGGCGCATGGCCACCCGGTCAGGACTGTTGCAGCACGGGTCCGTGATGGGCATTTCGAAGACCGTCGTGATACCCCCGGCCGCGCATGCCGCCGTTTCCGACGCGACCGTGCCCCGCTCGGGATAGGCCGGGGAGCGGATGTGGCAGTGGATGTCGATGGCCCCAGGGAGCACGTGCATCCCGGAGGCGCTCCACGTCTCGGCTGCCTCCAAGGTCGCGCCTGGATCGGTGATGGCGGCGATCCGGCCTTCCCGAAGCCCCAGGGTCCCGGGCCGTACGCCCTCGGGTGTAACGAGGATGCCGTCCGTTACGGCCATCTCGAAGCTCACCTCAGGCCGAGCTCCTCGAGGGCTTCGGCGACGCCGTCCAGGTGTGTGAGGTGCATGGATGCGTAGTTGGGGGCCAGCACCACGCCATCGCCTCCCGCCTCGTACGTCGCCTTCACCGAACGGTAGACGATGTCCTTGGAGCACTTCGCGGTCTCCGGCCGGGTCCGGGGAGCGTCGACGCCGATGCCCATGTAGACCTTGGCCTTCCCGTCCACACCTCGGACGGCGTCCTCGCACTGACCGCGAACGTACGTGTCGGGATCCATGCCCTCGGCAACGAGGTTGGCGTACGTCGCCTCGCTCAGCCCCAGGATGCGGAAAAGCGCCCTCGTCGCTTCATCTGGCTCGAAGTCCCGGAGGATGGTGGTGCGGAGGAAGCCCAACTCCTTGTGCCAGATTTCTCCCGCTTGGTGCTGGTAGGTGATGGGCTTCACGAAATCCGAGTAGCGCGTCTGCTCGGCCCAGGGCCACTGGGCCCGCCGGATGGGGTTGAAGTGGTTCCGGTTCCAGACGTTGAGGCCGAAGGGCAGATCGGGGCGGCACCACTTCACCAGACCGTACAGCTCCCGATCCAGATCCTTGTTTCGCTCGAGCCAGAACTTCTCCCAGACCAGAGCTTCGGGGTTGGCCAGGAGCACCCGGAGAAACGTGAGGAGGGCTCCGTCGGCGAACGGCTTGCCCGCTTTGGCCTCCTGCATGAAGTCATGGAGCCGCAGGAGCGCCTGCCGGCAGGCCTCGACATCGATGCCCCGCTCGACGGCCTCCCGCCGGGCGGGCGGGGAGAAGTCGCCGGGCGCCCCGCCCTGGATGAGGGTGTCCAGTGGCGAGTAGCGCTCGTTGCACCACATCACCCCGTCGATGGGATGACTACGCACCTGGTCCTCGATCATCGAGTGGATCCAGCGGCGGTATCCCGGATTGGAGGTGGACGGGGCGTCGCTCAGACGACCGAAGAGGTCCACTTCCATGGCCTGCCCCAGCGTCGGGATTTCGACGTTGCCCGCCGAACCGTGGCCCGAGTACTTGAAGAAGGGTTCCATGAGTTCCACGTAGACCTTCATCCCCCGTTCGTGTGCCTCGGGAACGACCATCTTCAGAATGTCCCGGCCCTCGAACTCAGGGTCCTGGCTCCGGTAGTCGGCCATGAAGGTGTCTTTGTAGAACCGCGGGTCCGGGTCGAAGTACGCGCCGCCCCTCATCTGGTAGGGCTCGGGCACTCCGTGGTCCGGCCACCCGTCCACCTCGTGACTGATGGAGCGGCCGGATTTCAGACCGAGCCAGCTCACCGTTCCCAGCATGAGCGTGTTCACGCCCACCCGGTTCTGCAGCGTCTCGAGGACCGCGTCGACACCCTCGTCGACGAAGCTGATCGGGCTGATCTGGATGCCGACGAAGGTCTCGTCCGTCCGGGCACTCGTCATGGGGCGGTCGGGCAGGATGGTGTGGAGGCGGTGATGGTCATGGTCATGCGCTGCCGGCTCGTTGGACGAAGTCGGCGATGCGCCCCATTGCCTCTTCGATGAGGGGAAGGGGCTGGAGGTAGCTGATCCTGATGTAGTCGGTGCTCTCGTCGCCGAACATGGTCCCCGGAAAGAGCATGACCCCCGTCTCCTCGAGGAGGCGCTCGCAGAAGTCGGGAGCCGGGAGTCCGGTGGACGAGACGTTGGTATAGATGTAGAAGGCGCCGCCCGGATGCCCGTAAGTGAATCCGGCTTCCGTGAGAGCGGGCATGAGCCACGCACGCCGAGCGGCGTACTCGGCGATCATGGCGTCGATGGGCTCCTGTGGGCCGGTCAAGGCCGCCACCGCCGCGTACTGGCTGATGCTGGAGCTGTTGATGGAAAGGGTGTGGCGGGCCTCGACCATCTTGGCCACGAAGTCCGCGGGCGCCCCCAGATATCCCACCCGCCAGCCGGTCATCGAGTACGTCTTCGAGAGCCCGTTGAGCGTCACGGTCCGCTCGCGCATCCCCGGAAGCGTGGCGATGGAGAGGTGTTCATTGGGCTCGTAGATCATCCGCCCGTAGATCTCGTCGGCAACGACGAGGAGGTCGCGACGCCTCGCCAGATCGGCGATGGCCCGGATGGCCTCGGGAGGCGTGACGGCGCCGGTTGGGTTGTTCGGGGACACGAGCACGAAGGCCCGAGTCCGCGGCGTGACCCGCTTCTCGATCTCGGCCACGTCGAGGGCGAAGTCGTCGTCTTCGAAGGTGGGCACCGGAATCGGTGTTCCACCGCACAAACGCACGGCGGTGTCGTAGGTGGTGAAGCGGGGGCTGGTGATGAGCACCTCGTCGCCGGGGGAACAGAGGCCCAGCATGGTGAGCATGATGCCCTCCTGTGCACCCGCCGTGACGATGATCTCGTCGACGCCGTAGTCGAGTCCGTACCGTTGAGCCAAGTTGGCGGCGATGGCCTCCCGCAGGGGCTGGATCCCGGTGGGCCCGGTGTAGTGGTGCTTGTTGTCGTCGAGGGCGTCTTTGGCCGCCTGGACGATGTGAGCCGGCGTATGGAAGTCGGGATCACCCCGGCCAAGGGCGATGAGGTCGGTCCGGCCGGCTGCGATTCCCAGCATACGGGTCCGGAACGCTCCGTCCTCCTCGACGATGCGCGGCGCCAGTCGTTCAGCCAGGAGGCTCATCCGTGCATCCTCCGTCCCTCGACGAACGTCGTCTGCACCCGGTCCAGGGCGAAGAGATCTTCGTCGGGCCGACCGTCCACCACGATCACGTCGGCCGCCTTGCCCTCCTCGAGGGTCCCCACGAGATGCTCCATGCGCGACACCTTGGCGGCTCGGACGGTGATGGAGGCGAGGGCATCCAGGGCGTTCTCACAGACGCCGACCTTCACCATATGGGCGAGCTCCGGCGCGATGACGTCGTGCTCCACCGCCGGGCTTCCAGCGTCGGTACCGAAGACGATGGAGACCCCGGCCCGTGCAGCTCGGACCAGGCCTTCGTAGCGCGTGGGGTCGGCCACGGCCTTCTTCCTCTCCTCGATCTTCCACTCGGGGATGCCGAAGCGACGTGCGATGTCGGGCTGACTCTGCTGCACCAGAGGGGCGAAGGTCGTGACGATGGGGATCTCCTTTTCGAGGAGGAGCGCCACCGTCTCTTCGGACATGGATCCACCGTGCTCGATGCAATCCACGCCGAAGCGGGCGACCCGTTCAATACATGCGTCGTACGTCGCGTGGGCCGTGACGGGCAGCCCGTTCCGGTGGGCCTCGTCGATGACGGCGGCCAGCTCCTCGTCGGTGAACTCCAGGGTGTCGTGACACGCCATGATCTTGATGAGGTCGGCTCCGCCGCGGACCTGCTCGCGGACGGCACGCCGCATCTCGTCGGCTCCACTGGCCTCCCGGCAGACCCAGTAGGTGTGGCCGCCAGTCTGGATGATGGCCGCTCCGCACACCTTGAGGCGGGGACCGGGGAAGATGCCCTGCGCCACGGCCTGCTTGGAGAAGAGGTTCATGTCGTGGAAGCCCAGGTCGCGGACCATGGTGACGCCGGCCCGGACGCTCTTGAGCATGTTGGCCGCGGCTTTGAAGGCCGAGATGGGGCGGGGATCGTCCATTGACTGTCGGGCCAGATCGTGGATGCCGTCCCAGTTCAGGTGGGCGTGGCTGTTGATGAGCCCGGGCATGATGGTGCCGCCGGTGTGCTCGACGACGACGCCAGCCTCGCCCGCGGTGTCAGCCTCGCCCGCTGCGCCAGCCTCGCCCGCTGCGTCACCCGCGCCGAGCCTCCCCCGTTCGCCGACGGCCGTGATCTCCCCGTCCATCATCTCCACGAAGCCGTCCTCGAAGACATCGCCGGCCATGGTGAGGACCCGGCCCACGAGGATGACGTGCTCTGCGGGCACGTCGAACATGGGCTTGGTGATTTTGTCGTATCGCCATGCGGCGGGTTCGGGCATTCGGGGGGCTCCTCAGGTGAGTGTGTCCGCTGACCCAGCGAGTCTCAGTCGGGTGGGAACGCGGGACGGCGTGTTCAGCATGGCAGGATACGGGTGTCGAGAGGGTGGGACGACAGGAAGCGACTCGCCACCTCCACCTCGCCGTTGCCGACCAGGAGTGTATCGATGGTTCGCCACCCGTCCCGTCCGGGGCGGTAGACTCCGGGCTCACACGAGAACACCATTCCGGGGCTCGCCCGTGTGTCGTCTCCCGGAGCGAGCCAGGGAGCCTCGTGCCCTTCCACTCCCATGCCGTGGCCGATGCGGTGGCGGATGGTTTCACCCAGGCCGGCCTTCCGAAGAACGCCGAGGGCCGCCTCGTCGACCTCGGCGCACGACAGCCCTTCGGTCAGGGCAAAGAGGGTCGCTTCGCCGGCGGCTGCCATCGCTCCCATGACGTCTCGCTGGCCGACCTCGAGGGCCCCGAGGACGAGGGTCACGCCGCTCTCTGCATGGTAGCCGCCGAGACTGCACCCGATCCCGGCGACGATCGGCTCACCCGGCAGGGGCCGCCGGCGCCTGACCGACCCGTGGGGGAGAGCCGCTCGCGGGCCTGAGTGGACCGAAGCGGTGATCCCCATCTTGGTGCCGGCGAACGCTTCGCCGTGGGTCGCGTCCAGAACGTCGCGCACATGGCCGGCGCATTCGCGGAGCAAGTCGGCCTCGGTTCCACCCTGGCCTACGATGTCGCCTCCCTCGGCGAGGAGTCGCTCCAGGACCATGTCGGCGAATCGGGCGGCCTCACGGATGAGGGCCAGCTCGCCATCGCGCTTCACCGAGCGTTCGGGGAGGACATGATCGGCGAGATCGAGACGGTCGACTCGGCTTCGCGCGGTGTCGAGGAGCGTGGCGTCCAGCCGGTCCACGGCGATGCGTCGGGCACGGGCTTCCTCGAGCATCCAGAGGACGGGGGGGTGCTTGCCCGGGAACTCCTCGTAGCAGCGGACCGCCACGCCCGCGACGGACCCGGCGTTCTCGCGCTCCAACTCGGGGACCAGGAGGAGCGCGGTGCCGTCGACCGGGAGCCAGAGGCCCGCAGGCCGTTCGTTGACGGAGAAGTGCCATCCGGTGGCGTATCGGACGTTGGCCGGGGCGAGGAGGAGAAGGCCGTCGATTCCGTCGGCTGCGGCTCGCGCCCGCAGACGGCTTCGGACGCCTTCGTAGAAGGTCGGAAGCAGCGGCTTCAGCATCCCCTTCTCACAGGGCGTCGGGCTCCCAGTGGCCGACCTCCACCAGCTCCGCGCTGACGCCCAGCTCCGAGGCCAGGACCCTCAGGTCGGCCAGGACAGGGTCCTCCAGTGGCACCCCTTCGGCGGTCTTCCGCGCGACCCGCCGCGCTTCTTGCTCTCCCGGAATGAGGATCTCGTCGAAGCCAGGCCGGAGCGCCCGCGTCTTGCACATCTCGGCGAAGTGGTCCATCCGGCTGCGGAAGTCATCCAGCGGCATGAACCAGTCGATGTCGATGGCCATCAACGTGTGGCTCACGTCCCACTTCGCCGGGTCGGCGTAGGGGGTCAGGCCGTAGCCACCACCTCCGATGACCCCGGTGAGGACGTCGGTCATGAAGGCCAGGCCGTACCCCTTGTACTGTCCGATGCCGAGGAGGGCGCCGGCCATGGCGGCGTTGGGATCGTCGGTCTCTTCACCTTCGGGGGTTAGCGCCCAGTCCGTGGGGATGGACCGCCCTTCCTTGGCGTGCCACGTCATCATCCCCTTGCCGGCGGTGGTCAGGGCGATGTCCAGGACGGCGGGAAAACCCAGGCCGGTGGGCACGGCGATCCCCCACGGGTTGGTGCCCACAACACCCTCGCGGCCACCCCACGGGGCCATCTCCGGACCGGCGTTGGTGAGGGCGATGCCGATGCATCCCGCATCGGGGCCAAGACAGGCGTGCACGGCACTCGAGCCGAAGTGCGTCGAGTTCCGGACGACGACCTGCCCGATGCCGCACACTTTGGCCTTGTCGATGGCGAGTCGCATGGCCCGGGTGGCCATGACGGTACCGATGCCATTGTGTGCATCCACCAGGGCCAACGCGGGACTCTCCTTCACGACGACGAAGGGGGCTCCGACGTCCACGAGCCCGCTGGCGAAGCGATCTCCGTACCGACGCAGCTTCTTCACACCCTGACCGTGGCCCGGATGGAAGCGAAGCTCGGAAAAGACCAGCGCGCCGCCGAAGATGTCGGCCTCTTCCGCGGGAAGTCCCATGGCGCGGAGAACCTCCCCGACGAACACACCGAGACTGTCCAGGGTGACCGCCGTCATGGAGATCATGTGACCCACCTCTTGCGAGCTCCGACCGGGCCTTCCCCACGCCCCATCGACGCCACCGTCAGCCCTCCAAGCCCAGGAGGCCCGCGAGGTTCGTGCCGGGCTCCTCGAAGCTCCCCAGCTGCCCCGCCGGCGCCGTCATGAGGATGGCGACGCCGGGTCCGTACCCGGCCCTGGGTCCGTCGGTGGTGCACACCACGCCGATGGCCGTCGCCCCCCGGAGGTGCCCGTGGTTGTACCGACTGTCGGTGTCCTCGAAAGCGACGAGGTCGCCGAGTCGAAGCCGGTCGATGTCCAGCTCGGCCAACAATGCTCGGTCCGTTGACTGGATGTGGAGGCTTCCGCCCTCGGAGGTGAGACCGAGGCCGGCTCCGGCGAGGTGTGCGGGGACCCGGGCGACGACGCCGAAGGCGACGCGTCCGTTCTCCTCCTGAGCAGGTAGGGCGGCCAGGAGACGGGGGTCGATGCTTTTCATGGAGACCCCGGCGTGATCGGTGAGCTTCAGCCCTGCGCCTTCGGCGCGTACCAGCACCTGGTCGCCGACGGCCATGCGGGTGCGAGCCTCGCGTGGAAGGTGGACGATGACCTGTTCGGAGAATCGCCCGGACTTGCCGGTGACGAAGCCCGTGGAGCCGGCGGCGTCCCCCGTCACCACCCGGGCTCGGTTTCCGATGCAGGCGAAGACGTTCAGGCCCCGGTTCTGGTTATCGTCGGGCAGTCGGATGCTCACCCCGGGGTGGACACAGTCGGCGGCCCAGCCGAAGGCCCGGTCCCCCACGGAGACGTTGTAGACGATCCCGCCGTAGGTGGGGAGGAGGAAGGGCGAGCCGTCCGCGGCCAGCCGGTAGGGCTCGGCAGGGAGGCCGGGAAAGCCCGGGTGGGCTACCTGGCCCGCCACCGAGATGGCGATGAGATCCGCCTCGTTGGTGGCCAACCTGTTGGGCGGGGTCGACGCGCCCTGCGTGGCCGACCCGTTCTGCGTGGACCGCCCGCCTGGGTTCGCCACGTCGCCCGGCCCGTTCATGACACCTCCCCCGAGGTCGCCGCGCTCTGGATCCCCAGCGTCCGGGCGATGTTCGCGCCAGGATCGATCTCGAAGTCGAGCTGTTCGGCGGGCCCGGTGATGAGCGTGAGAATGCCCGGACCATGGCCGGTCATGACCGAGTCGCCGTGGATGCAGAGGCAGATGGCGGTCCACCCCTTCCGGTACGAGCGCCCGAAGCGGTGGTCGACGTCGCGGATGCCGATCAGGTCGCCGAGCCGCATCTGGTCGATGCCGAGCTCGGCCATGAGCTCCCGGTCGCCCGACATGAGGTCCTGGTCCACGAATTCGGCATTGAGCTCGGCCCCAGAGCCCATGATCCGAGCCGGCAGCTCCATGGCTACCGGGCAAATTACGCGGCCGTCTTCGACGCGCAGTCCGAAGGCCTCGGCCAGTGCCGGGCTCGTCTTCTTGAACTCGATGTCGGGGTGTCCCTCCAATCTGAGGCCGCGGCCCCGCGTCCGGATCTGGACTGTGTCACCGACGGTCATCTCCTCGAGCACCTCGGGCTCGAAATCCACCAGGAGGCGTGCGTGCTCCCCGGTGACGATGCCCCGGGCTCCCTTGGCCAACCCGGTGGTCACCTCGGCTTCGTTGCCGATGCAGGTGAGGTAATGGAGGGCGAAGTCGGCGCGCTCATCGGCATTGGCGATGGACACGCCCGGCTCCACGTGATCCGCCGCCCACCCGAACGCCCGATCTCCGACGCGGGCGTTATACACGATGCCCGACATGCCCGGGAGCATGACGCCGACGCCGTCGGGCCACGGGGTGTAGCCGCCTCGGCGTAGCGCGGGCTGGCTCACGCGGCCGGTGACGGCCATCTCCACCAGTTCGTCGAAGTTCCAGCTCAGCGTCTCGCTCATCTCTCGTGGGTCGGGGGATTCGAGGGTCCAGA
>JABDLS010000071.1 GCA_013002885.1 Gemmatimonadota bacterium | reverse complement strand
GTTGGACGGATCGACGGGAAAGACGAGAAGGAGCACGAAGAAGATCAGGCCCAACCAGAGACCGATCTTCTGCCCCCGTCCGGCGGGGGGTCGTGGGTGGTGCTCCATCAGCGGCGTCCTTGGTCTTGACGGCTTCGAGACCTCAGAACGTGTCGTACATGGAGGCCGTCGTCCAGCATCTGCCCGAAGCCCATCATCCAAGGTGCGTGGCGGTTTCCAGAGTCAGGTTGCGTTGGTCCAAGTGAGTACTCGTCGTCCCTGCTTCCCGAGGCTTCGATGCCCCGATCCACCCGACTCGGACCCGCCACCCTGGCGGCGACGTTGACCGCTCTCCTCCTGGCCTGCGGAGGAGACTCGCCTAGCCCTCTCGATCCCGACCCCGTGGGGCAGACCGTCACGATCATGGTGGCGACCACGGGCACCGACCTGGACGCGGACGGATATACGGTCCGTCTCGGTACCCTTTCGGCGAGGGTGGACGCCAACGGGACAGCGACCTTCGACGAGGTCGCAGCAGGGAGCTACCAGGTCCGAATCGAGGGGGTGGCGACGAACTGCGTGGTCGCGGACGGGGTGACCCGGGACCTGACGGTTGGCCCCATGAGTGCCCAGCTGTCGATGGCGGTGAGGTGCTTCATCGACTTCGGAGACGCGTTGACCACGAGTGTTTGCGACGATCTTCCGGCGAACCTCCTCTCCGGTGCGCCTTTGGACCGACTCGACCTCGGCCCCGTTCCGGAGGGTTTCGAGCCGCCTATGGCCGCCCGCGTGATGAGCGCCGATCGCACCCTCGAGGCGGTCGCCGCCATCGTCGAAGCGGAGGGACGGCTCGAGCTGGTGGTTCCGATCCACCCTTCCGGGAGTGTTGCCGGGGGCGACGTCTATCTGCGACCGACCGACGGGAGCCTGGCCTGCCGTCCGGTCGAACTCCGGATCGATCCTCTTCCAAACGCTCCCGGCGAATTGGACACGATCGTCGATGCCCTTCAGGCCCGCGTCGCCGCGCAGGCCTCGCATCTCGAGACTTCGGTCGACGAGCTGCGCACGACCCCGATCGCTGATCTCGAGGAACTGCTCCTCCCTCTCGGCGCGGTCCAGTACCTGGTCGATCACCCTGAAAACGAGCGCTCGCTTCGCGCGATCGCGTCGGGCACGGCCGACGTCTCGCTCCCGATTGAGATGCTGGAAGGACTGCTCGCCCGGGTCGGACTCCGCGGCGCGATCGCAGAACTCGCGCCCGAGGCCGGGGCACCAGCGACCGTGGGCGGTCGAGCCTTGGGCACTCGGACGTGTCTGCCAGGCACCATCGGGAACTCGGAGACGCGGATTCTGAGCGATTGTATGAACGCCCAGGCGGAGGCCCAGGCGGAGCTCGAGAGCGCGACCGGCGAGAGCTTCGAGCGGGCCAACGATGCCATGTGGCTGGCCGAGGCCGTGCCCGACGGTCAGGTGCAGAGGGTCATTCCCTGGTTGTCGGCGATCTACTGGGCGATCGAAAACAGCGATGCGCGGGCAGCGGCTCTGTTGCCGTGTTGCCTGATCGACCTCTCTGTCGACGCGAGCCCTCAAGCCTTCGAAGAAGACAATCCCTTCCACGGGAGTTGGGCGGCCTATCTCACCGCCCAGAACCGGGGGTGGGACGTGGGACGGGAGATCATCGAGGCGGCCATCAAGTCCGCCGGCGTCGCCGGGTCTTTCAGCAAGCTCCAGGTCGGAGGACCGGAATCGCACGACATTCTGAACGCCATCATCACCGGACCCCTCGCGGACCGGCTCCTCGGGAACGGCACCTTCGACGACTTCATCGTTCCCGTTGAGACGTTCGGGCCGGTGCCGATCAGCGACGAGGAGTGGTCCGAGATGGTGCTCCTCGGCGAGTCGATCGACAGCCTTACGCATACGACCTACGAGCCGGTCGGGGCCGGCGAGACGACGCTCCAGGTGAACAACCGCGCCGACGGACCCCGCTTCGGCGGGAACGAGCTCTTTCAGACCGTTCCCCTCCGGGTCGACTCCATCGAGGTTCGCGTCGAACCGTCGGACACCTTCGTCGCACCTGATGACTCGAAGACGTTCCGGGTCACCGTGCTCAACGCTTTTCATCCCGATTCGATCTCCGTCGAGGCCGAGCAGGGGGATGCAGTGGTGAGCGACGGGGCGGGTGGGAACCTCAACGTTCTCTACGCTCCACCAATCGACGCATCCTGGGGGAACCCGGATCACCTGACGGTCAGGCACATTGCCCGCGTGGGAGCGCGGGAGTACGGGCCCGAGCGGCAGGATTTCGCCACGATTCACTTCGGCGCGGTCGTGATCGAGAACCCACCCCCCTGCGTAGACATTTCCGAGGAGTATGCTCTCACGGCCGAAGTGCTGGGAATCGAGAATCAGGAGGTCTCGTGGTCGGCCAGCGAGGGAGCGATCGACGACGAAGGTGTCTTCACGGCCCCACCTTCACGGCCTGCCGGGGGCGTGGTCACGATCACCGCGACAAGCGTCGAGGAGCCCGGGCTTTTCGAGGAGGTCAGGGTTCCCATCGGCTGCTCCTGCAGCTTCGAATTCTCCCTCGGGGGCGAGACGTTCACGCCCGTGGCCGGCGACGAGATGTTCTTCACCAGCTCGGAAAGCCGCCTGATCGGAGTTACGCTGAGGAGAGGTTCGGAGAGCTGGTCGCTCCGAACGATCCCCAATGGTCTGGAAGTGAGCGATCGGCCGGACATGCCGGGCTTGTGGCCGATGCACGTCCAGGGAGACTTCGGACTCAGGAGCCCCGCGGATGTGATTTATGCGACCGGGTCCGACGCCGCGGCCGTCCTCGACCTCCGACGCTACACGCCGAACCAGGAGGTCCGAGGGACTGTCTCCGGCACTGCGGAGCTGGTCAGCACCCAGTCCCCCGGGCCGATCGGCTTCTCCTGGCGATTCTCCATCGCGTACGAGCCCGGCCAGTACACCTGTACGGTGGGAGGCGAGTAGACGGCTGGAGTCGCCCCCGATTCGTCGAGGGGGGCCGGGAGCAGGGGAGCCGCCCCGTCAACGACCGATCTCTGCCGGGACGGGCTCGTCGGCGAACGCCCTGACATAGAAGACTGCCATGGCCGAGGACGTCAGCGCGTTTCCGAGCAGTATGGAAAGGGGTCCGATAGAGGCCAGGAGCCCCGGCGTGACGAGAGCGTCGAAGGAAACGATGCCGATGCCGAGCACGGCGAACAGCCCTAGTGACATCATGACGACGCTGTCGCGGAGAGGCTCGACGCGATGAACTAGATAGGCGAAGGGTGCGCCCACACCCGTGAATAACGTCACATGCACCAGGCTCGCCAGCGCGACCCAGTCAATCCGGATGGCCGCATCGGCGTTCGACGCTCCGGGCCCGAAGAGGGCAGCGCCGAGGATCGACGGGGTCAGGAGAGGCGACCCCAGGAGACTGTCTCTCAGGAGGAAGAACATGGCGAGGACGCCACTGCCGACAAATCCGGCGTAGGCGGCGGCGTACAGGAGGTTGGAGGTCCCCTGTGAGGAAACGTCGTTCGTGCGCGAATCGTGGACCGGCATGATCTCTCCTGGCTCGTGAGCCGTAAGTGTCGAATGGGATGTTAAACAAATACATGAACAGATGCAAGACATTCGGTTGCGCAACTGTAGAAAGGGCGCCAGATTGTTGAACAACAATTATACAGAGGTGCATTTCTTATGAAGGTTCTCATCACTGGCGCAACGGGGTACGTGGGCGGACGCTTGTTGGAGAGGTTGCTCGACCGAAGCGTAGACGTGCGGGTCCTCGTGCGAGACGCCGACCGGGCCAGGGCTCGCTCCTGGTCCGACAAGGTCGAGGTGGTGGAGGCGGACCTTCTCGACCAGTCCTCGCTGCGTCGCGCCCTCGAGGGCGTGGACGTAGCCTATTACCTCGTGCACTCCATGTGCACGGGAGACGACTTCGCCGAGATCGATCGCCGGGCCGCCCGAAATTTCGTCGCCGAGGGCCAGCATCTTCAACAGGTCATCTACCTCGGAGGCATTGCGCCGAAGGGTGATCACCGGTCCCGCTCCAAGCACCTCTCGAGTCGCAACGAGGTGGGCGAGATCCTACGCGAGGGTCTCCCGACTACCGAGTTCAGGGCTGGCCCCATCATCGGTGGAGGGTCCGCCTCCTTCGAGATGGTCAGGTACCTCACCGAGCGCCTCCCGGCGATGGTGGCGCCCAAGTGGATCCTCAACGACGTTCAGCCCATCGCGGTTCGCGACGCTCTATCGTATCTGGTAGCGGCTCTCGGTCGCCGTGACTCCCTGGGAGTCATCGACATCGGTACCGAGCCGCTGACCTTCAAGGAGATGATGGAGCGGTATGCCGAGGTGCGTGGTCTACCGCGCGTCATCGTACCCGTCCCGGTCCTGGCACCGAAGCTGGCCGCTCTCTGGGTGGGTCTCGTAACGCCCATCTCCAACTGTCTTGCCGTGCCTCTCGTGGAGGGGGTGGTGGAGCCCGTTCTGGGCGACACGCGTCGGGCGGAAGACCTGTTCCCGGAGATCCAGCCCATCTCCTATCGAGACGCCGTAGCCCGGGCCCTCGCTCGAACCGAGGCAGGCGAAGTGGTGACTCGGTGGAGCGTGGCGGCAGGCGCTCCGGATCCCGACGTTGAACTCGTGGACCGGGAGGGCGTGGTCCGGGAGGTGCGGACTCGGGTGGTCGATGTTCCTCAGGAGGCTGTCTTCCAGGCTTTCTCCAGCCTCGGCGGGGAGCGCGGGTGGCGGGTCTGGGACTGGGCCTGGGGCCTGCGGGGAGCTCTAGATCAGCTCTTCGGTGGACCCGGCCTCCGTCGGGGGCGCCGCGACCCCGAGGTCCTCTATCCGGGGGAAGCGCTCGATTTCTGGCGCGTGGAGGAGTATCGACCTCATTCCCTTCTCCGGCTTCGTGCCGAGATGAAGGTGCCTGGACGGGCTTGGCTTCAGTTCGAAGCGCTGGAGGAGGAGTCGGGGACGCGTCTTGTCCAGACCGCCTTCTTCGCCCCCACGGGCTTTCTGGGGTGGCTCTATTGGTACGGGATCTATCCCTTCCACGCCCGCATCTTCAGTGATCTGGTCGACGCCATCGCGGCCGACGCGGAGAAGCTCGCCTCGGACCCCGAGGGCGGCCGCAGAGACGAGGGGAGTCTGCCAGCGGACGATGCTCTGACCGCCTCGCCGACCGTGGCCTGACGGCAGGCTTGATCGGCGGTGACGGGCACGCACATCTTGGCGGCCATGCATGCCACACGCTTCGATGGGCGTGGCTCCTCGGAGCCGAGGGACCTCCAGCTCAGAGACGGTACGGTTCACGATGCCGAGGCGGTGGAGGCCGTCCACTATTCATCGCGTGAGGCGGTCTACGCGGGACGGACCGCCGACTGGCCACCCCCCGGGCCCGACCGCAAAGGTCGCATCGAGCGGTGGCGGGCGTGGCTCGCCGACAATGACATCTCGGGTCTCGTTGCCGAGCAGAAGGGGGAGGTGGTTGGTTTCTGCACGATTCGCCCCTCCGAGGACGACGACGCCACGGATCGGGTGGCCGAGATGCCCACCCTTTATGTCCGCCCGGACTATTGGCACCGAGGTCTGGGGCGGGTTCTCTGCGAGGCCGGGCTCGGGCGTGCTCAGGCGCGGGGCTTCCGCGAACTGACGCTCTGGGTGCTGGAAATGAACGACAGAGCCCGGGATTTCTACCAGAAGGTCGGCTTCACCGCCGACGGGGCCACGAAGGTGGACGAGCTCACGAGCGAGCGGCTCGTTGCACTGCGGTATCGAATCGACCTGGGGTCGTGAGGTGAGCCGCGACATCGCCTCCTTCATACGAACCGTCCCGGACTACCCCAAGCCCGGCATCCTTTTTCGCGACGTGACCGGTCTCCTGGAAGACCCCCTGGGCCTCCGGATGGCCGTCGACCTCATCGTGCATCGGTATCTGATCTCCGCTCTGGACGTGGTCGCGGGAATCGAAGCGCGGGGATTCATCTTCGGCTCGGCTATCGCCTACGAACTGGGCCTCGGCTTCGTGCCGATCCGAAAGGCCGGCAAGCTTCCCGGTGACGTCATCTCCGTGGAGTACGACCTGGAATACGGTTCGGACACCCTGGAGATGCATACAGCGGCGATCCGCCCAGGAGCGCGGGTTCTGCTTCTGGACGATCTCATCGCGACGGGCGGCACGGCCGTAGCGGCCATCGAACTCATCGAGCGCGTCGAAGGTAGGGTCACCGATGCGGCCTTCGTGGTGGACCTTCCTGACCTGGGAGGAGCCGACCGGCTCCGTGCGAGGGGCTGCTCGGTCTTTGCCCTGTGTGAGTTCGAGGGGGACTAGCTCGCAGCCGCGTCCATCGCTTGGGCCAGCTCCACATCCCAGGTGGTTATTCCGCCTAGATCATGGGTCGAAAGGTCCACTCGGACCTTGTTGTAGACGTTGAACCACTCAGGGTGGTGGTTCATCTTCTCGGCCACCAGGGCCATGGACGCCATGAAGCCGAAGGCCGCGACGAAGTCGTCGAAGGTGAAGTCCTTATGGAGCTTACCCTCCACCACGGACCAGCCGTCCAGCTCCTCGACTGCCTTCTGCAAGTCGTCGCCAGTCAGCTTCTTCCGTTCGGTCATGACAAGCTCCTTTGGGGGCAAAAGTCAGTTCTGCACCGCTGCGATCGCCGCCTGGGCGACGGCCCGCTGCAACGGTGCGATGTCGGGGTACCGGGTTTGGACGTCGACGCCCACGTTCTGTCGGTTCGTCAGCAGCACCACGGAGAGACCTCCCTCGGGTACTCCGAGGACAAAGGTACCCGTGAAGCCCGTGTGGCCGAAGCTTCCCGCCGGTGCGTACCCGGGCAGTTGCCACCCGAGGGCCTGGCCCTCCAGAGCGGGCACGAGGAAGGACTCGACGACCTCCTCAGAGACGTAGCGGCGTCCTTCGTGCGTTCCCCCGTCGAGGACGAGATTCAGGAGAACCGAGAGCTCCGCAGCCGTGGAGAACAGGCCGGCATGACCCGCTACGCCCTGGAACGCGTGGTAAGCATTGCCGTCGTTCACCTCGCCCCGAAGGGTTCGCTCGCGCCACCCGCTCCAGCGAGTGGGGTCACCGGCGATCTCGTACCCGAACGACGGGTCGTGGACCATGCGGTGTTCGTACGGGTTGCCGTGAGACGTTGCGGCGACACGTTCGTCGGTGGTCGACGCTGAGCTGGAAGGGGGCCGAAAGCCTGTATCGGTGAGGCCCATCGGGTCATAGACCTCCGACCTGACGAACTGATCGAGGGCGGTGCCACTCACCTCTTCGACAATGCGGCCGAGTAGCATGAAGCCCAGATCTGAATAGTGGCGCCCCTCGCCCACCGGCCATGCGAGGGGCACGCCTCGGACGTACGCGTAGGCCTCGTCGGCGTTCGAAGCGTGGTAGTACGCGGGGAGCCACTGGGGCAGGCCCGACGTGTGCGTGAGAAGGTGCCTGGGCGTCATCTCGTCGCGGCCCGCACCGCCGAAGTCTGGCAGGTACGCCAAAACGGGAGCGTCGAGGTCGAGCTCTGCCCGGTCAGCGAGTACCATGAGGGCTAGCGTCGTCGCCATGACCTTCGTGACCGACGCCAGGTCGAAAACGGTGGTGGTCGTCATGGGAATGGCTTCGTCCAGCCGCACGAGACCCCTTGAGTCCTGGTATTGGCCCGCTCCGTAGCGGTATGCCTGGGCAGCACCGTAGGCGCGCTCGAAGAGAAGGTCGCCTTCCCTCTCGATGCGCAGTACCGCGCCCGGAATCAGCTCGGCCTCGACCCATGCCGACACCAGCGAGTCGGCGACCGCGAACGGCAAAGGGGCCGGTTCCACCCGTTCGCAGGCGGCTCCGACCCCGAGGCAGATGGCCAGCGCCGCCAGGTGACGGCGCGACCCCATCGTCATGCCCCTATCTCGTCTTCGTCCAGATCACGAGCACGCCACAGGGACCGCGGCCGGTGTTGTTTCCCGACGAAGTCATCCCGTACTCGATAGGTACCTCGGACGGACGACGATAGACCTCGATGGCGTCGATGGTCTGAAGCGGCGCGAGGGCATCGAGAGGAGTGTCGGAGGTCATGTTCGGCGCGATTCGGGCGCCGTCCAGGAAGATGGTCGGGGCGCAATAGTCGTTCTGGCTCACCATCCGCACCATTTCCCCCTGGAAGGCATTGATGGCCCCTCCCGGGCGGGTGATATGCACTCCCGGAACGCCTCGAAGCAGGTCCGCCGCCGTTCGGGCTGACGACCTCTCGATCTGGGCCGGAGTGATGAATCGACCGAGCCCCCTGGTGACGCGACGCACGAAGCCGTTCCGGACGAGATTGTGCTCGAGTACCGGGCGTTGAAGCGACACCAGGATCCCCTCGATGGGCATGGGTGCCGCAGCGATCCGGAACTGCACATCCATGGAGGCGTCCTGGCCCAACTCGAAGACACCGGCGGCGGTCTCCTTGAACCCGAACGCCGACGCCAGGAGGACGAAGGAACCGGCCTCCTCCGACTCGACGGTGAACTGTCCCTGACCGTTTGTGACGGTGGAGGTGATTGAATCACCGTCCTCGGTCATCATGATGACGAGCCCGAGGGAGATGGGTTGGCTGGTCTCCACCTCCATCAGGGTGCCGGTGATGGTCTGGGCCCGGGCCTCGGACGCGACGGTGGCAAGGGCGCTGACCCCCGTCACCAAGCAGAGTAGGAGACGGGCCGCGTCGGCCAGTCGGCGGGGGCCTTCAGCCTGCATTCTTCTGTTCGAAATCATGTGTACGAAGGGGTGTCCTCTATGACGGGCGGCCCATGACGTGACCCTGCCCCGAATTGTCGGACCTATTCTACCGAAAGGGGTCGAAAAAGATCTGCCTTCGGAGTATACGCCGGGAGCGCCTCATTCATACCACTACGTCGGCATCTTACCGCCTGACACGGCTTCAGGCGATCCTCAGCGAGCCCCGCCCCAGGGTAGAGGACGCTGGCTGACCGGGCTGGTCAGGTCGAAGTCCACGCGGAAGCGTCGGTCACTTCCCTCTCTTCGGAGCGCGTACACGAACACGCTGTCGGGGTGGAGGCGCAGGGTCCACACGTTCTGTTCGGCTTCGGGAACGAGCTCGGCCGTTCGTTGGTCGGCCGGGAAGTCCTGGGCGCTCGCCGTTCCCGTCCCCAGAGACTCGCCACCATACATGGTGATGTCGTCGGCGGATCCGTCCTCATGGCGATGGTCGTGCCTGAGCTCGAGGCCGGCGGCGGTCGGGGTGATGACCCAGGTGCGGGAACGGTCCTCTCCGACGTGGAAGCCGATACGGACTTCGGCGATGTCGCAATAGTGAGCGTGCATGACCAGGGAGGAGGCCCCGAACGTCGAGTCCGGCGGTTCCGACTCCACGAGTCGTCCCTCGAAGGCCTGACCGCACAACTCCTGCAGCTCCTCCCAGAAAACGATTTGCGGATCGACGTCGGCGTCCTCGCCACGTCCATCGTCGGGCGCGGGGCCGTCCCCGCATGCGACGGCCGCCAGGGCTGCCAGGAGAACGAACGTGACCGCGTTTCGCGGCTGTAGAGCGGCGAGCATGACGTAGGCTACGACACTCGGGCCTCCCCGGCTATATTGGCTGCCCTCCGTGCCGACCCTACCCCACCCGTCCCTTTGCTCAGGAACGCACTACGATGCTCGGGTCCCTTCTCTTTGCCGCTCTCATTCAGGTGCCGACGCCCGACCAGGAGTTCGTCCCGGGGACTCAGTACGACCCCGGCATTCCCACGCTGGAGGAGGTGGTCGGTCACGACTTCGGCGAAGAGGTCACGCACCCCGATGACGTCGTCCGCTACTTCGAGGCCCTGGCCGACGCCGCTCCCGATCGTACGCATCTGGTGCGGTACGCCGAGAGCTGGGAGGGCCGTCCACTCATCGTGATGGTGGTAGGATCGGCTGAGCGCATGACGAACCTCGACGCAGTGAAGGCCGACCTCGCACGTCTCGCTGCGGTGCGCGGCCTGTCCGACTCGGAGGTCGACGAACTCATCGGTCGACTCCCGGTGGTGACCGCCCTCATGCACGGCGTCCACGGAAACGAGATCAGTTCCAGTGGAGCGGCGATGGCAGAGGCCTACCACCTTCTCGCGGCGCAGAACGACCCTGCCGTCGACGCGATCCTGAATGAGAGTCTGGTCATCATCGACCCGGTGGAGAACCCCGACGGACGGGCGCGCTTCGTTCAACACACCACCATGTCCCGCGCGCGGTGGCCCAACGAGCAGAGCTACTCCGCCGAGCACGATGAACCGTGGCCGGGTGGTCGAGTGAATCACTACCTCTTCGACCTCAACCGGGACCTCTTCATACAAAGCCAGCCCGAGACCAGCGGAAAGGTCGACGTCTTCCTCGAGTTCCATCCCCACGTGGTCGCGGACCTCCATGAGATGGGGGGCAACTCCACCTACTTCTTCCCTCCAACGGCGCCCCCCGAGAACCCGTGGTACGGCGAGCGACAGATTGCCCAGATGGAACTCTTCGGGCAGGCCAACGCCGAGATCTTCGATGAGAGGGGCTTCGCGTACTTCAACCGCGACGTGTACGACCTCTTCTATCCGGGATACGTCGACATGTGGCCCATGAACCATGGGGCACTTGGCATGACGTACGAACAGGCGTCGGCGCGGGCCCTGGTCCTCCGGAAGAATGACGGCGACCTCCTGACCTATGGTGACGGCGTCCTGCACCATTTCGTGGCCGCCTTGAAGACGGCGGAGACCGCCGCGCGGAATCGCCAGCGCATCCTTCGCGACTACTACGATTTCCGTCGGGAAGGAATCGAGCTGGGCGAGGACGGTCCGGCGGAGTACGTCCTTCATTCCGCCCACGATCCGTCCATGGCCGAGCGTCTGGCCCGGATGCTCGTCGAGAATGGCATCGACGTCCGCGAGCCCACGGGTCCGATCCAGGTCGAAGGCCGCGACCTCCCGGCCCGTGGGACCTACATCGTGCCCATGGATCAGCCGGCGCACCGCTTCGTCAGGAATCTGCTCGACGATCATGTTCAGATGGACGAAGGATTCGTGCAGCGTCAGATCGAGCGCCGGGCCCGCCGGGAAGGTGACGAGATCTACGACCTGACCTCGTGGAGCCAGTCCCTGCTTTGGGACGTGGAGGTGATGATCGCCACCGACGCCACCGGTGCGGCAGGCCCCGCCGTAGACGGTACGCGCCCTCCAGCCCCTGAGACGATGCTACCCGAATCGGTCGTGGGCTATCTGCTGCCCTGGGGTACCGCGGCGGCGGAGGCCGTCGTCGAGGCCCTGCGGGACGGAATTCGGGTGCGGGCGGCGGGTGAAGCGTTCACCCTCGGCGGACGGGACTATCCGGTGGGCACGG
>JABDLS010000059.1 GCA_013002885.1 Gemmatimonadota bacterium | reverse complement strand
TCCTCTCGAAGCCCCTGACCATCGACGAGCTGCGGAGTGCCGTGGTGGAGTGGCTTCAGCCCACCGGCACGGAGTCGGTGACTTCAGAGGTCGCCACCGACTCGGCCTGAAGTCTGAGGGCGATGTCCTCGATGGCGTCGCGAGAGAAGAAGAGCTCCACCCGGCGATTTCGGGCGCGACCCTCGGCGGTGGACTCGTCGGCAACGGGCCTGAATTCACCGAAGGACTGAACCCGGATCGTCTCCGGATCCTGCCCCGCTCCAACGAGCAGGCGGGCCACCCCCGCCGCGCGCGCCGCTGAAAGCTCCCAGTTTGACGGGAAGCTGGCGGTACGGATGGGCCGTGAGTCGGCATGGCCCGACACGATGGTGGGAACGCCCAGACCCATCGTGATCCCGGAGAGGCTGATGATGAGCGCTTCACCCTTGGGAGTGAGGTTCGCCTGTGCGGTGGCGAACAGCGCCGCGTCGCGGATACGGAGGTAGACCCCGTCCTCCTCACGCACGACCTCGACACTGGACGCATCGAGACCCGACTCCTCGACAAGGTCGCGGAGGCGCTCCTCGATCATCTTCATGTAAGCCTCTGCGAAGACGTCGACCACGTCTTCGCCAGGGCTCTCCGTGTCCACCGGGCTGGTGGTAGCCCCATTGCTGAGCCCCGGGTTCGAGAGCTCCAAGTCGGGGTCCACGTCCTCGGGCATGAGGCCCATGGGATTGTCCGTGGGTACGCTCGCCGTCGAGCCCATGGCCTCCCGAAGGGACTCGGAGGCCAACAGGAACCGATCCTGCTTCACCTCCGACATGGAGTACATGAGGATGAAGAAGGTGAGCAGGAGGCTCATCATGTCGGCGAAGGTGACGATCCAGGTGGGAGCGCCCTCTTCCACGGGCGCACCGCCGCCATCGTCGGGTGGCCGGGTCGCCGGCTCCGGTAGCTCGTCAGTCGTGGCCATGGCGGAGCTCAGGCGGCCTGGAGGAGCTCTTCGGCCGCGCCCTCCTGACTGTTCATGAAGGCGCTGAGCTTCTCCTTCAGGATCTGGACGGTGTCGCCTCGGTTCATGGAATCGAGGCCGACGATGGCCAACTCGATCTGCTGGACCTCGATCTGAATCCGCCGGTCGAGCTTCGTGACCATGGGGATGAACATGAGATTCGCCACCACGGCTCCATAGAAGGTGGTGAGAAGCGCGACGGCCATGGCAGGGCCGATGGCGTCAGGGTCGCTGAGGTCCGCCAGCATCTGCACCAGCCCGATGAGCGTCCCCACCATGCCGAAGGCGGGGGCAAACTTCCCCATCTCGGAGAAGATCTTCTGCCCCACCCGGTGGTGCTCCTCCATGTACTTCCGTTCGGTCTGGAGGATGTCGCCGATGGTGTGCGCGTTCGCTCCATCGGCAATGAGCTGGAGACCCTTCGCCAATGGCTTGGTCGGCGACTGCTCGGCGATGTTCTCGAGAGCCACCGGGCCGTCCCGCTTGAACGTCCCCATGGCCTGAACGAGGAACTGGGAGATCTCCATCATCTCGTCGCCCGGGTCCTTGAACACTCTGCGGGAGACGGAGAACAGCAACTTCAACTCGTTCGTGGGGAACGCGATGCTCGTCGCGGCCAGAGTCCCACCGAGCACCACCAGCATCCCCTGGATGTTCACGAAGGTGAGAAGGCTCCCACCCAGCATGATGGTGATGACGATGAGTGCGGTGCCGGCGACGACGCCGAAGAGTGAAGCCTTGTCCACCTAGGGAACCTCTGTCCTGGGGTTGTCGAGCACCTCAAGAGGGCGCGGGTCGAGGCTCACGACCTACCCCTCCGGCTCGTCGTCCTCCATGGCGCGAATCGCCCAGGAGAGACGGTCGGTAAGGGCCGTCGGCGGTCCGTGCTCACACTCGTCGAGCCCGATCTCGCGGACGATCCGCTCCGCCATCCGGGTAGATTCCTCACAGTCGTCCAGGAGGTTCTTCGGGAAGGCCGCGAAGACCTCCGGGTCGAGGGCGAACCGACTGATCACAGATCCCCCGAGTCCAGCATCCGCTGCGCGATCTCGCTCCAGATCTGCGGTCGGTCTTCGTAGAAGCCCGACTCGAGGCGAGCCCGGATTTCCTCGAGCCTTGCCTCGGTGACCGGAACCCGCTCGGCGGCGGTCAGACGAGCCAACTCCCGAGCCTCATCGGAGATCTGCACCTGATCGGTGCGAGCCGCGGGCTCTACGGGAGCCGCGGCCTGCCGGTTGGCGGAGACGTCGGCGGCCTGCTCGGCAGCGCGGCCCCGGACGTCATTCAGTCTTGTCGGATCAATAGTCATGACGAGTCCTCCTCTAGGTGGAGTATCGACACCGTGTCAGCGAACTTTAGGCGTACACTGCCACGCGGTAGATATCGGTAGCCCGGGACTAGACATACCCGTCGAGAGCCCCGCCACGACGGCTCCTGCCCTGATTGGGAAGTGACCGGCCCTGCCGGCGCTCCACCCCCCGCAGCTCGACGAGGATCTGGCTTCTCAAGTCCGCGAGCTTTCGAGTCAGCTCCTCGCTGCTCGCCAGCATCTCTTCGTATTCGGCCCGTTCGGCATCGTCCCTCGGAGAGGGCGGTGGATCGGCCGCTTCCTCATCGAGAAGTCCCATCAGGTCTTCGAACCGCTCCTCGTCCACCGCCTGCATCTGCGCCTGCATGCGCCCCCGTCGCCGTTCCAGCCAACTGCTGAAGACGGGGTGGACTCCGGAGGTGGGCTCGATGCGAATGGGACCCCCTAGCTGATCGACGGATCGACGGTGGGTGCACTCCTCTTCTCTTCCGACGCGATGTGGCGCCAAGCGGAGAGAAGGGACTCCACGTGCTCCGATACTTCGTCCAGGGCATCGGCATCCATGTTTCGGCTACCGTCGGTAACCCGCGAAAACATGTAGGCGTAGAGGGCTGCAAGACGCTCACTCACCTCGCCGCCACGCTCCCGATCGAGGGCCCCGAGGAGCTCGAAGATGATGTCCGTCGCGCCCGCCACCTTCTTCGCCTTGGATTCGACGTCGTTGGCGCGGATGGCCATGGCGCCCCCACGCAGATTCGACAGAAGCCGCTCGTACAGCAAAACGATGAGCTCGGCAGGCGTACTTGTCATCACCCGCGAGCGCTGGTACGACGAAGAGGCGTGAGCCAGAAGATCGGTCTTCCGCCGCCCGTACATCAGTTGCCACCCGGCAGGGTCGCGAGCTGACTGGCGAGTTGCTCCTGAATGCTTTGAGCCCGAGCAACGGCCTGCTCCAGCGCCACGAACTGAGCGATGAGCCGCTGGCGACGATCCTCGAGGCGTGCCTCACGATCTTCCAGACGGTCCTCCACGCGGTCCACGGATGCATCGAGACGCTTGATGATGCCGTCGATCTGTCCGTCTCCGAAGCGAAGAAGTTCTTCGAGTTGGTCCGTCACATCGGTCAGGATTCCCGAACCGACCGTGACGCTGCCAATCGCTCCGGTGTTCACTCCCCCAATGCCGACCGACAAACCCTCGACGGACGTTCCGGCGTCGGCGGTGAGGACGTTGCCGACGCCCGTCGCTGCCTCTCCGTTGATGGTGCCCTCGACGTCGGACCCCACGAAGGCTCCAGCACTGAGACCCAGGCTCCCCGTTCCATCCCCGCCCCCAGCAGAGAACGAGAGCGTGAACCCGCCCCCGGCGCCCGCCCCGTCGTCGCGAATCGTGAGCTCGGGCCCGGTCGCCTCGGCCACCACGCTCGATGCGGCGCGGCCCTGCTGAGTAACCAGCATCTGACCGAAGGGAGCCGGATTGCCGGGCACGTCAGAGCCTATGCTCACCGAGAGTTGTGACTCGCCGACCGAGGTGTCCTCGACGACGAGTTGTCCGTTTACTATGGAGACGGAGGTGCCGGCCCCGAAGGCGCTCTGAACGGCCGCCTGCAGCGTGCCGAAGGTCTCCGTGGCCGGATCCGTGACCGAGAAGGTCTCGAGGACGGCGGTGCCCTCGGCGGTGGTTCCGGAGATCGTGAACTCCGTGCCGGCCACGAAGCCCGCGTCTGGCCCTGGACCATCGCGAAGATCCTCCAGGGGCGTGCTCGCATCGGCCACGGCGTTGGCCGGGGGGTTGGAGTACATGGTGAATTCGGAGGTGATCTCCTGACTCTGCCCCGCCCCCAATTCGGCATTGACGGCGTCGATGATGTCGGTCAGCGACATGCCGTTGGAGAGCTGGATATCGTACTGTGTGCCCGTCTCGTCATCGACGATGGTCAAGGTGTCGGCGGTTCCGTCGTCGACATAGGTGCCGCCGAAGCCGACGGACGTGACGACGGCGGACGAGCCAAGTTGCGTCACGTTGATGTCATAGGTGCCGGCTGAGGCTGACCCTGCGGCGAGGAACGATACGGCCGACGAGCTGCCGACACCGAAGGCGCTGAAGAGGCGCTCGACGCCCGCGGCGTCCTGGGCCAGGGCGTCCTGGAGAGTCGACGCGTCGAGGGTGAAGACCCCGTCGCGGGTGATCTCGACGCCGAGGTCGCTGAGACGGGTGAACGAGGTGGCGGCGGCCGTGGGTAGCGCCGACTGGAGCGCGAAAGTGATGCGACTCCGGACGCCTCGCAGGATCGAGTCTCCAGCCAGTGGCGGACGATTCTCGCTCAGATCGTCGATCCCGTTGCCGACGAACTGGGAGAATGCGTTGTACGCATCGATGAAGGCCTGAACCGATGCGACGCCGACCTCGGTGTCGCGCCCGACGACGACCTCCAGGGGGCTCGACGGATCGGCTCCCAAGACGCTGAACGTGACGCCTTGCACGACGTCACTGATCTCGTTGGAAGCACTCGTCACGAGTGAGCCGTCGATCTCGACGAGCGCATCCTGGCCGGCTGAGATCTCCCGGTCTCGACCGGCGTCCGTGACGACCATATCACCGAGATCGAGAATCCCGCCGCCCTCGTTGCCAGCGAAGACCTCGAGGCTGAGGAGGCTCGCCCCCGCGGTGGCGGACGTGGCCGTGAGCTGTCCCGTCGCCGAGATCTCCACCGTCGCCGAGCCGTTGAACCCCTCGGCACCGTCCAAGCGGGTGATGAGCGTCTGGAGCGTGTCCCCACCCTGGATCGTGTGGGTAAGGGCAAAGGCATTGCCGTTGTGATCCGTTCCCTGGAACGTCAGCGTGTCCCCCACCTGGGCACCTGCGTCCGAGCCGCCGTTGAACAAGTTGGTAAGGCGCGTCGCCGCCGTCGCCGGCGTACCACCGGCGTCCGTGGTCAGGACATCGCCCTGAACCACCTGGCTGACGGCGCTCCGTCCACCCTCCAGGAGGCCCATGGACTGCAGCACGGCACCGTCGTCGGTAGCCGCCGGCGTGCCCGTGATATCGAGGCGATAGGTCGTCTCGCCACCCGACGTGTCCGTGACGATGGACGCGAACATGGAGGCGCCCGCTCCTGACGCCGCCGCGTTGATGGCGTCACGTACGCCCTCGAGAGACATCGTGGAAAGATCGAGAGCTACCGTGAACGAGCTGGCACCCGCGCCGAGCGTGACGGTGCCTGACGGTGTCACGCCCGGGAAGCCGAGGAGGGTTCCCACGGCGGTCGTCGTGTCGGCGAAGCCGTCGGTTTGGAAGCCTCCGCTGGTGCGGTTCTTTGCCGTGGTGGTTCCATCGAGAAGACCCAACGACCCCAAAACCCCTGAAAGGTCCAGCACGTCGATCCCAGCGGAGCCCGTCTCCGTCGCCGACAGAACCAGGCGATACGCGCCGTCACTCCCGGTAACGGTAGCCGAGACACCCGTCGGATCGGAGCCGATGTTGAGGGTGTTGATGCCACCGGCGATGTCTTGAAGAGAGTCGCCGGCAAACACATCCACGACGCGCCCACCGAGGATGAACTGGCCAGAGACGCCCAAAGCTGTCGACCGGCTGGCGAACAGACCGCTCCCAAGCTGCTCACGCTGAGCCTCCTGCAGCACGCGAACAGTGTGGCGACCCGTTGCGGCGTCTGCGGATGCAGTCGCTCGGAGAAGCGAGGGACTGAGTCCGAGAATCTCGGTGGTGAAGGCGTCGAGGCCCGAGCCATCCTCCAAGGCCGTCGTGGCGTCCTGTAGAGCCTGGAGCAGCCCTCGAACTTCTTCCCAGGCCGCCACCTCTTCCTGAGATTCGGTGATGCTGAGCCGAAGCGGTTCCAGTCTCGACGACTCGGCCTCGATGATCTGATTGACGAGGTCACGGAAGTCGATTCCCGTGGCCAGTCCACTGATCGTTGCGAGGGGATCCATCGTCTTCGGGTTCCTAATGCTCGGGTCGGGCTATCTGATTCGAGGAGGGGGCCCGGTGACCCTTAGGGTCGTACCGGACCCCCACTCCCCGTAGCGCTTGTTCTCTTACTGCAGCAGCGCCAACACCGACTGGGAGTTGACGTTCGCCTGAGCCAGGACCGAGATCCCTGCCTGGGCGAGGATCTGATTCTTGGTCAGTTCCGTGATCTCCGCGGCCATGTCGGCATCGCGGATCACCGACTCGGCTGCCTGCGTGTTTTCCACCACGATCCGTGCCTGTGTGAGGGCGATGTCCAGACGGTTGGCCTGGGCACCGATCTGGGCGAAGGCCTGCGACACCTGGCCGATTGCCTCATCGATGGCCGTGATGGCCGCGGAGGCGTTCACTGACGTGGTGACGTCCGAAAGGTCCAGCGTCGCCGGAGCCGTACCGAGGTTGTCCGTCGACAGATCGAAGATGGCGCTCGTGACCGACAGCGTGATCGTGTCCGCACCCGCAGTGATTCCGACGATGAAGTTCAGGTCGGCTGCTGCCGTCCCGTCGAGCATCACGACGTCCGCGAACTCCGTCGACGACGCGATCCGATCGATTTCAGCGATCAGAAGCTGGTACTCGGCGTCGATGAGGTCCCGGCCTGTCGCACCATCGGCAACGTTGTCCGAGGCGGCTTGGCTCGCCAACTCCTTCATCCGCTCGAGGACGCCCTCGATTCCCTGCATACCACCCTCTGCCACCTTCAGCAGCGAGCCCGCCTGCTCGGCGTTCCGGGTCGCCTGCCTCAGGGCGCCGAGGTCCGCACGAAGCTGGTTGGCGATAGCGAGACCGGCCGCGTCGTCCGCAGCCCGGTTGATGCGGAAGCCTGAAGACAAGCGTCCGATCGATCGCGTCACAGCCTCGTCCGTCTGGGCCATGACCCGCAGCGTGTTCATCGCTGCAATGTTGGTGTTGATCCTCACTTTAACTCCTCCATGAGTCTGATTGCGCTTCCTTGCGCAGCGGTGGGGCAGCGGATCTTGCGACCCCTTCTGCCGTCAGTATCGGTCGACGCGCCGGAACGTTTAACGAGCGCGGGGCCACTCACGGAAGGACGTAGCGCCAGCTGTGCCGAACCCTTTGCAGGACGCGGACATCGTTACGAAGTGCGCCTTGCTCCAGGGCCACCGATCCGGCACTTTTCGGTTACCCCCCCGTTCCTTCTTATCGGTGGGGATCTGTCCTCTTGATGCGCCTCCTCGTCGCAGACGACGACTCGTCGCTGCGCCTCGCAATCAGACTCGTCCTGGAGGATGCCGGGCATGACGTCCTGGAGGCGAGCAGTGTGCGTGAGGTTCGCGGACTCATCACGGCGCACCGACCCGACTTCATTCTCATCGATGGTGGGATGTGCCAGGAGGGTGTGGATCTCTGGGATGAACTCGTATCGGACATCCGGTATCGGGGTCGGGTCCTCCTTCTCACCGGTGACACGACCACCCTCGGTGCCCTGGGTCACCACGACGCGGTGGTTGGCAAACCCTTCGACTACGAGCGACTACTCCACCGCATCGAAAAGGCCGGACCTCGCCCTGGAGGCGGCACGCCTGTGGATCCCGAACGGACGATCGGTGAAGATCCACCGGACGATGTGGTAGCATCGAGCTGAACGCTCAGCCTCCGATGACCACCCCTTCCATATCGTCTCCCGTATCGACGGGGTCGAGGTAGGGAATCAGGATCGTCACACGCCGGTTCACGGGATCCAGGGGATCTTCCGGCACCCGCAGCTCGCGGTCCGCCAGCCCCCTGACCTCACGGATCCGCGATGCGTCCAGACCTTGCGTCTCGAGCAACCTCCGGGCGGCGTTCGCTCGCTCGACGGAGAGCTCCCAGTTGGAGTACCCTACCCCGCCGAACGCCGCGGCATCGGTATGACCTTCGATAACCACGGGATTCGGGATCTCGCCGATGCGGCCCGCGATGACGGCCAGGGCGGCTCTGGCAGCCGGTCGCACCTCCGCGGATCCCAGCGCGAAGAAGGTACCGCTCACGGGACCCTCGACGAGTTCGATCCGGAGACCGTCGGGCGTCACCACCACCTCGACCTGGGAACCGAACTCTTCCGCGCCGGTGAGACCCTCCAACTCCTGTAAGATGCCGTCGCGGATGGCGTTGAAGCGGCGCTCCTCGACCTGGCGCACGAAGAGCGGCATCCGGTTGAGCTCCGAGGGGATCGGCGTAGCGCCTTGGGAAACCGGGTTCACACCTGCCCCGAAAGCGCGCCGATAGCCGATGGGGTTGTTGAAGTAGCCCTGGACCAGGTCTTTCACGTCGGAATCCATCCCGACGATCCACATGACGAGGAAGAAGGCCATCATCGCCGTGACGAAGTCCGCGTAGGCCACCTTCCAGCTCCCTCCGTGATGCCCTCCACCGCGGACCTTCTTCTTCTTGACGATGATGATCTTGTTGTCGTCCATCAGGCGGCCACTCCCTGAGCCGTGAACTCCTCGACCTCCGAGAAGCTCGGGCGGTCCTCAGGTGGAATGCTTCGTCGGGCGAACTCGACCGAAGTCAGAGGGGCGTCCCCGCGGGCAAAAGAGAGCACCGCGGTCCGAATGCACCGGAGGTAGTCCTGCTCGGCGCGGACCCGAGCCTCGAGCTGTTGGGCGATAGGCCCGAAAACCCCGTATGCGAGGAGGATCCCCAGGAACGTACCGACGAGTGCCGCCGCGACGGACTCACCGATCACCGCTGGCTCGCCACCGATCTTCCCCATGGTGATGATGACGCCGAGTACGGCGGCCACGATTCCGAAGCCGGGCATGGCATCGCCCACGGCGGTGACGGCGTGGGGTACCTCCATCGCCTCTTCGTAGTACTGCTCCATATCCGTTTCGAGGATCTCGGAAAGGTGATGATCGGCCACCGTCCCCGACAGGAGCACCTTGAGGGTGTCCGCGAGGAAGTCCATCGCGTGGTGGTTGTCGGCGAAGATGGGGTGCTTCTTGAAGAGCTCACTGTCGCGGGGCGCTTCCACGTGGCTCTCGATGCCGATAAGGCCATCCCTCCGGGCGAGGTAGAAGATCTCGTAGAGGACCGTGAGAAGCTCCTTGTTCGCCTCGAGCCCATAGGGGCTCGGCTTCAAGAGCGCGAGGCACTGCGAGACGATTCGCTTCACCACCGCCCCCGAGTTCCCGATGATCACGGCCCCCAGGCCCGCACCCCCGATAATGATGAACTCGGAGACCTGAATGAGGACCGCGATACTGCCGCCGTGCATGGTATAGCCGACGTAGATGCTGCCAAATACGACAAATAGTCCTAATATCAGTAACACCGAGCGGTGCGCTCCGGCGTAGAACGTGATCGGTACGCGAGCCTCTGGCTAGCAATTATCGGTCGCCCCGCCACGGATCTTCAGTTCCCCGCCAAGCCCCCCACGCTGAAGACAACTAGAATGGACACCGTCGCTAGCGGTGAGCACTTACCCGCGCCCGAGCGGGCCCTCGTAGGCTTGTGCCATGGTCTGAACGACCAGCTCGCGGCCCTCAACGCATATGTGTTCCTCCTCGAGCGCCGCGGCACCCTGGACGAAAGCGACGCACCTCTCCGCAAGCACCTGGACGAACTGGCCCGACGCGTTCGCTTGATCCGGTCTCTCGCACGCGATCCTCACTCCGAGATCTCACCCCTTTCGGTGGCGCTCCTCACCGAGGCGGCCACGGCCATCATGGAGGGCTACCCAGGTGGTTCCATCGTTTTCGATGTGGAAGGTGCGGAGGAGGGCCCGGTGGTCCGGGCCGACTGGAGCCGGGCGTTGAGGGCGCTCCTGGTCGCAGGCGAATGGGCGAGCCGGGGCGGTGGCGAGGGACGCCATGTCGACGTCCGGGCTCAGGGGCGTGATTCGCTCCTGGTGAGCTCCTCCGGGAGTCGGCCCTCGAGCGACGAGTCCCTGCGCTTCTCCGACAGCGACGTGCGCATCGACGCGACGGGGCCGCGCTCCGCCCGGATCATACTTCCCGCGAAGTCGTAGAGAAGTCGTGGACGGGGGAGTGGCTTCTAGCTCGAGGGTTCGGGGGGCTTGAGGCCCGACGCTGAACCCGCGGCGGCCCGCGACGCCCGAACCGTCTCGGAGCGCACCTCCTCGACGATCTCTTCGCGCAGAATGGGGACCTCGGCGGGTGCCTCGATCCCGATCCGGACGCCGCCTCCGTCGGAGCGCAGGATGACGATCCGGATGTCGTCACCAATGAGCACCGCCTCACTCGGCTTCCGTTGGAGAATGAGCATCAGATCGCCAGAAGCGTCTGATACATCTCGTCCACGACGGTGACGATTCTGGAGGCGGCCGCGTACGCCGCCTGAAGCTGGACGACCTTCACGAGCTCCTCGTCGGTGGCGACTCCAGCGACGGACTCCCGACGCTCTCCCGCCGACGAGAGCAGGACCGAGTGATTGTCCGCCGCGTCGCGTGCCGCCGAAGCCGTAAGGCCGACGTCGGCCAGGAGATCCCGATAGGCACCGTTGACGGTCGAAGTCCCGAGAATCCCTCCCGACGACATCGTCCGAAGGTCGGCGAGCGCGAGGGCGATGTCATTTGCCCCGGCCTGGTAGTTGCCGCCGCCATCGGGCGAGCCAGCGGCCACGTTCTGGGGGTTCGCAACCAACGCGGCGTCGAGGGTCAGTGTGGCTGCCGTGACGGTAGTGGGATCGCCGAAGTCGTCGAAGAAGTTCAGTCCGGTAACGCCCAGGGGGTTTGTCCCGTTCACGTGAACAGCATTGACGCCTTCCACGAGCCCTTGCGCCACGGTGTCCAGAGCGGCCCTGAATCGGCTGAAGTCGTCGTTTATGGTCTCGAGGCCACCACCGATCCGGCCCGAAGAGATGGGAATCGTGAGACCACCAGCCGTGGTCAGCGACCACACTCCGGCTGCGGATGTGAGGCTCAACGTCTGGTGACTCACCCCCTCCACCACCGAGATCCCGTTGACGGAGACGCCCACCACTCCGTTTTCCCTCGGTGTCACCTCGATGGGTACATAGGTGGATAGCTGATCGAGGAGCACGTCGCGGCGATCCTCGAGGTCTGGCGCCGATGTCCCGCTCGCCCTGACCGCGGCGATCTCGACATTCAGGCCTGCGACCTGGTCGAGGATGTCGTTTACCAGGCCCACCGAGTTCCTGAGGCGGTCCACCTCCTGGCCGATGACCGTATCGAGGGTCCCGTCGATGCGTCGAAAGTGGTCCACCAGCGCCTGGCCGTTGGACACCACCACCGAACGTGCAGCCGAGCTGGTAGGGTCGTTGGCCAGGTCGGACCATGCATCCCAGAACGCATCGAGGGAGTCACCCAGCCCGGTCGCCCCGATCTCCCCGAAGGCGGACTCGACGGACGACAGCCCCTGGTACTGTGTCTGGAAGCCGTGGAAGAGAGCCGATTCCCTGCGATAGATGCCGTCCAGGAGTTGATCACGAGCGCGGGTGATGTCAGCTACCCGTACACCCGTCCCGACAAGGCCCTCAGGCAGCAAGACGGGAATCCCGGGCACCAGCTCGGCACGCTGCCGCGAATACCCCTCGGTGGTGGCGTTGGCCAGGTTGTGACTCGTCACCTGGAGGGCAAGCTGTTGCGTCAGCAGACCGGTCTTGGCTACGGACAGGATCCCGTTCAACGACGAAGACATGTCAGGCCGTCCTGTCGACGACGACCCCCGAAGAGGCCGTCCGTGGGTCGCCGGTTCCGTAGGCCGCGTCCGACGTGACCCGATGGACGCCGTCGCCGAGTAGGGTCTCCAGGTGCACCCGGTTGTCTTGCAGGGCCACCTTGAGGATGCGCTGCAGCATGCCCACCTCCGACCGTAGCTGCGCGGCAGCCGCTCGCACCCGCTCTCGCGCCAGCCGGACCGGTCGATTCCGGGACCCGGTAAGGACGGTATCGAGCTCGTCGAACTCCAGGTCGGACCCCAGGAGGCTCATCGTAAGACGACGACGTCTTCGTCGCGCCTCCTCCATGGTCCTCATGACCCGGGTGGCGCTGAAGACACCGTCGTCGAGGGCCATGGGATCGCCCGATCGCAAGGCATCGCGCTGAGCGGCGAAGATCCGGCGCAGGCCTTCGAGAAGTTCAACCTCCTCATCGAGGGCGGCGACGAGGTGGGCCCGGCGCCCTTCCTCGGTCGTCAGGTCGGGCTCGGAAGAGCTCTGAATCGTCTGCATCAACCTTCCCCTTCTCCCGGTGATGTGATGAAGCGGCTTGAAAGCTGGCGGTAGAGGGCCTCGGCGATCCCCGTCCGTGTATCGTTGGCAACGCTTTGGGCGAGGTGGTCGTCCAGTAGGGACCCGTACATGTCGGCTCCAGGGGCGTCGGGGCTCCCTCCATTGGGTACCGTTGCCCTCAGTGCCCGAGTCAGGTACCCGATGAACACACCCTCCATGTCCTCACTGGCCTCTCGGAGGCGCTCCAGACGTTCGAGGCGCGCGGCCCTGGACTCCTTCGAAGCCCCCGCACCGTCGACGCCAGCGCCGCCCTCGCTACTCTCGAGATCCGGCGGAAGGCGGACGAGCCCGACACCAGCAGCGGCTCCCGGCATCATCGGACCTCGACCTCCGCCTGGAGAGCGCCCACACCTCGCAACGAGCGGAAAACTGCACCCATCATGTCCGACGTCGCCCCCACGGCGTGGAGCGCCTCGGCGAGCGCCTGCACCCGAATGCCGGGGTCGGCGCGCACGGCTCCAGGGGGCAGGAGCGCCCCCGCGTCGGATGCCGCTCCTTCAGGCGCCGCCCCACCGGCAGGTGCCGGAGCGTCTGGTGGCGCGATGGTTACCGTGAGCCAGTCGTGGCTGACCACAGCCTCCCCGACACTGATGTCACCGCCGACCGCCACGACACCGGATTGGGCGTCGATGACGATTCGCGGAGAGAGCGTCGGGGTCAGAGTTAGCTCACCCAACTGCACAAGGGCACCCATGGGGTCGTCGGCTGGGAGCGTGAGTGCCACAGCGCCGGGGTCCTCCACCACGGCCGCTCCATCGCCCAGAGCACCGTTGATGGCATCGGCGATGAGTTGGGCTGTCGCCAAGTCTGGAGAGCGCAGGAGAAGTCGCGAGGGCGGTCCCCCGCCCCATCCCCCGAAGTCGGTGAGTGCGACGGCCGCGTCGATGAGGACCGCCGACGTTTCCACAGGCCCGTTGCGGCGGCCCGGGTCTCCGGGCGGGAACAGGAGGTTGCCCTGGGCGATGGCCACCGGCGGTCCGCCAACCGACGCCAATAGCGGCGTCTGCCAAAGCTGCCCTCCGCGGAGCGATGAGGCATCTCCCAATGACGCCACGCTGACCTCGAAGCGGCCTCCGCGGCGCAAGTATGGCGATGCCTCGGCGGTCACGAGCACCGCCGCCACATTGCGGGTACGGATGAACTGCTCGGGCACCTCGATGCCGAGGTTGCGAAGCAAGTTGGCGATGGATCGCACA
The DNA here is from genome assembly GCA_013002885.1 of Gemmatimonadota bacterium. Lineage (GTDB taxonomy): Bacteria > Gemmatimonadota > Gemmatimonadetes > Longimicrobiales > Gaopeijiaceae > UBA2589. The sequence goes on along the minus strand of JABDLS010000059.1, from coordinate 42,555 downwards.
GTCATGGACCCCTGACTGCCTCCAAAGACCCGATCGCCCGTTCCGTCGAGGCCGACGACGAGTCCGTACCCCACCAGGCGAACGGGCACCTCGCCCTCGTTGATGGTCAGGTCCCGAACGCGCGTCGTCTGGGCGGAGGCTTCGAACGACCCGATGAGGAGAAGGGCAACGAAGAGGGCCATCGCCATGGCGGCCCGACCCTGGCCCGCAGCGGGGACAGGTTTCATAACGTGGCCTCGCAGGCTCTCGGAGCCATCGCAGGTGACGGAGGCGAAACGGGTCACGGGATGATGAAGGCCAGAATCTTCGACAACAGCCCCTTCTTCGGCTTCCCGAGCTCGCCCTCCGTGGCGTAGAGGACCTCGGCATCGGCCACTCGCCACGAATCGATGGTGTTCCGTGAGGTGATGTCCTGGGGCCTGATCACTCCCCGCACCGTCACCTCCTGCTCATGATCGTCGATGATGAGCGTCTTGGTTCCCTCGATGCGGAGAGCTCCACCCGCCTCGACCTCGGTAACGCGGACGGTGACCTCGGAATTCAGCCGATCCTGACGGACGTCCCGTCCCCTCCTCGTGGACTGATGCCCGAGGAAGCTGCCCAGGTCCCCACCGGCCGTTGTCGAGCCCGTCCTCAGAACGGCTCCGGCATCGGTGGACCGGTCCTCGAGCGCGTCGGTTTGGCGATCTGCCGACGCCGCCGTGTACTCGTCGACCATGACCGTGATGATGTCACCCACTGCGAAGCGTCGCCCATCGGCCAGCCAACCGTAATCCGGAATGATCGGTGGTGGCGCCTGCTGTCCCTCGACCAGGGTCGGGGCCACCATCATCCACGCCAACGTCACGACCAGTGAACCCCTCATCCATCCCTTCATCGATTCGCTCCCGTATCCAAGACGACCCTACCAGGGGCCACAGCCCGTCCGTCCATGCGCTTGCCTGAAGGCATCCGCACCGCCACCAGCTCCCCGGACCGCGCAGAAGACAATGCCTCGGCCCTGATGTTCAGTACGACGCCACCTCGGGCGAAGACCGCCTCGACCTCGTCCCCGCCGCGGACCAAGAGCGGAGGGCGGACAGCAGGCTCGACCAGGGCATCGCCGGCATCGATCGGGCGGTGGACCACCCATCCTTCGGGGTCAGGCGGCACTCCCGCCGGCGGACCCCAGACGATGCGCGAACCCGTGGTGAGGTCTTCGGACCGGACGACATGGTCCCGGGGCATCGCCGATGCGGCGACGGCCACGCCCTGCTCGTGTCCCACTCGCACGAAGCGGCGGACAACATGCCCGTCAACGACGAAGGTGGTGATCCACCGGTCGCCCGAGCCCGGCTCGAAGGCAACCGAGTCCACCAGGGCGGGTGCGTCCGGCGGTAGCTCGATCCGAACGGACTCGGGCGCCACCGCCCAGAGCTTTGCGACCCCAGCGGTCAACGCCCGGCGGGCGTCTATGGGGTCCGATTCAGCACCCTCGAGCGTCGCCGGCCGAGGGCCCTCTTGCGCGGCGACGTGCCGGCCCTCCGCAGCGAGAAGTAGGCAGAGGAAGAGCATCGGGGCCAGACGCCCGCCCACGCCCACACGAACGGGGGCCGCAGCTGCGAGGGCCGAGTTGAAGGTAAGCCTGAAGATCACCGGACCATCTGGTTGGTGACGTCCGCCATGTCCTCGCTGGCCTGCACCGCCTTCGCGTTTATCTCGTAGGCCCGCAGCGCCGCGATCATGTCGACCATCTCCTGGACGACTTCGACGTTGCTGGACTCCAGCGCCCCCTGGACGAGACGGCCGAAGCCGTCTTCCTGCGGGTTGCCGAGGATCGGCTGACCGGAAGCGGCGGTCTCCGCGTACAGATTCTCCCCTAGAGAGGTGAGACCCGGCGCATTGGGAAACCGCGCCAGCTCAACTCGGCCGATCTCCAGAGGCTCGGCCTGGGACGCCGACGAACCGGTGATGATACCGGTTCGGGAAACCCCGACATTGGTGACGTCTTCCGGGACCCGCGTTTCCGGGAGCAGAGCGTAGCCGCCGGAGGTGACGATGACCCCTTGGTCCGAGATGGTGAAGCTCCCATCCCTGGCGTACGCGATCGTGCCGTCCGGACGTCGTACCTGGAAGAAGCCCTCGCCGTCGACGGCGATGTCCATGGGCCGCTGGGTCATCTCGAGCGTTCCCTGCTCGTGGACCCGTTGGACCCCGGAGAGCCTTGTTCCCCGACCGATCTGAATGGCCGGCGCGGTCTCGGCTTCAGCTGTACCAAGACGCTGCTCGCCCTGGACCGTCTGATAGAGGAGGTCCTCGAAGTGGGCACGGCTCCGCTTGAAGCCCGGCGTATTCACGTTCGCCAGATTATTGGCGATGACGTCGATTCGGGTCTGCTGTGCTGCCATGCCGGAGGCGGCTGTCTTTAGCGACGGATCCATCTCTTACTCCTAGTTTCTCGCCGGGGTCAATCGACCCGACCGATTCGGTTGGCCACCGTCTCCATGACGGAGTCGAGGGCACGTACACTCGTCTGGACCGCCTCGAACGACCGCTGGATCGTGGTCATCTCGATCAGCGAGTCGAGGGCGGACACATTGCTTTCTTCCAGGTAGCCCTGGCGGACCATGATCACCTCGTCGGGCAACTCATCGGGGACGTCCTCCGGCCCTTCCCCACGGGTGGGCGCCCGAGCGGGATCGCCCTCCCCGGAACCGCGGCCGCCAGGAAGCACTTCTTCGCCGGGTACGGGCGATGGGGACGAGGGTTCACCGACGATCCGGAGCCGCCCGACCTGCTCACCGTCGACCGTGACGCCCCCTCGTGCATCGATCTCCACGGGGCCGGGCGGAACGACGAGGGGGCCCGTCGTCCCCAGCAGGGGATTTCCCGTCGCGTCGACGATGTGGCCCTCGGGATCGAGGGTGAAGGACCCGCTTCGCACCAGCTTCTCGCCATTGGGCGTCTGGACGACGAAGTTGCCCTGGCCTCCGAGAGCGAGGTCGAGAGGGGCACCGGTCTGCCGGAGCTCACCCACCCGCTGGTCGGTGCGGGTCCCCACGGACGGGAGGCCACCCTCGAGCACCTCGGCGAAGACCCGACGGGCTCGGAACCCGGCCGTCTCGGCGTTGGCCAGGTTGTGGGTGTTCACTTCCTGCCGCCGCTGCCAGTAGAGAAGCGCGTGGCCCGCAGCCCGAAGGCCCTCCGGTCCTCCGCTCATGGGATCCACCTCCGCCTGGGTGATGCAGTCACTCCTGGAGAAGGGCAACGCCCGTGCCATGTCATCAGACTTGGGATTTCATACACAAATCGTTGCTGTACAACACGATACACCCTCGGCACCTCTATCTGGCCTCGGGGCCAGGACGCCTCGCTCCCCGGAAGGCTCTTCCGGGCCGGAAGCTCCTGCCTAAGGGCCGCAGGCTCCTGAGTCGGTAGCTCGAGCGGAGAGGTCACGTGGCTCCCCGCGCCCGAAGTTGAGCCTGGAGTCTCTCGGCGTCTCGCGACCGTAGCTGTTCGCGGTGCCTGCGCCGCACAAGGGGGCCGCTCTGTCGGTCGCCCCGGGTGATCGCCCGGAACGCCCGCTCCACCAACTGAAGAGACTGCCACCCGGTGAAAAGAAGGAGGAGTGCGAGAAGCGCCGCGACAACGCCGGCGACGACCCTTTGCGTCTCGCTGGACCGCATCCAGACGGGCCAGGCCTCCGTGCTCGTGGGCAGGGCCACCCCGCCTCGCTGTACCTCGGGGACGCCGGTGCCCAGCGCCGTCTCGAGGGCACCCCAGGCAGCCGGGTCGTCTCGACCAGCGAGAATGGCCTCAACGACATTCGCGGCGGTCTCGGCACCCACGCGACCGGCCTGCTCCTGTGCTTCGCCGGGGGCAGGACCGCCGATCAGAGTCCACCCTCCCAGCACCACGGCTGCAAAGAAGAGCCTCATCATGGTTCGTCTACTCCTCGTTGAGTCATCATCGATCTCAGTGTCTTCAGCGCACCGGACCGGATCTGGGAGATTCGCGACTCGGTGACACCCAGGAGCTCGGCGATCTCCCGCAGACGGAGCTCCTCGAAATAGTAGAGGGCGAGGACCCGTCGCTCCCGCTCGGGCAGCGCCTGCAGACACTCGCTGAGGATGTCCACAGACTCCTGCCGACCCAGTTCCTCCGACACGTCCAGCACGTCGTCGGGGACGACCTCCGACACGCTCAGCCGGCCCTCCTCCTCCCCCTGCCCGGCGACACGATCGAGGGAGTCTTCCACATGCCGTGAGACGTCGGTCTCCCATCCGTGGATCTCTTCCGGGTCCACGCCGATGTAGTCGGCCAGTTCGGCCACCGTCGGTTTGCGTTTGAGCTCGGCCCAGAGGAGGGTCTCTGCCTCTTTGATGGTCCGCTCCTTCTTCCGTACGGACCTGGGCGTCTTGTCCCACCGCCGAAGCTCATCCAGCATGGCCCCGCGGATCCTCGTGACAGCATGGGTGCTGAAGGCAAGGCCCCGCTCGGGCTCGAAGGTCGACGCCGCTTGGATGAGCCCCCGCACTCCCGCGCTGACGAGGTCTCCTCGCTCGGGTCCGTTCCCACCAGGGCGCGCCAACTTCTTGGCCGTGTCGTATACGAGCCCAAGGTTGTCGGTCACGAGTCGATCGGTGCGAGACACCTCACCTTCGTGCTCTTCGTGCCGGCGGTCGGGATCGGCGCTCATGCTTCGGCCCAGGGTGGCAGGCTCGGCATGATCTCCTCTACCCGGTCGGGGAGGTGCGAGGAGACGAGGCATTCCAGAAGCGTCGCCCCGCGCGCCAGCCCGTCGCTAATGGCGGGATCCGGAGGCAGACTACCCAGCACCGTGGGTGTCGCCCCGAGGAAGCGCTCCGCCCCCGTCGTGAGGACGGTGCGGGCGGCCCGAGCCGCCGCGTCGTCCACCTGGTTGAACAGGATCGCCGGCTGGATCTCGGTGCGAGACCGCAGAGCCTTCATTAGCGCGTGGGTCGAAGCGAGACCCACCGCGTCGCAGCCGGAGACGACGAGGATGGACCCGACATCGAGGTCGGCGCATCGCTCGACGCTCTCCAGTCGCGAACCGGCGTCCACCACCACGGCATCTCGGTCCCGGAACACGGCCGGGATCCTCCGGACGACCGCTCGGTGATCCCTCCCACGTGCCTCGCCGGTCCCCAGACAGAGAACTTCCAGCCCCTGGTGAGCCGTGGCGACTCTGGCCTCGATGTCGTCGTTACCCTCGGGCCGCTCCGCGGCTGAAGGAGCCTTGGGTAACCCCAGCCACACGCGTTGCATGTCCAGCCACGGATCGGCATCCACGAGTAGCGTCCGACGCCCGGCCCTGGCCGATCGGATGGCCAGCAGGACCGACACGAGCGAAACCCCCGACCCTCCCTTTCCAGACAGAACCGCGAGGACGTGAGGAGAGCCGGCGCGGGCGAGGCGCCGCCCGCCGAGCCGATCCCTCATTGCCTCCAGCTGACTCGTCACGCGTAAGCCTCCTCCGACCACCTGTATCCGGGGTGGCCGATGGCGGCGGCGACCAGACGCTCGGGCGCGTGGTCGAGATCGTCGGGTACCGCCTGACCGTCCGCCACCCATCGGGCAGGGAGCGATACCCGGGCTGCGATCTCTGCGACGCCGTCCTCGGACGGCACTTCGTCTAGCTTCGTCAGCAGGAGATGCGTCGGGTCGAGAGACGCGTAATGCCTCACGAAGCCGTCCACCACCCCCTCGCGGAGGCTCGCAGGAAGGACCAGGTGGACCTCATCGGGCTGGAGGGCCACAAGTGCCTCACGCCAAGCTGTCTCGGTCGCCGACGCGTGCGGCGGTCGCCCCGGTGTGTCGACGAGAATGACGTCGCAACGCCGCAGGGCTCGGAGGGCGGCCGGAACCTCCGAGGGCTCGTAGATGACATCGAGAGGCAGGCCGGCCAGATCGGCGTAGGTCTGGACCTGATCGAAGGCCCCGATCTTGTAGGTGTCCAGAGTGATCAACCCGACTCGACTACCCCCGAAGGCCGCGTCGTCGAGGGCCAGCTTGGCCAACGTTGTCGTCTTTCCCGATCCCGTCGGCCCGACCAGAGCGATGATCCGGGCCCGGCGATCCCTGCGGGAGCGGACGGGAGGCGACCGCAGAGAAGCACTGAACCGGTCCATGTCCTCCAGGGTCGTCGCCAAAATCTCCACTCCGTCCTCGAGCGAGAGTGTCTGGAGGACCAGGGCCTCGTCACCCAGTGCCGCACGCACCAGACGTAGTGCCCGAGAGGCGTCGGGTGCATGGAATCGCTCAACTCGCATCGTTCAACTCCCACGTTCCGACGGGTTCGAAGCCCGCGTGTGAAGGAAGCTCCGCCAAAGAGATGACCGGCACATTGGGGAGCACCGGCTCAAGGAGCTTGCGAATACCGACCCGGAGGGATGGGGGTGTGATCACGGGCACCGAACCCACGGACCCCGCGTCCCTGGTCATCCGATCGAGATCCTGGATGACGGAAGACAGGCGCTCTGGCCGGAGTGATTCGCCCGCGGTGCCCCTGGGGCTGAAAAGCCCCATGAGAGACGCCTCGAGACGGGGCCCGACGGTGATCCCGCGAACCGATCCTCGAGAGTCGAGGAAGGGCTCCGCGATGGCCTTGGCCAAGGCGCGCCTGACGTGCTCGGTGAGGACCTCGGGGTCTTTCGTCTGATCCGCGTGGTCGGCGATGGCTTCGAGGATCGTGACCATGTCGCGGATGGGCGCCCGCTCCCTGAGGAGGCGCTGCAGCACCCGGTGGACGACCCCCAGGGACACGCGTGACGGAATGACGTCCTCGACGACGGCGGGGTGGGACTCCGTGAGACGGTCGATCATGGTCTGAACGTCCTGTCGACCGAGAAGGTCGGCGGCGTGCTCCTTCAGCGTTTCCATGAGATGCGTCGCAACGACGGCGCCGGGCTCCACCACGGTCCACCCTCGAGCCTCGGCGTCGACCTTCGCGTCGGTGCCGATCCACCTCGCCGGGAGGCCGAAGCTCGGATCGACGACCTTGACGCCGTCGACATCCTCCATGACCCCGCCCGTGTCGAGGGCGAGGAGCTTCCTCATCATCACCTCGGATCGCCCTACCTCCGAGCCTCGAAGCCGGACGACGTACTCGCCCGGCGCCAATGCGATGTCGTCGCGGATCCGGATGGGCGGAATCAGCAGCCCGAGATCCTGCGCCGCCTTCTTCCGCAAAATGCCCACCCGGGAGAGGAGGTCTCCGCCCTGGGACTCGTCGACGAGAGGGATGAGCCCGAACCCGACTTCCAGCTCGACGGGATCCAGGAGCAGCAGGTCATCGACAGGATCGAAGGACGTGGGTAGAGCCTTCGACCCAGACGACGGCACAACCTCCGCGCCTGTTCCGGAGGCTGGAGGCACCCCGGCGGCGGTCTCCACGCCCACCCCGTCCACCGCCCGCACCGGCTCCCGACTCGCCACCAGTGCGAGGCCACCGCACGCCGCGGAAAGGAGAAGAAACGGGACCGCCGGCAGCGCCGGGATGAGACCCAGAGCGCCCAGGATCGCCGACGAAGCCCAAAGAGGGCTCGGATCTCGGCCGAGCTGTTCGGCCAGGGCCGTTCCGACACGCGTGCCGCCCGCCGAGTACGTGACCACGATGCCCGCCGCCGTGCTGACTATGAGCGCCGGAATCTGACTCACCAGTCCATCACCGATGGTGAGTACCGTGTATTGGGCGGCGGCTGCAGCCAGAACGAGTCCGTTCTGGACCATGCCCACGTAGATGCCACCGAGGATGTTGATCCCAGTGATGAGGAGACCGAGGACGGCGTCTCCGCGAACGAACTTGGCGGCACCGTCCATGGCGCCGTAGAAGTCGGCCTCCAGGGAGATCTCTCGCCGTCGACGCCGCGCCTCGTGCTCGTCGATGATGCCGGCATTCAGATCGGCGTCGATGCTCATCTGACGGCCGGGCATGGCGTCGAGGGTGAAGCGTGCCGCCACCTCGGCTACGCGTCCTGCGCCCTTGGTGATGACGATGAAATTGATGGCGATGAGGATGAGGAAGATGACGATTCCCACCGCGTAGTTTCCGCCCACGACGAAGTCGCCGAAGGCCTCGATGACCTGCCCGCCCTCTCCTCGGCCGAGGATGAGACGGGTGCTGCCGACGTTGAGACCCAGACGGAAGAGCGTCAGAAGCAGGAGGAGCGTCGGAAACGCACTCAGCTCCAGAGGATTCGACGTCTGCAAAGCCACGAGCAGCACCACGAGCGAGCTCGCGATGCTCACCGTGATGAGGAGGTCGAGGAGGAACGCCGGAAGCGGTAGTACCAGCAGAGCCACCACGAAGACCACCGCCCCGATGATCAGCAGGTCCGCGTTCACGAAGCGTCGCTGGCTCACGACGCACCTCCGGGTGCGACAACCACGCGGTCGCCTCGCCGCGTCGCCGCACTCATGCTCTCACCTCGGTGCCGACGTGGCCGGTGCGGCGATGTCGGTAGACGAATGCCAGGATCTCGGCCACGGCCACGTAGAGCATGGGCGGTATCGGTGCACCGATCTTCGCCGCGACGAAAAGCGCCCGGGCCACCGGCTTGTTCTCGATGACCGGCACCCCATGCTCCAGGGCGATGCGTCGGATCCGCAAAGCGACCTTCCGCGAGCCCATGGCGACGACCACGGGGGCCTCGGCCACGTCGGGGTCGTAGCGCAGGGCCACTGCGATATGGGTCGGGTTGGTGACAACCACGTCGGCCGTCGGCACCGCGTTCATCATCCGCATGCGAGCAAGCGACCGGCCCAGGCTGCGCAGCCTGGCGCGGATCATGGGATCGCCCTCCGAGTCCTTGAGCTCCTGTCGGACTTCTTCCTTCGTCATCCGCAGCTCTTTTCGGTGCTGCCACGACTGGTAGCCGTAATCCCCGACGGACAGAGCCAGGAGGGCCAGCCCGGCGGCGAACAGGACCCTTGCCGACTCGGCTCGAAGGACCTCGATGAGCGCCCATGGACCGCTCTGCGGCAATCGGCTCAGGTCCTCCATAGCGCCCACCAGGACGAGATAGATGACGAAGCCCACCACGCCAAGTTTGAATATGGCCTTGATGAGGTCGACCAGCGGGCGGGGAGAAAGGAATCGCTTGGAGTTCTTGATGGGCGAGAGGCGCGACCAGTCCGGCTGGAGCGGCTTGGTGGTGAAGGTGGCCCGCCCCTGACCCGCCCCCACCGCGAGGGCTGCCCCCGTCAGGACCAGGGCGAAGGGTAGAAAGCCGAGTGCCGTCTGGGCCCCCACCCACCGGACCCAGTCCACGGATGCCTGGGCATCGCTCATGGCGTTGGGCCCGACCACGAAGCTGGCTCGCGTCAGTCGCTCCAGGGCCTTCCCGAGAGCCGCTCCTCCAGGGCCCACCATAAGGCCAGCCGCTAGAAGGCCCACCGCAGCTGAAAGCTCCTTCGACTGGGGGACCTTCCCCTCTTCTCTGGCTTCCCGCTCCCGCTTCGCAGTCGGTTGTTCGGACTTCTCTTGAAAGGATTCGGACACGGCTCATCCTCCGCCCACCGCGAGGAAGAACCGGTTGGCCAATCCGGCGACGTGATCCGGCCACGCGGAATAGAAGGTGGCGGCCAGGGGCAACACGGCAGCGAGGACCAGAAGTCCGAGGCCGATCTGGAGGGGAAAGGCCACCGCGAGCATGTTCATCTGCGGCGACGTGCGGGCGAGAATGCCCAGCGCCAGATAGCCGACCGACACGGCGGCGATGATGGGCGCCGCGAACTTGAGGCCGGTGGAGAATAGCAGGCCGAACATCGAGGTGAGCTCCACGACGCCGAACTCGAGATCGGCCAAGGCACCAGGCGGCACGGACTCGTAGCTCACGACGAGGGCCTCGATGAGGACGAGGTGAGCCCCGGTCGCCAACAACAGCAAGAGGGCGAAGAGTCCAAGCAACTGGCTCAACACGCCCGTTCCGACTCCGGTGAGTGGGTTGAGCGTCGTCGCGCCGGACAGACCGGTCTGAACCGCGAGTATCTCGCCCGCCAACTCCGCACCGGCGAGGAGTACCGCCGACCCCAACCCCACACCCAGCCCGACGAAGATTTCGCCGATGATGAGTGTCGGTCCGAAGGCGACGCCCTCCGGAGGGACCGGGACCACCGGAGTCAGAAGCAGGACGAGAAGGAACGCAAGACCTGCCCGAACCGGCAGTGGAATCGTCCGGGACGAGAAGAGCGGCGCGACAAGCATGAGCCCACCCACCCGGAAGAGCGTCAGGGCGAAAGGGACGGTCCATGCAGAGATGGGCTCAGGCATGGCTCAGTACACCATCGCGGGCACGGACCGGACGAGCTGAACACCGAACCGTACCGCCACCCCGAGTGTCCACGGCAGCAGAAGGAAGAGGGCGAATCCCACGGCGAAGAGCTTCAGGGCAAAGGCCACCGTCTGCTCCTGGATCTGCGTCACCGTTTGGAGGATGGCCACGGTCAAGCCGACAGCCAGTGCCACCGTCAACAAAGGCGCCGCCAGGAGGAAGGCCGTGATGACCGTCTGCCGAGCGAGCTCGACGACAAGCTCGTAGGTCATCGCCTGGCCCTCACAGGAAGCTCTCCGCCAGCGTCCCCATGAGGAGGGCCCAGCCATCCATGAGCACGAAGAGCATGAGCTTGCACGGTAGCGCGATCATCGTCGGCGGCAGCATGAACATGCCCATACTCGTCAGGACGGCAGCCACTACCAGATCGATGACGATGAAGGGCAGGAAGATCGCGAAGCCGATCTCGAAGGCCGTCCGAAGCTCACTCGTGACGTAGGCCGACATGAGGACCGGCATCGGGATGTCGTCAGCCGTCATTGGTTGGGGCGTCTGGCTGATGCGGAGGAAGGTCCTGAGGTCGTTCTCCCGGGTGTGGGCCAACATCCAATGGCGCATGGGCGTGACCGCCCGGCTCATGGCGACGCCCTCCTCGATCTCACCAGCCATCCACGGATCGACGGCAACGACCCTCACCTCCTGCAGCGTCGGCGCCATGACAGCGCCGGTGAGGAGGAGGGCCATGCCGGCGAGAAGGTGGCTGGGCGGAGTGGCCTGTGTCCCCAGGGCCTGCCGCAGGAGGTGGAGCACGATGAGGATGCGCGTGAAGGCCGTCGTCATGAGCAGCAACGTCGGCAGGAGTGACAGCAGCCCGAGGACGAGGACGGTTCCCACCGTGCCATTGAGTTGGAGCCCCTCGCCTTCTTCTCCCATGCGGACCGACATCCGCGGAAGGGCATCGAAGATGGAGCCCACTTCCGGGGCTCCGGACCCGTAGGGATCCTGCCTCGTGGCCCCTCCGGTTGGCGGCGACGTCGGTACCTGGGGAGCGGCGACCGCCTCCGGACCGGGCACCACGCCCACAGGTGGTGGCACCTGATAGCCTGCCGCCGCCGCCGGCTGGACCCCAGTCAGGAGACCCAGGCCCACCACCAGCGCCATCACCGCCCCAGTCCTCTTCATGGCCGACACGCTCAGGGGCGTTGCCTCCGCCAAGGCCAGCTCGTGGCCAAAGGCCCCGTGGTTCACCGCCGCCGGCTCCCATTCGAGATCCTCTTCGGAGAGCTCCGTCAACATCCTCGCGCCGCCTTCCCCCGACGACACCAGGAGGATCCGGCGCCCCACGCGGACGAGTGCCAGCCCCTGATTGGCATGAAGACCGACCCGGGCCACCACCTGGAGGCAACGCGGGTCCAGGCCGCCGGAACGCATGCCAAGAAGGCGATTGCGAAGCCACAGAACGACGAATGCGAGCCCCGCCATTCCTCCGGCGAGGGCGAGTCCGGTGGTGAGAAGAGGAATCAAGACGGCACTTCTCCCGCCTGTACGGGCTCGCGAATCCTGATGATGCGGACACCGAACTTCTCACCCATGACGACGACCTCACCGGTGGCGAAGGGCTTGTCGCTGACGAACACCTCGACAGGCTGACCTACCAGCCGATCGAGCTGAACGACCGACCCCCGGCCCAGAGCCAGGACGTCCTCCACGGCCATCCGAGTGCGTCCCAGTTCGATGGAGACTGGCACCTCGAGCTGCATGACCGCGGCGAGTGACCCTCCTCCGGCGGCTGCCGGAGCCGCTCGCCCCCCAGCTGGAACCTCTGGGCCACTCGGCGCCCCTGCCCCACCCGGCGGCGGAGCCTGACCGGCGCCCCCTGCTGCTCCCTGACCCTCGTTCCCGCGCAAGTTGGGAAGTTGATCGTCGCTCACCGCACTACTCCTTCTGAATGGATTCTGTGATCTGAACGCCCATACGCGGTCCCAAGCGGCCCTGACGGCCCTGGAAACGGGGAACACCGGAAACCAGGACTTCCACCGGGTCGGCGGTGGATGCCGTCGTCGTCAAGAAGTCTCCGGGCTCGAGCGCCGCGAGCTCGCCCAACGTCATCCGCAGCTGTGGCAGCCGGGCCGAAACCCCGATGCTCGCCCGCCGCACGAGCCCTTCGATGCGGTGTCTCTCCACCGCCCGCTCGGCAGGCGAGGTATTGGGCGCGGACAGTCGAGGCGTGGCCTCGGTGGGGCTGATGAACGGCTCGAGGACCGGGAAAGGCAGCGCCACGTGGATGATGCCCTTCACCTCCTCGAACTCCACGCGCAGCGTCGCTACCAGTACGTCCTCGTCCCGACCGGTCATGTCGATGAGCTCCCGGGCGGACTCATAGCGGGCGAAATCCAACTCGAGGTCGATGTGGTCGCTCCAGACGAGAGCCACCTCGGCGGCGATCTTGTCCGTCGCGAGACGGATGATCACCTGCTCGAGGGGTGTGAGAGGTCGGTCGAGAGGCTCGGAGACCTGACCTCCGCCAACCAGACGCTCCACCAGGAGAAAGGCGATGATGGCATCGAGGCTCACCGCCATGGAGAGGCCGGCCGGCTCCGCGATGTCATAGACGAAGGTGGCCGCATTGCCTTCGAAGGCGTCCAGGAAGTCCCGGTACACCGCCTGTCCCACCGACTCGAGGTGCACCTCGAAGGGAGCTCGGAGTCTGCCTGACAGCCACCGCTGGACACCCTGGGCGAGCTGTTCGTGAGACGCTTCGAGGCTACGCTGCCGGTCGGGAGAGATCCGACTCGGCTTGCGGAAGTCGTAGGGAAGGATGTCCCCGCGGTCAGCACTCGGCCGGATCATTGGATGACGAACTGCGGAAGGAAGATCCGGTGGACGCCCTCGTAGCCCAACATGGTGTTGAGCGCGATTCGGAGGTCGCTCCTGATCTCGTCTCGCAGGGAGATGTCGGACAACTCTGCGACGGTGCGGACGGCGAGAACCGTCTGAAGGAGGTCGCGAGCTTCCGCGTCGCGCGACTCCAACTCGGCGCGGGTCTCGTCGTCGGTGTCCAGCACCAGCGTGGCGATGAGGAAGCGCGAGCCTCCGGACTCCGCCGGGTTGAGGATCAGATTGTCGATGGCCAGCGGGCCATCGTCCGCAGACGCGTCGCCGTACGGGCGTGCCCCGTGCCCGTCTCCGTCCGACGGCTCAGAGGCCATGATATCGGCGACCATCGGCGTAACGATGGGGCCGCCGAACCACCCCCCAGCTCCAGCCCCCAGGGCCGCAACCACCAGAAGCATGACCGCGGACGGTCCAGAAGACTTCGTGGCGAAGTCGTCGACACCTTCGTCGAGGAGATTTTCGTCGCTCAAGGGCCGCCCCCGGGCAGTGCAGGTTCATCGACTTCATTCGCACGGCCCGTGCCATCGCCCGCCTCAGCGTTCTTGGCGCCGTAAACATCTCCACGACAGTATCTTACGAAATTGCCGCGCCCCCGTGTCGGCTTGGTTTCGAAGGACTCCAGGAGGGGGCCGGAACGATCTTCCGGGGCGCGGTCCGGCTGATTCTTCCGGTTGGCCAAGAAACAGGCCCCCGCACCTGAAGGTGCGGGGGCCAACCGCCGGCACTACCGATAGTTCGAGGGCTCCCAGGAGCGTGCCGGCCTCCTCGTCACCACCTACCTACGGAGGTTCACCAACTCCTGGAGCATCTCGTCACTCGTGGTGATGACCCGGGCGTTCGACTGGAACCCGCGCTGGGTGGTGATCATGTTCGTGAACTCCTGGGCCAGGTCCACATTGGACATCTCCAGAGCTCCGGCGGTGATGAACGACTGGCTGCCCTCGCCGATGAAGCCGAGTACCGCATCCCCCGAGTTGGCCGAAGACGTGAACATGTTGTCCGTAAGCCGGACCACGCCCTCCGGATTGTTGAAATCGGCCAAGGCAATCTGGCCGAGGATGAGCGTTTCACCGTTTGTGAACGATCCCTGCACCGTCCCTGTGGGGTCGATGCCGAAGTCGATGAGGTCACCCATGGGGAAGCCGTCCTGATCGCGAACGAGGACCGTGGTGGGTGAGGCGAACTGGGAGATGCCGTCAATATCGCCCACCGTCCCGAAGGAGACGTCCACGGTTTGGGCAGCCGCGAAACCCGTCGGCGTGAAGCTGAGACTCGTCAACGCCGGTCCGGCCAGTGAGCCATCGCCGTTGAAGGTCAGCGTTCCCGTGTCGCCGCCTGAGACGGTGGCGTCGGAGACCGTGGCTACATAGTCCCAGGTGTTCGCCGCCGTCTTGGTGAACTCGATGGTCATGTCATGCTCACCACCCTGCTCGTCGTGAATCACGATGGAGGTCTGGCGGATCTCGCCAATGGGGGCCGATGCATCGAGATTTCCGGCGATGGTCGCGTTGGCCGTAGCTTGGGCAGGGGCCTTCTGCCCGAAGGGGAGGCGGATGTCGCCGATAGTCTGGCTAAGCACACCGTTGGTAGCGCTCCGGCCCTGCACCACGTAGCCGTTCGTAGCCAGCGTGAGTCGGCCTCCCGAGTCCACCTGGAAGTTGCCCGCCCGGGTGAACAGGTTTTGACCCCCGTCCGAAACCACGAAGAACGAGTTGCCCTGGATGGCCAGGTCCGTGTTGATCCCCGTGGCCTCCAGATTTCCCTGCGTGAAGATCTGGTCGATACTGCTGATGCTCATGCCCAGCCCGATCTGGATCGGGTTGGTGCCACCGACGCCTCCTGACGGTCCGCCTGGGGGACGACTGGCGCTCTGGACCAGCTGCGACAGGCTCTCTTCGAACGTGACCCGGTTGGCCTTGTAGCCGATGGTGTTCACGTTGGCGATGTTGTTACCGATGACGTCCATGCGGGTCTGATGATTCCTCAGACCCGACACGGCGGCGAACAGTGATCTCATCATGGTTCGTGCGTCTCCTGACCGTTGGTGATTTCAAGGACTCCCGAGAGGGGGACTTCGGTGTCGCCGACGACGAGCACCGGCCCGTCGTCCCCCCAGCGCACCCCTTGCACGACTCCGCTGGCAAGCGGTCGTGCGGTGGTTCCTTCGACTCCTGCGGCAACCTCGACCGAAAGGGTGTAGTGTCCAGCGGCCAGATCGTCCGAGGCCGACCCGAGATCGACGCGGTGTAGGCCGTCTTCGGTGACGGCAACGCTCGTCGTCAGGACCACCGACCCCGAGGCATCCAGGATCTCGATGGTGACGGTGGCGGGTCCGGACGTGTGGATGTAGGCGGCGTCGCCCGCTTCACCCGTGAGCTCCACATGGTCGCCGTCGGCGACGATACCATTGCCGATGAGGCCGATGGCGACGGAGTTCTGGGACTCCACCATCGAGGCAGACGTCATCTCGATCTGCTGCTCGATGAGTTGGTTGGTGTTGAGCTGCTGCTCGAGGGCGGTGAACTCCGCCAACTGGGAGGCGAAGTCCTGTGCGTCGAGGGGATCGAGGGGATCCTGGTACTGGAGCTGGGTCACCAGGAGCCGCAGGAAGTCCTCCTTGTCCAGGGATCCTGGACCGAAGAGGCCAGAGGCTGCGGATGCACCTTCGACTGGTGGAAGCATTCTACTTCTCCTGGGCGTTTCGACGGGGTTTGTCGCCGCGACGGCGAGACGAGGGCCCGTCGTCGTGCTCGTCTGTGAACTGGGGCTGACCGTTCCGGGAGTTCTGGTGCTTCGAATCGCCGGAGCGGCTCTCGGATGCCGAGTTGGTACCACCCACCTCCGACGCCGTCGCCGACATCAGCTCGACGGTGGAGGACGCGGCTCGGACTCCTTCGGGAGCGACACGAATGGCTATTGCTCCGGTATCGACACCGCGGCTCGCCAGGGACTGACGCAGTTCGTGGAGATTCTCTCTCAGGTCACTGGCGAGAAGCGGGTCCGAGAGTGTCAGAGCGGCATCGACGGTTCCCCCCCGCACACCGAGGTGGAGGGACGCGGGTCCGCCCAGACCGTCGATGGGCACATGAAGACGGCGGTAGACGGCGCCGTTGGCGCTTTCGAAGCGGGCCATGTGCGCCGAGGGCTCCAGGGTGGGCACGATCGGTCGAGCCGCCGCACCTCCCCGGGCACCGGCTCTGCCGGTATCGACCTTGTCAGGCTGGAGGGCGGAAAGGCCGGGCTCGATGTCCGACGTCGCCGGTGACCGGCCAGCGGGTGTGTCTTTGGTAGCCGCCTCGACGCTTGCCTTTGCCCCTACCTCATCCCGCACCGACTCGCCATGGCCGCGCATCGAGCGCTCTGCGGCCGCGCCGGCACGAAGTCCGTGACGCTGTGTGCTTGCGGACGAGCCGTCCTGGGATGCCAAGAGCGCGCGAACCACTTCGGCCGGACTCTGCGTACGTGCAGAAGCCACGACCTCCTCAGGTGCGGCTGAGGTCCTCGGGGCAGCCGCCTCCAACGCTGCGGAGAGATCCTCCAGGACCAGGCCACCGGGTCGAGCGGGACGGGCTGGCGTAGCCACCGGCGCCACCGGCGCCACTCCCTTCGGCTGAGGCGGTCCAGCAGGTGGCGAAGACAGTTCCCTCGGCAGCGCGGACTCGGGGGCCCCTCGCCTGACGACACCCTCCATCTGGATATGTCCCGAGTCGAACGGATGGAGGGTACGAAGCCCCTCTTCTCGGGCGACTCGAGCCAACAACACAGCTTCCTCGGGCGTGACCGTCGAACCATTCACGAACAGGTCGGCCGCGGCTCCTTCCGAGTGCAGAGAGTTGCGGGTCCATGTCACGACCGGGCCATCCGTAGTCCGGCCCTGAGCGAAGAGGGCCTGCTGCCGTTGAGGCGTCCGATAACCTTCGACGACCTCGACACGAAGGCCGTGCTCGTTCCACATGCGCTCGGCGACACGCTCCAAGCGGGCGACGAAGTCGCCCCGGAGACGCTGGAGGAGTTGCGAGTCCAGAGTCACGGTGTCTGCCGTGGTCCAGAGAGCAACCTCGTCCTGTTCCATGGCATCCACCGCGGTCGTCTCTTCGACAGGCCCTGTGGCAAGGGTCGGCTCATGGTCCGAGGCGGCCCCGGTGACCGCGGCGGCCTCGCCAGGGTCGTTCGGGATCTTCAGCACCTCACCGACTTCGATCGCCAGGGGTCCGCTAGACTCTCTCCTGACGACGTCCTCGGTAGGTGCCAGCAGGGCAAGGGCGGTGGACAGCACGGACTCTTCGCCGCTGGGGTCACGCATCGTGGATGAGGCGCCGTTCACCATGGTCGCCTCGGCACCCGTTTCGACCGCTCCGGCCGGAGCCGCATCCGTCTCCCCCGTCATCGCTCCCAGCGCCGGGGTGCTCAGGCTGGCAAAAGCGAGAAGGACCGCCGGAAACGTCCTGGCGTCGGGCGTGCGTCCGATCATGGCATCCATCTCCTTCCCTACTGTCGGTGCAGAATCTCCTGTCGGCCCGGATGGGCCGGTAGGAAGAGGCATCATCATCATTCGTTACCTCGCAGGACTTTCCGTGAGAGAGCCGCTGCGCGTTCCGGGTCCATCTCCGCCAGGATCGGGGCGGCATTGCGGCCTTGCATCGCCAGGAGGATCCCTTCGAGCTGGGCGTCATCGAGTTGGGCCAGGACCGGCGCCGCCTCATCGGGCTTCATCGCGCTGAAGATCCTCGCCAGGCGCTGGTAGCGTTCGGTCACGCGGGCGAGAGAGTCGGGATCCGGTGGGGGCATCTGGACCACAGGCGCCGCGGTCACTCCAGGCGGATCCTGCGTCAGGGGTGGATCGCCGTCCGTGTCGGCCGTCTGCACGGCGTCGTCTACGGCATCCTCGACGCCCAGGGCAGGATCGTCGGAATCTCCATCCGCAGCCGGATCGACATCACCGGCAGCGGTGCGGCTCGGGCCCGCATCCTGCTCTTCGCCCCCTGACTCGTCCATCTCATCCGGGCCCGCGGCGTCCTCGTCTGCCAGAGCCGCTTCTCCTTCTCCGCCCTCTCCCTCAGCGATCTCCTCGACCACCGCCGCTCCCGTCACGACGTTGTACGCCCCGACCCCGAAGGCGCCTGCCGCCGCTCCGCCGACGAGCATGGCCAGGTACAGGAGAAGGGGTTTCATCCGTCGTTCTCCTTCGACCGCCTGAAGCGCTCCATGGCGACCTCGTCCTCGGCCTTCTGGTCCATCATCCGCCTCAGAGCCTCGGCCTGCTCACGGCGTGGACCGAGCACTCGCTCCATGGCCTCGCGATCCTGGCTCGCCTTGGCCAGAGCCTCGACCTTCTCCGACGCTGTCGCAGCAGCGAGTGCGCAGACGGTGCGCGCGTTGTGGATCCCCTGGTCCAGCTGCTCCAGGACGAGCCGTAACGTCTGCACCTGGCCCACCGACTCGCCGCTGGCGTTCTCGAGCTGCTGCTCGACCTGTCGCCGTTGGGCCTCCAGAGAGGAGAGGGCTTGCTCCGCGTTGGACACAGCCTGTTGGGCCATGACGAACTCCATGGCGCGACGCTCCTCCTCGTGCTTCCGGAGATCCAATAGACGATCCAGTCGCTTGGGGCTGTTCATTCGAGAGATCTCCTTGTCGCGTCGATACTGCGATCGACCTCGGCGATGGAGGCGAGGGTTTGCTGCCACCCGGTGAGGTCGTCGGGATCCTGGCGGAGGAAGTCGGTGATGGTGGGGCGCATGCAAATGGCCAGGTCGACCTCGGGATCGGTGCCTTCCTGGTAGGCCCCGACCGCGATGAGGTCTTCCTTGTCGCGGTAGCATGCCATGAGTCGTTGCATGTCCCGCATGACTCTCTGACTCGGCGCCGGAAGTACTCGGTCGCGGAGGCGACTGACGCTCTCGAGAACGTCCACGGCAGGGAAATGGCCGGCCGTGGCCAGATCGCGGGTAAGGACGATGTGCCCGTCGAGAATGGCCCGAACAGCGTCGGCCACCGGCTCGTTGAAGTCATCGCCCTCGACGAGAACAGTGTAGACGCCGGTGATGGTACCGGCATCGTCGGTACCGGCCCGTTCGAGGAGCCGAGGGAGGAGCGCGAAAACCGAGGGCGGATACCCCTTGGTCGTGGGCGGCTCGCCAACCGCGAGCCCGATTTCCCGCCAGGCCGTAGCCACGCGGGTAACCGAATCCACCATCAGCAGTACGTCCAGCCCTTGCTCCCGAAAATCCTCGGCGACGGCCGTGGCTACTTGTGCGCATCGGGCTCGCTGCAGAGCGCTTACGTCGCCTGTCGCTACGACCACGACAGAGCGCGCCAGCCCCTCCTCGCCCAAAGCCTCTTCCAGGAAATCGGGGACTTCTCGACCACGCTCTCCCACGAGGGAGATCACGTTGATGTCGGCTGCGGTTCCCCGCGCGATCATGCCGAGGAGCGTGCTCTTGCCCACACCCGAACCGGAGAAGATGCCGACCCGCTGGCCGCGGCCGATGGTAAGGGGACCGTCGATGGCCCGCACGCCCGTGGGGAGCGGCTCCTTGATCGTCCGGCGGCGAAGGGGATTGAAGGGCTCGCCGGCGAGGGAGCGTCGGCGACTCGGACGGATGGGCCCCAGACTGTCGATGGGCTCACCGTGGGCGTCGATGACCCGACCGATGAGCTCCCGTCCCACTCCGACCGTGGCCGCATGTCCCAGGACCTCGACCGCACTACCCGGTTGTAGTCCTTCCAGGCCGCTGTATGGCATGATCAGAACCCGGTCGCCGTTGAAGCCGACCACCTCACCCTCCACCTCGCTCTCACCATTCAGGGTTCGAACACGACAGATGTCGCCAACGGCGGCCTCCACACCAGTGGCTTCGATGACGAGTCCGACGATGCGTTTCACTCGCCCGCAGGTGACGTAACGCGGCACGCTCCGGATCCGGTCCACCACGGCGTCAACCATCGATCATCGCTCGGAACAGGCGCGCGAGCGTGGTGGACAAGCGAGCATCGACGACCTGGTTCCCGCCCTCGACCAGGCATCCGCCAGATCGGATCTGCGGGTCGGGCACCCACCGCACCCGCTGACCGCTGGTCAACTGGGGCTGGGAGGTCTCGCCGCCGATGCCCCGAGAAAGAAGCGCCAGATCGCCCGGATTCATGTGAACGGTGAGATCGTCCGTCACCGGAAACTCGGCGATCGCCCGGCGCACCAGGTCGGAGACGACCTCCGGCGACGTACGGACTTCCCGCTCCATGAGGTGGGCGGCAACAGCTACCGCTATTGCTGCCACACGGTCTTCCGCCTCCTTCTCTCGGAGTGTGTCCGCTTCCTTCAGTTCGTCGACAACGGCGCGCACCGCCTCGAGCGCCGTGCGCACCCGTACGGCCTCAGCGTTGCGGCCCTCCTCGACACCCCGACGATGGGCCTCCGACGTCGCGGCCTCGATCTGTCGCTGCAGGTCCACCTCGGCCGATACGGGCGACCGCCCTTGCGCGGAGAGGGGCGAAGACGGCGCGCCTTCGAACTCCAGGATGTGTTCCTCTTCGGCCTCGACCGATGCCGGATCGACACCGCCTGCCCGCACTGGCCCTTCGGAGCCAGGGTGATCCGCCTCTTCAACGGGGCCCAGCTCTTCGGGAGTAGGCAGGGATACGGGCTCAAACGAGTAGTTCGTCATCGCCTCCTCCCAGCGAGATCTCTCCCGCTTCCTCTAGCCTGCGAACCTCGGCGACGATCTTGCGTTGAGCTTCTTCGACGTCCCGCAGGCGGGCGGGCCCGAGGAACTCCATTTCCTGCTTGAGGGCACCGACGGCACGCTGGGACATGCATCGGAAGATCTGATCCTTGAGGTCATCGCTCGCTGCCTTGAGGCCGAGGGCCAGGTCCTTGGTCTCGACCTCGGTCACGAGTCTCTGGGTCGACTTGTCATCGAGACGATTGATGTCCTCGAAGACGAACATCAGCTCCTTGATCTTGTCGGCCAGGGCCGGATCCCGGTTGGCCATCTCCTCGAGGAGTTCCTTCTCCACCGAGGGGGCGGCTCTGTTGAGCACGTCGGCGACGGCTGCAGGACCACCGGCCTGGGCGAGAGGTGTCGAGAGGGACAGAGACGCCTCGCCTCCCAGGAAGCGCTCCACCACCTCCAGCACGTCCGGGAGTACCTTCCCCATCTGGGCCTTCCGCACCATGACGTCAGCGCCGAGGATGGGCTCGAGACGCATGAGGATCTCCGCTACGAGGCCGGGCTCGAGGTGCGCCAGGACCAGGCCCACCGTCTGGGGATGCTCGGAACGGAGGAGATTGGCCAGGGACTCGGGGTCCACCTTTCGGAGCGTCTTGAACCCCGCCCCTTCCTGGAGTGTGGTCTCCAGCCGCTTCATGACCGTCTCGGTTTCGTTCTGGCCGACCGTCTTCTCTAGGAACGTCCGAGCCGCCCCGAAACCACCGTACACCGAGGCCTGAGTCGACTGGGCCTGCTCCTGCCACTCCTCGAGGACCACGGTCACCACATCTGGCGGAACCTGGTCGAGTTGAGCGATCTCCAGGGAGATGGCCTCCAACTCCTCCTCGGAGAGCTCCTCGGTGAGGGCTTCGGCGAATTCGGGTCCTAGGGCGAGGGCGAGTATCGCCGCCTTCTGCCCGCCGGTCAGGCGATCCGGACGGAGGGAGGACGCCTTGCGGCGCGGGGCGGCGACGGCGGTCATCTACCTCAACCCTCGCCGAGCCATGCACGGACCATGCGGGAGGCATCGGCGGTGTTGGGGCCACCGATCATCACGTCGCCCGGACCTTCGGCGTTCACGTTGATCTGTTGCCCACCGCCACCACCGAGGGTTCCCGCCTGACCATCACGGCGGGGCAGGGCCGAGGCCGCGTCTGGCAGCGCCGACCTGACCATGGAAAGACCCCGCAGCGCGAGGACGAACATCAGGACGAGAGCCACCGCGAGGATGATGGGGCGTTGGAACTCTCTGATGATGTCCAGGGGACCCGTCGTCGGCGCCTGGTTGGGCGTGATCGTGGGCTGGATGGACTCGAAAGGCACCGCCAGCACCGAGATGGCATCGCCTCTTCCAGTGTCGAGGCCGACTGCATTGGAAACGAGCTCCTGGATGCGGGCGACGAGCGTCGGATCGCTGGCCCGGGGCAGGTCCTCGTTGAGGGCCACGGCCACTGTGAGCCGTTCGATGGTCCCCGGCGCTCGAGTCGAGATCTCCGTGCTCCGTGTCACGTCGAACTGGTTGTTCTGGATGGTCGAGGCGGCCCCCTGGGAGGGGTCGCCAGGCTCGATCTCGGAGCGGGCCTCACCGAGGAGCACCTGCTGGTTGGGATCCACCGCTTCGGTGCGGCGCTCCACCTGTTCCAGATCGAGCTGGGCCGAGATCCGGACCCGGACGTTGGACGGGCCGACCAGGGGCTCCAGCAGTTGGGTGACCCGGGTCTCGAGACGCTCTTCCAGATCGAGCTGCATCTCCATCCGGCGTCGGTCACCACGAGAACCGTTGGGCTCGGCTGCGGCCGAAAGCACCCGACCGGCATCGTCGAGAACGCTCACCCCTTCCGAGGTCAGTCCGTCGACGGCGCTGGCCATGAGGAAGGTGATGGCCTCGACCTGTTCTGAAGTAGGACGGGCTCCGGCGGAGACGCTCAGCAGCACCGAAGCCTCCACCGGGTGGTCCTGGCGCTGGTACACCGACCCGTCGCGAAGAGCCAGATGCACCTCGGCCGATGTGATGCCTCGCATCTGTCCGATGGTCCGCTCCAACTCCCCCTCGAGTGCCCGCCGGTAGTTGATCCGCTGGGTGAAGTCGGTCATGCCCCAGGACGGCTCGTCGAAGAGCTCGAAGCCCGGACGCCGGCCTGCGGAAACGCCGTTCTCCGCCAACGCGACCCGTGCCTCGGCCGCTTTTTCTGCCGGGACCAACACCTGGGCACCACTCGGGGACAACTCGTTTTCGATGCCCTCGGTTTCGAGCACGGCCTGGGCCGCGGTCACCGATTCCAGACTCGCGTCGTTGACGACAGCAACCAACTGCGGGGCGTTGCCCCACGCGACCAGTCCCCAGATACCGCCCAGGGCGATGCCCAGGACGACCAGCATCCCGACGACCCGGGGAGCACCCACGCGACGTACGAAGTCTCCAATGGCGTCGAACAGTTGCACGGGTCGTCAGCTCTGCATGTTCGCGACGGTCCGATACGCGTCGATGAAGCGGTTTCGGACTTCGATGAGCATCTCGAGGGCGATCCCGGCTTCCTCTACGGCGGCCATGACATCGTGGAGTTCGACAGGGTCGCCGCGGAGGAATGCCTGAACCGCATCCCCGGCCTCGTCCTGGAGTCCCTGCACTTCCCCGAGTGCATCGGCCAGCGTGTCCTTGAAGGACGCGTTCTCACCTCGGGCGGCCTGCGTCACCGGGCGGCCGATGCCGCGGTCGATGGGAAGCTGCGGCCCGACCTGTCCAACGCCTCTAATTGGCTGAGTCATTCGGTCACCCCCTCACGTCGATGCGTCCGCCCAGACGGGAACCGGGCGACGTCGACGCATCCGACGCGACTCCCGGCCCGTACGTAAGCGGACCCGTCATGGCGTTTCGTAGATAGAAGACCCGCTCATCGGACGAGAGCATGGCCCAGAGTTCGGGATCGACACCCGCCGCCGGTGATTCTGCCACAGCCGTGGCAGCCTTTGCCTGAGACGCACCTGCGTCGGTCGCCGGAGCCCGCTGTTGGGCTTCGTCCGGCGGGGCTCTCCTCTCGAGCCCCGTGTGACCCAGGCCATGGAGTGCTCCGCCTAAACCGTTGATCGAGGTCATGGGATCAGATCCGGGCGGCTCGACGCAGCATGGCCTTCATGGCGTCGAAAACGGTGGCGTTGGCTTCATAGCTTCGGCGCGCATCCATGAGGTCGATCATCTCCTCGGCGATCTCGACATTGGGGTATCTCACGTAGCCGGCCTCGTCGGCGTCCGGGTGTCCAGGCTCGTAGACCAGGGGCCCCTCGCCAGCCACTTCCCGTACCTCTCCCAGCTCGACTCCAAAGGCTGCTTCGGCCAGGGCGGGATAGGACCCGACGGGGGGCACCTCGGGGACTTCGGGGACCTGGATGCCCCCTCGCCGCACGGTGGGTGTCGAGTACTGGGGCTGCTCCAGGGTCTGCGCCTCCTGGAGTTCGAGAAGCCGACGACGGTAGGGGCCACCCTCGGGCGTTCTGGTCGTTTCGGCGTTGGCGATGTTCATGGCGATCATGTCGAGTCGCTTGCGCTGTGCCGACAACCCGGTGGCCGGGATGGCGAGTCCGCGTAGCAGACCCCGGACGCCGTCCACGGACATGGCCTAGACGCTCCTCACGCTGGAGCGGATCTGGCCGTACATCTTCTGCAGGATCTCGCTCATGGCCTCGTAGCGAATCTGCTCATCCGCGAGCTTGACCATCTCGACCTCGAGGTCGACCTCATCGGGGTTCATCGCCGCCGAAAGCGATGCCTCGAAGGAAGCCGTCCGGTCGTTCGCCGCATTGGCCACGCGGTGGGCGATCTCCCGTGTCCGGACCATGCTCGCGCCCATCTCGCCCTTGAGACCCTGAACCATCGATCCCGAGCCAATGACTCCTTCGATCACCGCCGATCTCCTTACCCGAAAGCCGTGCTCCTCCGAAGCTCCGGGGAGGCAACGACCGTTCCACGCGGGCGTATTGGGCGGGACCGTGGCGCATCGATCACGGTGAAAGCCCCGTGGTTGAGGGACATTTCGGTCGTCCTCGAGGCGCGGGGACAGTGAAAGGGCATCGGATCCAGCACCGTCGATTCATCTCGCGAGCCACCCGGAGGGCAACATCTTCCGGGCCCCAGGCGGAGGAATCTTCCGGGCCACCAGCCCCCTTGGGTGCCGCCGTGACAGCGGTGACCGTGCAACTGCCCGGTCTCAGGGGTTGTTCAGCTTGTTCCTCAGCGTCCGAACGCTCATGCCCAGGAGTTTGGCGGCCTGGGTGCGATTCCCCTCGGTCTTCTCCAGGGCGGCTTCGATGAGAACCGACTCGGCCTCGCCGACATCGAGCGTGTCGAGGACGACCGCTCCGTCGTGTCGAGTCGAGCCCGTCCCAGCGGCCGGGCCGTTCAGAGGAAGGAGACTCCCCTCGCCCAGCGAGATCGTGTCAGACGTCACTCGCCCGTCCGCCGCGAAGATCACCGCCCTCTCCACCGCGTGTGCCAACTCACGGACGTTGCCCGGCCACGAATGGCGCTGGAGCTTGTCGATGGCCTCGGGCGCAACCACGACATGAGGCCGGTCGTGCTCCGCCGAGGCCTTCTTGGCGAAGTGGGAAGCGAGCGCGGGGACGTCGTCCGGTCGCTCCCGTAGGGGTGGCACACGTATGGGCAGGACGTTGAGCCGATAGAAGAGGTCGGCCCGGAAGCGGTTCTGGTTCACCTCTTCCTGGAGGTCCCGGTTCGTCGTCGCGATGACGCGGGCGTCGACCCTGATCGGTGACACGCCACCGACGCGCTCGAACTCTTGCTCCTGCAGCGCCCGGAGCAGCTTTGCCTGGAGGTCGAGCCTCATCTCGGAGATCTCGTCCAGGAGAAGCGTGCCGTGATTGGCCCGCTCGAATGCACCGGCAGTCCGCTTCGTCGCTCCGGTGAAGGCGCCCTTCTCGTGACCGAAGAGCATGCTCTCCACCAGGTGCTCGGGCATGGCCGCGCAGTTCACGCTGATGAACGCTTCGTCTCCTCGACCACTCAGGTCGTGGATCATTCGAGCGAGAAGTTCTTTGCCTGTCCCGGACTCACCATGGAGGAGCACCGTCGCCTTGGTAGGTGCAGCGGTCTCAATGGCGTCGAGCACCCTGCGAAAACCCGGACTGTCACCGACGACCGTGCGTTCTGCGCTGAGCTTCGACACCTCGGTGCGGAGGACTTCGTTCTGACGCCGCAACCGCACGAGCTCGAGCGCCTGACTCACCACCACCTCGAGCTGACCCTGCCTCACGGGCTTGGTCAGGTAGTCGATGGCGCCGGCCTTGATACTCGTGACGGCGTGGTCGATGGTGGCGTAACCGGTGACGACGACCACCGGCACATCGATACCCTCTTCCTGGATCTGCTCCAGGAACTCCAGTCCCGACTTCCCCGGGAGCCGGTAGTCGGTGATGACGAGGTCGATTCCGCCGCGGCCCAGGACGGCGAGACCCGCCTCGGCATTTCGCACGGCCGCAACCTCGTAGCCCACGTCCTCGAGCATCTCCTCGGTCGCTGCGAGGACACCCGGATCGTCGTCGATGCAGAGGATCTTGGGCATGCGCGAGAAGGGTCCTAAAGAGAGGTGGGCGGCGCCCGATAATGACGTGTGAAGGGTAGTGGCACCGCCCGACACGCTCAACTGAACTCGGGGACCCCGACGTTGCGAATCACCAATCAGATGATCCTGAGTCGATCTCTCGACTCGGTCCAACGTGGGCAACAGGAAGCCGCTCGCCTCCAGAGGCAGATTGTGACGGGACGGAAGTTCGAGCGCCTGTCCGACGCCCCCCTGGACGCTCGATCGGTGCTCGAGCACGACGCGGATCTTCGGGCCAGCGAGCAGTACAATCGAAACATCGAAGCGGCACAGGCCCGCTTGGCCATCGCAGACAGCACCACCGACGCGATCACCGATCTCCTGTCCCGCGCTCGCGAACTCTCAATCCAGGCCGGAAGCGACACGGTGAGCGCCGAGCAGAGGCTCGGTGCTCAAGCCGAGATCCAAGCCATTCGAGACTCCATGATCCAGTTGGCCAACCGCGAGTTCAACGGCGCCTACGTCTTCGGAGGCACGTATGCCGACCTGCCGCCGCTGGACCCTGCAGGCGCCCTGGACGCGACCTTCCCGGCCCGAGGGGCGCCTCGCTACGAGATCGGACCTGGTATGACCGCACTCGCGGCTCACGATGCCGGGCAGATGTTCATCGACTCCGACGTCATCGCTTCACTCGATGCCCTCGACGCCGCCCTCGGAGCCAACGACGTACCCGGCATCGAGGCCGCCGGCACCCAACTGACCGGAGCCATCGAGAACGTGCAGACGCTGGTTGCCGATGTCGGTGCGCGCCAGGCGAGCCTGGACATGGCGCAAGAGCGGCAGGCCATCGTCGACGAAACCGTGTCGATACGTCGCTCCACACTCGTGGACGCCCCCATTGAAGAGGCGATCACGAAGCTGGTGGCGGTGCAGTCGGCCTATCAGGCCTCTCTCCTAACTACGACGCGCCTTCTCGAGACCTCCTTGGTGAACTACCTCCGATGACCAATCACGACGCGAGCGCCAATCACATGGAAGGCATCATCCACTTTCCCGGGGGCCTCCTTGGCTTCCCCGAAACAACCGAGTATCGGCTCGTGGACGGTCCTGGCGAGGGGCTGTTCTGGCTGGTGTCAGCCAGCGGCGGAGGTCCCAGCTTCTTGCTCTCCGACCCCTTCCTCTTCTTCGAGGGCTACTCTCTGGTTCTCGGCGACGCGCAGAGTGAGCGAATCGGAGCCGAAAGCTCTTCGGAGGTCGCAGTGCTGGCGATCACGGTTCCCGGCAGCGAAGGAGAAGCCTGGACGGCCAACCTTCGGGGCCCCGTGGTCATCAATGTGGTCGAAGCCCGGGGTGCGCAACTCGTTCTGACCGACGAGGCCGCGGACCTGCGCAGGCCCTTCGCCCCGGAGCTATCACCCGTAGCTGCCTGACCCCTCGACGCCTGATCGGCCCCGCTGCGGTCGGAGACGCCACGCCCTGGCTCCGTCCGACACGCGCAGGGGTACGTCAGTGGATGGAGGCGCGCCGCTCCTGGTACTCCGACGCGAGCTCCAATACCGCCTCGCACAATAGGCCGGGGTCGAGAGGCATGGAGAGGACGCGATCGGCCGTCCCGATCGGCGAAAGCTCGCCCGAACCGTCGTCGTGGCTCCCGCCGCCGGCTCCATCGACGAGACCGATGACCGGCGGAGCTGACCGCCGTTCCCTCCCGGCCTGATCCGAATTCTGCGGAACCTCCGAGCTCGCGTCGACGATCACGCAATCTACCGGAGCCGCAGGATCCTCCAGGAGTCGCTCGGCCATTTTCTGGTCGGTAGCCACACGGACTCCGTATCCCCTGCGGCCGAGAAGCTCGGCGGCGGCCGCCCTGAGTACAGGTGAGCCGCACCAGACCAGTACCGTGTGTCGTGCGCGCTTCCGCCCGTCTCCAGCCGGCGCTCGCACCCCGCCGTCCGCCCCAATCGCGCTCTCGGCAGGGCCTCCGGGTGTATCCACACCCTCGATCTTCGTCTCGGGATCGAACGCCATCCGGACCACCGTTCCCGAACCCTGGGCGGATTCGATCTCGATGGAGCCTCCGGCGGCCCGTACCGAGTCCCTCACCATCGACATCCCCAGACCGGTCC
Organism: Gemmatimonadota bacterium; assembly: GCA_013002885.1. GTDB lineage: Bacteria > Gemmatimonadota > Gemmatimonadetes > Longimicrobiales > Gaopeijiaceae > UBA2589. The sequence continues at coordinate 14,002 of JABDLS010000059.1, read as the reverse complement.
CTCGACCCGAGTCTTTGGTGGTGAAGAAGCGATCAAAAATCCTCTGTTGAATGTCAGGGCTCATGCCCTTGCCGGTATCGCTCACCACGAGGACGACTCGGGGGTCGCCTGAGCGCCCGCCTCGCTCCTCGGCCAGCGTGATAGCGATCTTGCCGGGCCCCGAGATCGCGTCCCGGGCGTTGACCACCAGATTCAGGATGGCCAATTCGATGTCGTGGCGTCGGGCGACAATGGGGGTCACGTCCCCCTGTGCCTCGATCTCCAACCGAATTCGCGGAGGCACGATCTGTCGCAGCATGGGCGCTAGAGTGCGGACGGTCTCCGCGAGGGAGACCGGCGCCTCCGTCGAAGCCTCGGACCGCGCGACCCCCAACACCCTCTCGGTAAGGTCGGCTCCCCGATCGCACGCCTTCACGAGCTCGTGCCACACCTGGTGCGCCACGTCGCCATCGGGCAAACGGCGCTCCAGCACGACTGCGAAGCCACGAATAGCGCTCAGGATGTTGCGAACGTCGTGGGACACCTCGGAGGCGACCCGACCCAAAGACGCCAGCCTTTGCGTGTCGCTGCCTATGACGTCGCTCGTCAGTGTCGACTCGAGGCGTCGAACCACAGCCATGACGCCGATGTCCAACCCGTTGGGCGTGTGCACCGTGGTGAGGCTGGTGGTGGCCCAGAAGCTCTCTCCGGAGCGAGTGACCCGCCACCCGATTCCATCCCACGTCCCCTGATCGCGAGCGGCCGCCAGGGCACGCTCCGGCGCTCCGGCAGCCTGGTCCATTTCGGTGAAGAGGTCGTGGAGGCGAAGGGTCGACGCCTCATCGCCGGTGTGCCCGAAGATCTTCTGAGCCTCGTCGGACCACCGAGTCACTCGGCCGTGAAGGTCGAGCCAGAAAACCCCATAGTCGCCCGGAGGACGGGGTCGGGACACCACGTCGGCTGTCTCGCTCGCCGACTCCGATGATCCAGCTGGCTCATCTCTGACGTCTGGCGTCAGACGGTCACCAACCATTCAGCCCCTTCGCCCGGAATGGCCGTTGTCCCCGGTGTCGCCCTGAACTTGCACGGATCGGGTCAGGGGCACAACGGGCCCTTGGAAGCCGACGAGTCGGCGACGCTCATCGGGCTCCTGACGACGTAGCTGAAGGTAAAGATCCGGGCCTCTCGTCCGATCATCCGATGAGAGGGAGGCGACTCGTCGCGCTGCGCTCGATGGGCTCGCCACGGTGCCCCTAAGTCGTTGGACCGTCCAGGACGAGCACGGAGTGGGACATGGAAACGAATGGAGCCGCCCCGGTTGATCTGGAGGGCTTCCGCTCCTCCATGCGCGCCGCCGGTATTGAAGAGATCGTAGAACCCACCCTCCAGGTGTACGTCGAGGAGGCCCGAGCGACATTCACGGCCCTCCGCGATGCCGTGGAACGTAGGGATGCGGAGGGAGCACGGGCGGCAGCCCACTCACTCAAGTCCGCGTCGGGCAACATCTGGGCGCTGAACGCGGCCTCGCTCTTCGAGAGCATCGAGCATTCGGCGCAGGACGGCGACCTGGATGGAGTCGACGCCACCTTCGGGGAGGTGCGGCCGGAGTTCGATCGCGTCCTCGCCTATCTGTCCGAAGCGGGAATCGAGTCGTGACCGGCTGGCTCGTCCGGGCGGCGAGGAAGGCAGGCCTGCCCGGGGCTGACGACCTGCAGGTCGTCGGCGGAATGAGCGTGGACGAAGCGTGGGCCAAGGTGTGCGTGGCGTGCGACACGTCGCACGAGGCACTCGCCGAAGCCGTGGCTCGAGCCTTCGGCTTGCCCGTGGCGGATCTCGACACGGCCGTCCCGACGGCGACGAAACTCGTGCCAGCGAGCACCGCCCGGAAGCATGGGGTCTACCCCCTCCGCGACGAAGATCGATACCTGGCCCTGGCAACGGCGAACCCGGTGGACGCGGACGCAGAGCAGGAGCTCGCCTTCGTCTCCGGCCGCATCGCAAAGTTCGAGATCGCCTCGCCCGCAGCCATCGACGAGGCCATCGAATCGACGTATGCCCCCGACGCGGCCGCCGAGTCCCTCCTGGCCCGGGTGGCAGAGCGCTTTGACGAGCTCGGTAGCGTAGAGGTCGACATGGTCGTCGAAGATGAGCTTCCCGAGGAGGTCTCCGAGGAGGAGACGGCGGCGGGTCCCGTCGTCCGCCTGACGAACATCATTCTCCACGAGGCAGTTGGGCGCGGTGCTTCAGACATCCACATCCAGCCCATGGCGGGCAGCGGCGTGGTGCGATTCAGGACCGACGGTGTGTTGCACAACGGCATGCAGATACCGTTGCCGGTCCTCACCCGGATCGTCTCCCGGATCAAGATCCTGGCCAAGCTGGACATCACCGACCGGCTCCGGCCCCAGGATGGGCGCACCCGCATCTTCGTGGATGGCCGGAAGTATGACCTCAGGGTCTCCACCGTACCCACCCGAAACGCCGAGAAGGCGGTCATCCGGGTTCTCGATACCCAGGGTGCCGGCACCCTCGTCGAGACGGGTATCGTGGACTCGGAGATCCAGCGCATCAGAGCCGCTCTCTCCAACCGAGACGGCATCGTCGTCGTCACCGGCCCCACCGGCTCCGGCAAAACGACGACGCTCTATGGCGCCCTGCGTGAGATCGCGACACCCGACGTGAACATCATGACCGTCGAGGACCCGGTGGAGTACGAGCTCCCCGGGCTCACCCAGATCCAGGTCGAGCACAAGCAGGGTATGACCTTCGCCTCGGCCCTCCGGGCCATCCTTCGCCAGGATCCGGACATCATCTTCGTGGGTGAGATCCGTGACGGCGAGACGGCAGATATCGCCGCCCAGGCCAGTCTCACCGGGCACCTGGTCCTGGCCACGCTTCACACCAACGACGCCGTGGGATCCATCCGACGCTTCATCGACCTCGGCCTCGATGCAGGCACCATCGGCGAGACCCTCCGCGGCGCACTGGCCCAGCGGCTCGTCCGGCGCGTCTGTGAAGGCTGCGCCGAGGAGGTGGGCAACGAGCTGACTCCGACAGAGCAGGCGCTCGTCGAACGCTATGGTCGCCGCCCGAAGGTCCGGGCCAAGGGGTGCGATCGGTGTTTGGGCTCGGGTTATCTCGGACGCCTGCCCGTCACCGAGTTCATGGTCCCGACGCCCGATCTGGTTCGCCTGATCATGGACGACGCGCCGCCCTTCGAGCTCCAGCGACAGGCAACTGCCGACGGCATGACAACGCTGGCCGGGTCTGCCTTGAGCCGGATGGAAACCGGGCAGACGACCATCGAGGAAGTCGACCGCGTCATTGGGCTGGGCGACGGCGGGCAGGGAACGGGCCCCGCCGATACGGACGACCTGGAAACTGCAGAACTGCCCCCCCCGCCTGAGCGGCGAGCCAGTGTGGTGAATACCGACGCCGCCATCGCTGACGCCGCCGCCATCGTCGAGCAGGGAACGTCCGGGAACGGCGCCATTGCCGGTGCCGAAGGCAACGGGACGGAAACACCCCACGTCCTTCTCGTGGACGACGACGGTACGACCCGCTCCATCGCACGGGGCATCCTGGAGAAGAAGCTGGGCTACGAGGTTACCGAGTCGCCGGACGGCAGCGATGCGATTCTCAGACTGGCGCGAGGGGAGAGCTACTCCCTCATGCTCCTGGATCTCGACATGCCTCGACTGGGCGGGCGGGACGTCCTGAAATCGGTTCGGCAGTCCCTGGCCACGGCCGCCCTGCCGGTGGTCGTCCTGACTGGAACGCCCGACCCTGATTCGGAGATCGAACTCATGGAGATGGGCGCCGACGACTACCTCCGAAAGCCCATCGATCCTCCGCGGTTGCAAACTCGGGTGAAAGCGGCGCTGCGACGGGCGCAGGGGTAAGCAGGTCCGAGAGGCTCCGCCGCGCCTTCACAGGAACCGCTGGAAGAGCATCATCGCCACGATGGTGGCCGTGGTCAGCGTAGCCACCTCAGAACGCCGGCCTTCTTCGAGGGCATCCGGGAGCAGCTCGCCGAGGACCATGAAGATCATGGCCCCCGCCGCGAAGCCGATCCCCCAAGGAAGGCCCGGTCGGAAGGCTTCAACGAAGAGAAATGCGGGGACGGCCATGAGGGGCTGCGGCAAGGACGAGACGATGCTCCACCCTGCGCACCCGGCGATGCTCACGCCCCTGGGTCGCATCACCGCCGAGATGGCCACGCCCTCGGGGATGTTGTGTACCGCAATGGCCACCGTGATCACGGTAGCAAGCTCGATCCCCCCTCCGAAGGACACGCCCACGGCCACCCCCTCGGAGAAGGAGTGCACGGTCATGACGATGAGCATGAGGAACATCTTCCGCGCGCTCTCGCCCTGGGCTGCCCCGAAGACCAACTCCTCCTCGTCGTAGTCCGCCAGGTAGCGCTGAGTCACCAGAATGAAGACGACGCCGATGAGCACACCGCCAAGGGTCTCCAACCGCCCGTGCGCGGTGCCCTCGGCTACGAGACCGAAGCTCGCACCCAACATGAGTCCCGCAGCGATCGCGTTTGCGTAGGCCACGAAACGGTCGGACACCTCACTGAAGAACAGGAACGGCAGGGCGCCCAACCCCGTCGCGACGGCCGTGGCCAGGGCGTACAGAAAGACGACGAGCCAATCGCTCATCACATGATCCCCCCGCCCAGAGCGACCACGATGCCCATGGCGACCAGTGTGACGAGGGCGATGCTCGTGTGGCCCGCCTGCCGATACGATTCCGGGAGGAGCTCGTCGAGGACGAGGTAGACGAGTGAACCGAACGCGAAGCCGAGAGCCCAGGGCCGTAGAACGGGGAGCGCGGCGAGCACCGAGTACGTAACGACGGCAAGGAGCACTTGATTGAGGTTCGTCGCCACTGCCAGGACAGCGGCATGGAGCACCTTCACGCCTCGCTCCCGGAGCACGGCGGTGAAGATCATCGCCTCCGGGATGTTGTGCACCGCCAACGCCACCGCCATGGCGAGACCGAAGGGCAGCGACACGATCATTGCCACTCCAATGGCGACGCCCTCGTAGGCCGCGTGGAGCGTATTGACCACGAACAGCTGGTACCCATACGCCGGGTCCAACTCGCCGAGTTCGTTCAGGTCGAGGTCCTCGACGCCCGAGAAAACGTGCGTGATCCGTACGAAGAGCATCCCGACGACGGCCCCGCCGGCACCCATCAGTACCTCACCGTCCGGCTGTACCGTCGTGAGCGAGTACGCCACACCCAACATGAGCCCCGATGCCAGCGCGTTGCCCCACCCCAGAACGGGTGTCGCCAATCTCCCCATGAGGGCCTGGGGCACGACGCCCAGGGCGGCGACGAAAGCCGCCGCAGAGGAAGCCAGCAAGACTGCCAGTACCGGATCGAGTTGAGTCACCGGACACAGCACCTCAAAGAAGCACCTCCGCGAAGTCGAGATCCTCGGAAGCGAGGACGAAAGCTGTCGTCGGCAGCCCTGCGGTCATCTCCTGAAGGTGCTGATAGTACCCCTCGTAGTCATCCACGGAGCCTGGCATGGCGAGACCCATGAGGACCAGATCGGCATGCGCCGACGAGCGCCTGAGTACCTCCGGGAAGCTCGACTGCTCCCCGATGAGGACCTTCGCCTCCGCCCCGATCCGCAGGCCTTGGATCATCGTCTGGAGGTTTGCGCGGGCGGCTTCGGCAGCTCTCTGGTCGGGTACCATGAGCTTGATGGTAAGGGTCGCCCGTCGCCAGGGAATGCTGGTTCGAAGCAGATAGCCCATGAGCATCATGAGTCCACCGTTGGACTGCATCCCACCCCACCACACGTCGATCCTCTTCTGTGCCCCGAAGCCACGCTCGGTGTCGTGACGCAGGACTACGACGTTGCGCCGAAGCTCGTGCATCATGGCAAGGGACCGACAGTACTCCGCGCGGTGGCTCGGATCCTCCGACGCGCCCAGGAGGACCGTGTTCGGCACGAGGGGGCCGAAGCCATACGTCGCGATCAATCGCTCCATCCCCTCGAAGGGGGTGGGCGCCTCCTCGATGCGCACCAGCGCTTGCAAGCCCTTCCGCTCGAGATACTCGCGTACGTGCTCCTGCATCGAGCGTCGCGCGGCCGGGTCTATCGCCCCCGATCGGAGGACGGTGGCCACGGTCATCAGGGCCCGCCCATGGGTGAGCGCGTCGGCGAACTCCACAAGGTGCCATCGCCCGGTGGGGGCCCCGGACAGGACGAGGAGGTTGGGTCGCCAGTTCTTCGCATCGGGCGGCTCGCCCTGGAGTCGGAGGAGCGCGCCCCGGGCGACCGACAACATGACCCCACGACGGACGTCACCCCACGTGGTTCGGAGCTCCTGCCTCTCGAGCCAGAGGAAGACGCCACCGATGACGACCGCGGCCGCCACGGTAGCGACGGCGTTGATGAGGAGCATGACCACCAGACAACCCAGCGCGCCCAGCAGCGAAACGGACCAGTGGACGCGGAAGGACGGCCGGAAAGACGGGCTGCCGAGCATGTTCTCGAGCCCCGCACCCAAGTTGACGGAGAGGTACGAGGCGAGGAAGAACATGGTGAGGATCGGCGCAATGACGTTCAGTTCGCCTAGCATGACGGCGCTGAGGGCCACGGCCAGTGTCACGACGGTACCGACACGGGGCTCGTCACCAGGTCCGCTCCCGCGTCCAAGAACCCGCATCCACCGCGGCAGGACACCGTCCCGCGCCAGAGCCTGGAGCACCCGGGGCGCGCCGAGGATACTCCCCAGGGCGCTCGAGAGGGTCGCACCCCACACCCCGAGAAGGATGGCATCACCCCAGAACGCGATCCTCCGCATGATGAGAGGATCGTCGATGAGGGACTGGGCGTCGGCGCGGGTGGAGAGGAGCACCGGGAGGGTCATGTAGACGAGATAGCCGACGCCGAGGGCCGCCAACGTCCCTCGTGGAATCGACCGGGCCGGATCTTTGAGGTCGCCGCTCATGTTCACCCCGGCCTCGATCCCGGTGACGGCCGGAAAGAAGACGGCCAGGACGACCCAGAAGCCGGCCTCGGCGTTCGGGGCAGGCTGGAGCTGAAGGCTCGTGGCCTCGAGGGGTCCCCCGAAGAGAAGGGACAGCAGCGAGATACCGATGCCCGCCATGATGAAGTACTGGGCTCGAATCACCAGGCGGGCGCTGACGATGGCCAGAATCGCGACGATGACCGTCGTCACGGCGGCCAGAGCCGTCTGCGGGACGAGGGGGAAGACGCGGGTCACACTTTCCGCGAAGCCGATGGTGTAGAGAGCGACGGAGAAGGCCAGGGCGAAGTAGACCGGGATGCCCACCGCCCCTCCGGTCTCCACGCCCAGCGAGCGGCTGATCATGTAGTACGCCCCACCAGCCTTCACTCGCCGATCAGTGGCGATAGAGGCCATGGACAGGGCGGTGAGCGCCGTGATGGAGGTGCAGATCGTTACGATGATCAGCGTCTGCCAGAGTCCCACGTTGCCCACGACCCAGCCGAACCGCAGGTACATGATCACGCCGAGAATGGTGAGGATCGAGGGCGTGAAGACCCCTGCGAATGTGCCGAAGCCTGCCTCTACGGCACTGGCTTCGTCCGAGGAGCCGGTCGAGGGTCCCGCTTTCCCCGAGGCGCTCTGCGAGGGTGGAAGTTCGGACAAGGAATCGGAAGCTGGAGGGAAGTCGCCGGCGTGTTCGTCTCGCCGGTTTCGAATCTGGCCGAAAGCTACAACCGGCGGCGACGGCGGGCGCTCTCCCGGATGGCGCCGACCACATCCGTTCCGTAGCCTCCAGGCGATCCTCTCGGGATCGAGTCACGGGGCAACCTCGCTCGTGGAGCCTGCATCATGCCCAAGCACGCCATCGCCGCCGTCACGGTCTCCGGAATCCAGGAGGGGTGGACGTCTTACCTCGCCATGGGATGCCCGATCGAGCGAGCCCGAACCGTGGCATGCAGTGTCTGAGTACGTCATGGCTTGTTGGCGCGGATCGCAGGCCGGCCTTTGTCCGTGCCTCTCGGCGGCGGTGACCCTGTTGCTGGCGTTCGGTGGCACGGCCCACGGGCAGGTGAACCCGCCCCCCGCCCCCGGGACCCCCGCCGCCGTCGTGGCCCCGGGAGCAGGCTACCGTGCCGGAGCCCTGGAGCAGCGGCTCTTCGGACGCGGATACCGAGAGCTCTGGACCACGCCCATCGAAGTGCCAGTCGTCGACCTCGAGACCTTCGCCGGCGGTCTCACCCCCCTCCGGCTCGGCGGAGGTTCTACGACTCGGACCCTGCACCTTCGCGGGGGAGACGGTCGACGCTACGTCCTCCGGTCGGTGGAGAAGTCACCCATAGAGTTCGAGATCTTCAACCGCTCCATCCTGGCCGACATGATCCAGGACCAGATCTCGTCCTTTCACCCGACGGGTGCCCCCGTGGTGAGCGCCCTCCTGGATGCCGTAGATGTGCTGCATACGCAGCCGACCTACATGGTCGTCCCCGACGACCCGCGGCTGGCGGAGTTCAGGGAGGAGTTCCGGGGCCTCCTCGTTCTCGTAGAGGAGAGGCCAGACGATGGGCCCGACGGGGCTCCGGGTTTCGCCGGGTCCCGACGGATCGCCTCCACCGAGGAGCTGTTCGAAGCTCTGGAGGAGAACCCCGATCATCGTGTGGACGCCCGGGGACTCCTTCGTGCACGGCTCGTCGACCTGATCGTGGGCGACCGGGACCGAAGTCACAACAACCACCTGTGGGCAGCCTTCGAGTCTCCCGAGGGTACGGTATGGCGGGTCATTCCCAGGGATCGGGATCAGGCCTTCGTTCGCTTCGACGGGACATTCAAGTGGGTCGTGAGGGCCTGGGAGCGTCGTCTCGTCGTCTTCGAGGACCACTACCCCGACATCTTCGCCCTCACCCGGAACGCCTGGGACATCGATCGACAATTCCTGGTCGGCCTCGATCGGGAGGCGTGGGCCGCCATCGTCCTAGAGGTTCGAGAAGCGCTCGACGATGAAGTGATCGCAGCGGCTGTCGAGAGGATGCCGCCCGAGCACTATTCCCTCATCGGAGCGGAGCTGACGACTGCCCTCCAGGCTCGTCGGGACCACCTGGACCTGGCCGCGTCTCGGCTCTACGAGGTGGTCTTCGACTACGCCGACATCCACGCCACCGACGCGGCCGAAACGCTCTCCGTCACCCGATATCGAGACGCCAGTGTGGAGGTGATCATCACCGTCGAAGGAGGACAGGCCGCATTCCGACGGACCTTCGTGCCTGAGGAAACGTCGGAGGTCCGGGTCTACATGCGAGGTGGCGCAGACGAGGTCTTTCTTCGGGGGGAGGGAGCCGAGGACATCACGGTGCGGGTTCTCGGGGGCGGCGGACGGGACAGCTTCCACGATGAGTCGGCAGGCCCCGGTGGGCGAACCATTGTCTATGATGCCGGCGAAGAAACGCGCTTCCCCGATTCCGACCGCGTCTCCATCCGGCGCAGCGCTCCCTCCCGCCCCATGGCCTGGTTCGAGGACCGAAGGGAGTTGGACTGGGGCTCCCAAACCATACCGCAGCCCACGGCCTCGTACGACGATGATCGAGGCCTGATGTTGAGCCCGGGGATAGACTACCGGAGGTACACATTCGGAAAACGCCCACTCGGCACCCGGGTCCAGGTGAAGGCCGGATGGGCGTTCGGGTTGAACGAGCCTGTCGTCGATCTACGGTACCTCGGCCGACGCGCCGTCGGTGGCCACGACCTCCGGTTCGATGTCCTCTGGAGTGGCGTGGAGATCATCAACTTCTACGGCTTTGGAAACGAGACGAGCACGACCAGGTCCAAGGCCTACCACCGGGTCGCTCACCAGCAGTTCGGGGCCGAGCTCGGGCTCACCATCGGCGAGGTCGACGGTGCCTACCTCCAGGTCGGACCCTCGCTCGTGCACACGTCCACGGACACGCTGGGCAACTCCTCCTTCATCAGCGAGACGGACCCCTACGGTGCAGGGAGCTTCACCCGAGCCGGCTTCAAAGCGTCGTTCGGTGTGGACCACCGCGACCACCAGGGGCGACCGACCAGAGGGGTACGCGTAGAGGGCCGGACCGGGGTATTCCCAGGGATCCTGGACCTCGTCGCACCCTATCAGGAGGTGCGACTCCAGGTGGCGACCTACCTCTCACCACCCGGCGGACAGCGCCCGGTCGTCGCCCTGCGTGTCGCCGGGGAGAAGGTCTGGGGGACCTTCCCCTTTGCTTCTGCGGCTTTCCTGGGAGGGCCTCGGTCGCTTCGTTCTCTACGTTTCCAACGATACGCCGGCGATGGGCTCCTCCTCGGTAGTGCCGAGGTGCGCCTACCCCTTTGGAAGATCTACTTCCCCATCCCCTTGGATATCGGCATGTATGGCCTCGGCGATGCGGGCCGGGTCTGGAGCCTGGGCGAGCAGTCAGATACATGGCACACGGCCTTGGGAGGCGGGATCTTCTTCGGTCTCCCGGATCGGTCCGAGGTCGTGCGCCTCGCCGTCGCTTGGGGCGAAGATCGGACAGCCTTCATGGCCGGTCTCGGCTTCATCTACTAGTCGATCCGCCCCTGCCCGGTGTATGGTTCACGGGATCAACCTGTAGCAGCGATGGTATCCGGTCGTACAATGGGCATGTCCACTCACCCCCTGATCAAAGCTACGAGTCGGGGCGCCACCTTCTTGCGTCCAGGCCGACTAGCCTTGTCGGCTTTCGCGCTTGCCGTCCTTTCTGCCTGCGGCCCCGACGAGCCCGTTGGGCCTGGGCAGGTAGGCGACGACGGGGGCGAGCTGGATGCCAGGCTGAGTACCCTGCTGGCAGCCCACCGTCTGGACGGTCGAATCGAGGAGCAGCTGGAGGTCAAGCTCGGCCGTTCGGTGGATGAGAGACTGGCCGAGGTGGGGCGACTCCTCTTCTTCGACCGCGTCCTCTCTCTGACGGAAGACAACAGTTGTGCGGGGTGCCATGGGCCCAACGTGTCGTTCAACGACGCCGTGTCCATCTCCATCGGAGTCGACAACAACCTCATCGTCGGCGAGAACCGACAGGGTCCGCACAACCTCCGGCGGGCACCGAGCGTGGTGAACGCTGCCTTTTTTCCCCGCCTGATGTGGGACGGTCGCTTCGAAGCCCTGTCCCTCGACCCCTTCGACAACTCCGACGGCTTCGTTTTTCCCCCGCCGGAGGGTACGTCGCTGTCGAGGCTCGACCACCTTCTCGCCGGACAGGCCTTCACACCGGTTGTCTCCAGAATCGAGATGGCGGGCTTCGACTTCGTCGGCGACGCCGGCGATATCCGATCGGAGATCGCCACCCGGGTGGACGCGATCCCCGAGTATCGGGAGCGGTTCGCAGAGGTCTATCCGGCCATCGATGCCGGCGACCCCATCGACTACGACCGCATCGCCGCAGCGCTGGCCGAGTTCCAGTTCACGCTCGTCCGGGCGGACGCGCCCGTCGACTGGTACGCTCGGGGGGACACCAGCGCGCTGACGGCCTCACAGAAGCGCGGCGGGATCCTCTTTTTCGGGTTCAGAGCGGCCTGCTTCGAGTGCCACATCACCGAAGGGTACGCGAATCAGATGTTCAGCGACTTCAAGTCGCACAATCTGGCGGTCCCCCAGATTCGTCCGGTCACCACCAACGCCGACTTCGACGGGCCAGGCGACAACGAGGACTTCGGTTTCGAGCACGTGTCGGGCGACCCGGGAGATCGCTACAAATTCAGGACCCAGCCGCTGCGGAATGTGGCGTACCAGCCTCAGTTCATGCACAACGGTGCCTACGTGTGCCTCGAAGACGCCGTCCGCCACCACACGGATGTATTCACCTCTCTCGACAACTACTCGAACACGATCCTGCCGACGAGCTTGCGGGGACCCATGGGTCCGGTCCAGCCCATGCTCGACCGAGTCCATGGCCTCAGCGCCGTGCCCCGGGAACTGACCGATGACGATATCGACGACCTGGTGGCCTTCATGCACGCGTTGAGCGACCCCGACGCGCATCCCGATCGACTCGCGTCGTTGATTCCGGCCGAAGTCCCCAGCGGCCTCCCTCTGCAAGACTTTGACTTCAACAGCTCTTCCCCGAGCTGCAATTGAACGACCGGGGCCGAACACCCCCGCCCGAGCTCGAAGACATCCTGGGTCAATACGCCTCCGTGCGCCGCAGGACCCGGGCGGTCGCGGATTGCATCCCCGAGATCCGGCTGGAGTACGCTCCCGGGCCGGGCCGCTTCACACCCGGCGACATCCTTCGCCACATCGGGGCCGCCGAGCGCTGGATGTGGGCGGAGAATGTGCGGCTGCGACCTTCCCGGTATCCCGGCCACGGCCCCGAGCTCGCCGCCGGCAAGGCTGGCGTCATCGGCTACCTCGCTCGAATGCAGGATGAGACCGCGGAGATCATCTCCGGCCTGACGCCATCCGATCTGGAGCGGCGATGCAAAACCGTAGGCGGAGCGGAAATCACGGTCTGGAAGTGGATCCGGCTGATGTTCGAGCACCAGATCCATCATCGGGGCCAGCTCTACGAGATCCTCGGGGGGCTGGAAGTGGCGACGCCGCCCCTGTACGGGCTCCAGGAGCCCGAGGTACGAGCGCGCAGCCTGGCTCTGGAGTAACCCGGGCCCGATTTGCACGGCGTCGGACCTCGCCTCTAAGATGACCGCCGACCAGGTCTGACCGCCCAGGGTCAGCAGCCCTGAACGCACGCCTTCGCACCGCCATCGGAGCGCGCGATGTCGAAAAGCACGCCAATCGAGACGTTCCCCTCTCACGAGACCCTCGGTCGAGAGTGGATCGTCGAAGCGCGCGGCTGCGAGGCCCAGGCCCTCAGGGATCTCCCGACCCTTCGCGGCCTCTTTCGGCGGATCATCGAGGAGCTGGGGCTCAACGAGGTTCAGCCATCGACGTGGCATGTCTTCCCGGGTTCCGGGGGCATTACGGGTATGAGCCTCCTCGCCGAGTCCCACCTTACCTGTCACACCTTCCCCGAGCACGGCACGATCTGCCTCAATCTCTTCTGCTGCCGCCCCCGGCCGCGGTGGGATTTCGAGGGCGGCCTGGCCGAGGAGTTGGGTGCCGAAGAAGTGCACGTCCGCACCCTCGCTAGACGCTACGTGCCGTCTGCCGCCGAGGTGACCACCCCGTGAGCGGGCCGTCTGCCGCCGAGGTGACCAACCCGTGAGCGGGCCGTCTGCCCAGTGCCCGAGCTGCGGCGCGGAGGTGGCCTTCCGCTGGTCGGGTGCCGTGCAGACTACGTGCGGGTACTGCGATTCAATCCTCGTGCGCCACGGGACCGACCTGGAGCGGGTCGGCAAGGTGTCGGAGCCCCCTCCCACCACGTCGCCCATCCAACTCGGGACCGAGGGCCGCTACGAAGGGCGCCGGTTCACCGTCGTCGGGCGGATCGTTTACGGATACGAGCGAGGCGGCTGGAGCGAGTGGCATCTCGTCTTCTACGACGGCTCTTCGGGCTGGCTCTCGGCTGCCATGCTCGAGTACTCGGTGAGCTTCCTCGTGGAGGACGCGGGACCGATTCCCTACGAGGCCCAGATCACCCGTGGGCTTCGCCTGAGGCTGTTCGGAGACACCTACGAGGTCACGGATACGACCCCGGCCCGGTACCTGGGCACCGAAGGCGAGCTTCCCTGGGAATACCACGACCGAGGCGACATGACCTTCGCCGACCTCAAGTCGGCAGGCGGAAGGGTCGTCACTCTCGACCAGAGTGAAGATCCGCCCCTGGTCTTCGCCGGCGAGTACGTCGACTTCGACGAACTTTCCCTGGAGAATCTGCGAGAGGATGCCGGAGAGGTGCTCCACCACGAGCAAGTGCGCACCTTGAACTGCCCGAGGTGCGGCAGTTCCGTGGAAGTCCGGCAGGCGGGCATGTCGGTGAACGTGGTGTGTGCTTCCTGCGCGTCGGTCCTCGATGCCACGTCACCCGGCGCCAAAGTCCTGCAGAGCTTCGAGAAGCGTGCCCACCTCGAGCCGCTGATTCCCCTCGGCGCCAAGGGAC